>NZ_SMKO01000215.1 GCF_004348685.1 Nonomuraea deserti | reverse complement strand
ATAAGAGACAGGGTCATGGCGGGTGGGGTCGGCGTGCAGGTCGAGGCCCGAGCAGTAGTCGACGGTGTAGCCGGCCGGCGCGAGCCAGCGGAGCAGGCCCAGCTCCCATTCCTCGATCTGCGGCCCGGCTCCCGGCCGGTCGAAGGTGACCTTGACGGCGCGGTCGGGCTGCTCCGACTGGTAGAGGCCCTCTCCGGGGACGCCGGGCCGGTTGTACGCCTCCCAGGTGGGGAACGGGATCGACACCAGGATGGGCGAAGCAGGCACAGCACTGCGTACGACGAAATATGCGGAAATGTCGCGGTAAATGACTCGATAGAGCGAGCTGGGCCAGTCCGCCCCAACCTTCAGCGTCCAGCCCGGTCCCGGCGCGGCGGTGCCCTCCAGGACGGTCCGCCCGGACGGCACGTCCTCCACCCTGATCGGTCCGCCGCCCTCGTCGAGCAGGCGGAAGCGCAGTTCCTCGCCCTGCGCGCACGACGTCGCCGTGGCGTACAGGCTCATGTGCGGGCCTCCCCCACCACCAGCCGCTCCAGGTCGAGCAGGTAACGCTCGGCGCCCGACGGCGGCAGCAGCGCGGTGTCGGCGTAGCACGACACCTCCATCCGGCCGGGCTCGCCGCCGACGTGCACGCGGAAGTCGCAGATGTTGCGGTCCATCGCGTCCGTCCTGACCACCTCCGCCGCCCCTGGCACGGACTCGCGCGGCGCCCCGTCCTCCTGCACGAGCCGCTGGTCGTTGAAGCAGCCGAACGACCTGATCCCCGGCCCGGCGGCGCCGACCGCCTCCGCCATCGCGCACGGGTCGTACTGGGCCAGCCGGTAGGCGCGCAGCGCGGTCCCCCACGCCTGGCGTACCAGCGCGTCGAACGACTCCGTACGGAGGTCGAGCACCACGAGCGCCTCCTGCGAGATCGTGCCCACCACGTCGCGGCGGCCGGCCGGGAACCGGTTGTTCACGATCACCCGCATCCCGTGGAACCGCTGCCCGGTGAGCCCGCCGGCCAGCCGCATCGCGGCCGCCAGCAGCACGGTGGAGGAGCTGACCCGGTTGCGGGCGGCGACGTCCTGCGCGGCGGCGTCGAGGGCGGGCGAGCGGAGGGTGACCTCCACGAACCGGGGCCGGCCGGGCGGGTGGGACGGCGGCGGGACCGGGTCCAGGCGGGCGTGCTCGGCGAGCCAGGCGGCGATGGTCTCGCCCGACAGGCGCCGGCCCTCGGCCGAGCCCTGCTGACCGGCCAGTTCCCTGGGGGTCGGGCCCGGCGGGGGCGGCAGGGAGTCGCGCAGCAGGAGCAGCCTGAGGTCCCTGACGACGAGGTCGGCCGCGTGGCCGTCGGCGGCGAGATGGCTGAGGACCAGGACGACCTGGCGTACGTGCCCTCCCGCCGTCACGAACGCGGCCCGCAGCGGCCACTCCTCCCCGTACCGGAACGGCACGGCGGCCAGCCGGTCGCACACCTGCTGGGCCGGCTCGTCCTCGGCCACCTCGAAGGCGGGCCGCGCCTCATGGAAGATCCGCTGCAGCGGCGCGTCGCGCGGTCCGGTGAGCCGGGTGCGCAGGGACTCGTGCCTGGCGACCAGCCGGTCGAGGGCCTGGGCGGCGCGCTCCACGGTGACGGGCCGCTTCCTGGGGGCGTCGAACACGCGGCCGATGTTCAGGTAGTGGTCCTGCGGCTCGGCCGCGAGGACGGCTCGCCAGATGTCCTGCTGGCCCCACGTGAGCGGCGCGTCATCCGGTTCAGCCATGCCGGGCGGGTCAGCCGTGCAGCCGTACGTAGTCCACCAGCTCGTCCAGGCCGTCCAGGGTGGCGGGTTCGAGCTGCACCCCGAACTCGGCCTCCACCGCGTCGATCAGCCGCAGGTAGGCGAGCGAGGTGACGCCGAGATCGCTCAGCCGGGCCCGCCCGGCCATCACCTCGGCCGGGTCGACCGCGCCGTCCGTGGCCTCGGCGATCATGCCGGCGAGCCGTTCGCGGAGCTCTCCATCCATTTGCACCTGGTGAACGCCCTCCGTGATCGGGGAATCCGCGGCGAGTGTGTCACGCGTTACCAGATGTCGGCAAGCGCCAGAAGGTGAGGGCTTGACGCCTCTGTGCATTTTTTCTAGCGTCAAGCGGCACGACGAAAATAATTCTGGGGGTGGTTCCGTCGGCCCTTCCAGTCCCCGATCTCCTGTCGTCCCGAGCAGCCACCGAGCCCGAGCACCAAGCGCTCGTCGTCGCCGGCCAGGGAGCCCTGACCCTGCGCGAATGGGACGAGCGCTCCACCGCCGTCGCCCGCGCGCTGCCGGGGCCGCTCCAGGGTGATCGGGTGGCCCTGGTGTTCGGCGGCCGGGACTGGCTGGACTACGCGGTGAGCTGGATGGCCGTGCTGAAGGCGGGCGGCGTGGCGGTGCCGCTGCCGGACCGGGCGGCCCCTCCCGAGCAGGCGTACATGATCGGGCACTGCGGCGCGGCGGCGGTGGTGCACGGCCGCGACGCGCTGCGGGAGCCGCCGGCGGGGCCCGCCGTCATCGCGTTCGAGGAGCTGTTACGCCCCTCGCGCGTCCGTCAGGAACAGGCGCCGCCTCCGCCCGCGATCGACCCGCTCTCGCTCGCCCAGATCCTCTACACCTCCGGCACCACCGGCCGGCCCAAGGGCGTGGCCGCCACCCACGCCAACCTGACCTCACCGCCCGTCCACCCCAAGCGCCGCCCGTTCGCCCATTCCCGGCATATGGTGCACGCCTTCCCGATCGGTACGAACGCCGGCCAGGTGATGCTGCTCCACGCGCTCACCGCGGCCCCCACGGTGGTCACGCTGCCGATGTTCACCCCGTCCCGCTTCGCCGCCCTGATCGAGACGTACGCGGCCGGCACCTGCTTCGTGGTGCCCGCGATGGCGATCGAGCTGCTCAACGCCCACGTGCAGGACCGCCACGACCTGTCGAGCGTGCTGCTGCTCGGCTCGGCCGCCGCCGCGCTCCCACCGGCCGTGGCCGCCGAGCTCACCGGCGCGTTCCCGAACGCGACCGTGGCCAACTACTACACCTCCACGGAGGCGGCCCCCGCCCAGACCATCATGATCTACGACGGCGACCGGCCCGGCTCCCTCGGCCGCGCGGCGGGCGGGTCGCGGCTCAGGATCGCCGGCCCCGCGGGCGACCCCGTACCCGCCGGGAAGACCGGCGAGGTGTGGCTGCGCGCGGCGGCCCATCCCCGCGCCTACTACGGCGAGCGGGACGACGCCTTCCAGGACGGCTGGGTACGCATGGGCGACCTGGGCTACCTCGACGACGAGGGCTACCTGTACCTCGTCGACCGCGACGGCGACGTGATCAAGTCGGGCGCGTTCAAGGTCTCGACGCTGCAGGTCGAGGCCGCGCTGCACGAGCATCCCGCGGTGGCGGACGCGTCGGTGTTCGGCGTGCCGCACCCGGTGATGGGCATGGCGGTGGCCGCGGCGGTGGTGTGCCGCGAGCCGCTGGCGCTCAGCGACGTGCGGTCGTTCCTCGGCGGCCGGCTGGCCGGGCACGAGCTGCCGTCGAAGCTGCTCTGCCTCGACGTCCTGCCGAGGAACGCCGCGGGCAAGGTCATCAAGCGGGAACTGCGCCGTCTGGCAGAGGAGTAGACATGGTCCTGGCATCGCAGGCGCAGCACGGGATGTGGATCACCGAGGTGTTGCACGGCACCGGGACGGCCTACCACATGCCGTTCGCCCTCTGGTTCGACGGGCCGCTCGACCGGGAGGCGATGCTGCGGGCGTGCGAGGCGGTCGTCGACCGCCATCCGGTGCTGAGGTGCGCGTTCGAGCAGCGCGACGGCGAGCTGCATGTCGTGCCGGCGGCCGGGCGGCCGCCCGTGGCGTTCGCGACCGCGCCGGATCCCGGGCACCTGCTGCGCACGGAGATCGCGCGGCCGTTCGACCTCGGGCGGGGGCCGCTGGCGCGGTTCACGCTGGTGGAGGTGACCCGGGAACGTCACGTGCTGCTGTTCGTCGGGCACCACCTGGTGTTCGACGGCATGTCCAAGGACCTGCTGACGCGCGACCTGGCGGCCGCCTACGCGGGTGAGGCGCTGCCGCCGCTGCCCATGCCGTACGGTGCGCGGCTCGCGATCCCGCCGGAGGCCTCCGCGTACTGGCGGGCCCGCTGGCGGGACGCGTCCGAGGTGGTGATCGGCGGGACGGCCAGGACCGTGGGGACGGCGGGCCGCGCCGAGGAGGTCCTGCTCGACCTGACCGGCGAGATGGCCGCGGCGCAGGCCGCCGGGGTCACCCGGTTCGAGGCCTTCCTCGCCGCCGTGCACGGCCTGCTGTTCTCCTACGGCAACGCGGAGGTCGCGGTCGCCATCGCCATGTCCACCCGGGATGCGGGGACGCGGGACCACATCGGGTTGTTCGCCACCGAACTGCCCGTCTACTCCACCCCCAAGCCGGACACCACGTTCAGAGAGCTCGCCCACGCCCTCAGGGCGGAGGTACACGAGCTCAACCGCTTCCGCGACGTCCCCGCGGCCCGCGCCGCGGGCGGGGTCAGACCGCGGCCCGCGCTGGCGCCGGTGTCGATCAGTTTCCGGCGGCGGGCGGCGAACGTGGTCTTCCCCGGCCTGCGGACGTCGGCCGAGTGGAAGATGTCCAACCGCACGGTCAGGAACGTGCTGCACCTCCAGGCCGTGGACGGCGACGACGGGCTCCGCCTCACCCTGCACTACAGCCCGGACCTCGTGTCCACACAGGACGTGGAGGCGGCGGGACACGATCTGAGAGCCGTGCTGGCCGCCGCCCGCGCCGACCCCGACGTGCCGCTGACCGGCCTGGCACCGACTCGCGCGCTGCCCGTCGCCACCCCGCCGCCCGTCGCCGCGGGCTCCGGCGGCCCGCCCGCGCCCGCGCCGGTGCGGGAGGCGGGGGCCGTGGACGGCGAACTGGTCGAGCAGGTACGGCTGATCTGGATGGAGGTCCTGCGGATCGACGACGTCGCTCCCGACGAGGACCTGTACGACCTGGGCGGCCACTCGCTCACCATCACCCAGATCAGCGCCAGGATCAGGAAACGGCTCGGCGTGGAGGTGCCGTTCGACGTGTTCCTCGACGATCCCACGGTCACCGGGGTGGCGGCGGCGGTGAGCGAGCTGCGCGCATGATCTCCCTCGGGCAGGAGCGGCTCTGGTTCCTGCAGCGGCTCGACCCGGACGACCCCGCCTACCGGGTGGTCGTCGTGCGCCGGCTGCGCGGCCCGCTCGACGCCGGGGCGCTGACCGGCGCGTTCGCCGACGTGGCGGCCAGGCACGAGGCGCTGCGCACCAGGTTCCCCGAGGCCGACGGGCAGCCGGTCGCCGTGGTCGACCCGCCGGGTCGCGTACCCGTCGAGCGGATCGACCTGGCCACGCCCGAGCAGGCCGAGCGGCTGTGCGAGGAACGCGCGAACACCCCTTTCGAGCTGGGCGCCGCGCCACCCCTGCGGATCAGCCTGATCCGGCTGGCCGACGGCGACCACGTGCTCTGCGTCGTGCTGCACCACATCATCGGCGACGGCTGGTCGCTCAACGTGCTCATGGACGACCTGGCCAGGTGCTACGCCGCCCGGGCGCACGGCACGCCGGCCGTGCTGCCCGAGCTGCCGGTGACGTACGCCGACTACGCCGACGCGCAGCGGGCCGCGGACGCCGACGTCGGCTACTGGACGGGCAAGCTCGCCGGCGCGGCGCCGCTGGACCTGCCCGCCGACCGCCCGCGCCCGGCCCGTCGCGGCAGCAAGGGCGGCGAGTCGCACTTCGACCTCGATCCGGCGCTGATGGGCGGGCTGCGGCGGCTGGCGCGGGCCGGGCGGTGCACGCTGTTCATGGTGCTGCTGGCCGCCTACCAGGCGCTGCTGGCCCGGCACACCGGGCAGGAGGACATCCTGGTCGGTACGCCCACCGCCGGGCGGACCCGGCCCGAGCTGGAGCCGATGGTGGGGTTGTTCGCCTCCACGCTGGTGCTGCGGGGCGACCTGTCGGGCGATCCGCCGTTCACCGAGCTGCTGCGCAGGACCCGGCGTACCGTGCTGGAGGCGATGGCGCACGGCGAGACGCCCATCGAGCGGGTGTTGTCCGCGCTCGACATCGACCGCAACCTCAGCCGCACGCCGCTGTTCCAGACCATGTTCGGGCTGCACAACGCGGCGGTCGGCTACGGCGAGGCGGCGACGTTCGCGGGCCTGGACAGCGAGCCGTTCCCGCACGGGGTGCCGCCCGCCATGGTGGATCTGCGGGTGGACCTGTGGCCCGACGGCGACGGGCTGCACGGCGCGTTCGTCTACAGCGCCGACCTGTTCGACCGGGTGTTCGCCGACCGGCTGGCCGCGCGTTTCCGTACGCTGCTCGCCTCGGTCGCGGGCCGGCCGGAGGCGCGGCTGTCCGAGCTCGACGTGCTGCCGGCCGGGGAGCGCGAGCTGATCGGCACGACCTGGAACGACACCGCGCTCGCCGTGCCCGGCGGCACCGTGGTCGACCTTTTCCTGCGGCAGGCGCAGGCGCGGCCGGACGCGGTGGCCGTTGAGTGCGAGGCGAAGCACGGCGGGGCACACGACAGGGCACACGGCGGGGAGCGCGGCGGGGAGCGGCGCACGTACGCGGACGTGGCGGCGCGGGCGCGGGCGGTCGCCGCGGCGCTGCGGGCATGCGGGGCCGGGCCGGGGTCGGTGGTGGCGGTGTGCCTGCCCCGCACGGCCGACCTGCCCGGGACGCTGCTCGGCGTCATGCTGGCGGGGGCCGCCTACCTGCCGGTGGATCCGGCGCTGCCGGCGGCGCGGGTCGCCGGGATGGTGGATCGGGCGGGGGTACGCGTGGCGCTCGCCGGCCCGTCGGCCCCTCTCCCCGCGCACATCAGGACGGTGCCCCTTGCCGCGCCGGGCGAGCCCATGCTGGGCAGCGCGCCGGGCGAGGCGATGCCGGACGGCGCGCCGGACGAGGCGATGCCGGACGGCGCGCCGGGCGTGACGGCGCCGGACGGCGCGCCGGAGGCCGGTCCCGGGCCCGGCGCGCCCGCCTACGTGCTGCACACATCGGGATCCACCGGGGTGCCGAAGGGGGTGGCCGTGCCGCATTCCGCGCTGGTCAACCTGCTGGCCGGGATGGCTGCCCTGCTCCGATCCGGCCCCGGGGACGCGTGGCTGGGCGGCACGTCTCTGTCGTTCGACATCGCGGGGCTGGAGCTGTACCTGCCGCTGGTGACGGGCGGGCGGCTGGTGCTGGCCGACGACGCCACCGCGCGGGACGGCGTGGCGCTGGCCGGGCTGGTCGCCCGCTCCGGGGTGACGCACGTGCAGGCGACGCCGTCCGGGTGGAGCATGCTGCTGGCCGGCGGGCTCGACCCGGCGGGGCTGGTCGCGCTGGCCGGAGGCGAGGCGCTGCCGCTCGCGCTGGCCAGAAGGCTGCGGCGGCGGGCGCGGCGGCTGTTCAACATGTACGGGCCGACGGAGACCACGATCTGGTCGACCGCCTGGGAGGTGCCCGAGTCGCCCGACCGGGTCAGCATCGGCCGGCCCCTGGCCAACACGACCGTCCAGGTGCTCGACCGGTGGGGTTCGCCGGCGCCCGTCGGCGTGCCGGGAGAGCTGGTCATCGGCGGGGCGGGGGTCGCCCTCGGCTACCTGCGCGGGCCCGGGGAGCCGCCGGAGCCGTTCGAGGGCGGCCGGTACCGCACGGGCGACCGGGTCCGGTGGCTCGGCGACGGCACCCTCGAGTTCCTCGGGCGGGACGACGGCCAGGTCAAGGTGCGCGGCCACCGCGTCGAACCCGGCGAGATCGAGGCCACGCTGCTGCGGCATCCGCGGGTGCGCGAGGCCGCCGTGGTGGCGCGGGACGACGCGCTCGTGGCCTACGTGGCGCCCGGCGCTCCCGGCGATCTGCTGGAGCGGGCGGCGGAGTGGTTGCCGGCGTACATGGTGCCGTCGGCGGTCGTGGAGCTGGACGCGCTGCCGCTGACCCCGAACGGCAAGGTGGACCGGCGGGCGCTGCCCGCGCCGTCGCGTCCCGCGGCTGGGCGGGGCGGGCGGCCTGCCACCGCCAGGGAGCGTCAGGTGGCGCGGATCTTCGCCGAGGTGCTCGGCACCGGCGACCTCGGCACCGGCGACCTCGGCACCGGCGACGACTTCTTCGCGCTCGGCGGCCACTCGCTGCTGGCGACCCGGGTCATCGCCCGGCTGGCGGCCGCGGGCACGCCGGCGCCGCTGCGGGCGCTGTTCGCGAACCCGACCGTGGCCGGGTTCGCCGCGACGCTGGACGACCAGGGGGACGCGCCGGGCAGGCCGCTGCTGCCCCGCCCCGCGGGCACGCTGCCGCCGCTCTCCCCCGCCCAGGAACGCCTGTGGTTCCTGCACCGGCTCGACCCCGGCGACGCCTCGTACAACATGTACATCGTGCGCAGGCTCCAGGGCCCGCTCGACGAGGAGGTGCTGCGGCGGGCGCTGACCGGGCTGGTCGCCAGGCACGAGTCGCTGCGCACCCGCTTCCCCGAGGTGGACGGGCGGCCGGTGGCCGTCGTCGAGCGCCCCGCACCCGCCCGCGTCGAACGGCTTGACGCCCGGGACGAGGGGGAGGCCCGCGCGCTGGTCGCCGCCCGCACCAACGCGCCGCTGGATCTCGGGGCGGCGCCGCCGCTGCGCGTCTCCCTGATCCGGCTCGGCCCCGCCGACCACGTGCTGTGCGTGGTGCTCCACCACATCGTCGCGGACGGCTGGTCGATCACCGTCCTCCTGGACGACCTCGCGGCCCTGTACGAAGCGGCCCTGCGCAAAGGGGCCCTTCGCGCAGGGGCCCTTCGCGCAGGGGCCCTGTACGAGGGGGTCCCGTACGAAGCGGCGCAGGACACCGTCGCGTCCGGCCCGCCGGAGCTGCCCGCCCTGGCCGTGCAGCACGGGGACGTGGCCCTCTGGCAGCGGGAGCAGGACAGCGGGGAGGCGCTGGAGTACTGGCGAGCCCAGCTCGCCGGCCCGCCGGTGCTGGACCTGCCCACCGACCGGCCGCACGGGGCGGAGCCCTCGCGCGGCGGGGTGCACCTGCTGGACGTGCCCGGCGACCTGCTGGCCGCGCTGGAAGCGACGGCGGGCCGGCATCAGGTCACGCTGTTCATGGTGCTGCTGGCCGCGTACCAGCTCCTGCTGTCCCGGCACACCGGGCAGGACGACGTGCTGGTGGGCTCGCCCGCGGCGGGGCGGATCCGGGTGGAGCTGGAGCCGCTCGTCGGTTACCTCAGCACCACGCTGGTGCTGCGGGGCGACCTGTCGGGTGACCCGACGCTGGAGGAGCTGCTGGCCCGCACGCGCGGAACGGTCCTGGACGCGATGGCGCACCAGGACGTGCCCTTCGAGCAGCTGCTGGCGGAGCTGGACGTGGAGCGGGACATCACCAGGAAGCCGATGTTCCAGACCATGTTCACGCTGAACGGCCAGACGGCCGACCTCGCCGGTCGCGACGGGGCGCGGGACCGGCTGGGCGACCTGCGGATGTCGTTCTTCGACGACGGGTACCGGCAGGCGAAGTTCGACCTGACCGTGGAGGCGTGGCGGGCCCCCGGGCGGTTGCGGGTGGCCTTCGGGTACGACGCCGGGCTGTTCGACGCGGCGACGGTGGCGGGACTGGCGGGGCGGTTCGAGGTGCTGCTGCGCGGGGTGGCCGACGCCGGCAACCGGCACGCGCCGCTGTCACGCCTGCCGGTGCTCACTGCCGCGGACGAGGCGCTGATCGAGACGGCGAGCGGCCCTCCGCCTGACTGGGCGGCCGCGGGCGGGGACGGCCCCGACCCGGCGGCCCTGGTGCCGGAGTTGATCGCGCAGGCGATGGCGGCGTACCCGGACCTGGTGGCCGTGAGCTGCGGCCGGGACGCCGTCACGTACGCCGAACTGGAACGGCGGGTGGCCCTGCTGGCCGGAAAGCTGGCCAGGAAGCTGGCCGGCGACCCGACCGCGGACCCGGTCGGGAAGCCGACCGGCGACCCGATCGGGAAGCCGACCGGGAACTCGGCCGGCGCGACGACCGGCGCGACGACCGGGGAGACGGCCGGGGAAGCGGCAGGGCGGGGTGCGGCTGGCGTGGTCGGGCTGCGGATGGCCGGCGGCTCGGTCGACGCGGTCGTGGCCATGCTGGCGATCTGGCGGGCCGGCGCCGCCTACCTGCCGCTGGATCCCGCCTACCCGGAGGAGCGCCTGCGCGCCATGGCCTCCGTGGCGTCCCTCGTCGTCACGGACGGCCTCGTCATCGAGGACGGCCCGGCGCGCGGACCCCACGGCGGGCCGGGGCCCGAACACTCCGACGCCCCGGCGCACGAACGCCCTGGCGCACCGACCCACGAACACTCCGGCGCCCCGGCGCACGCGCAGGGCGACGGGGCGGCGTACGTCCTCTACACCTCCGGCTCGACCGGTGCGCCGAAGGGTGTCGTGGTCGAGCACGCCGGGCTGGCCGAGCGGGTCCGGTGGATGCGGGCCGTCTACGGCCTGCGTCCCGGCGACCGCGTCGTGCAGCTGGCCGCGCTCAGCTTCGACACCCATGCGGAGGAGATCTATCCGGCGCTGGCGGCGGGCGCCACGGTCGAGCTGCTGCCCGGTGGCGGCGCCGCCCTGCCGGAGCTGCTCGCCAGGCGACCCGACGTCACCGTGCTCGACCTGCCGACCGCCTACTTCCACCACCTGGTGGGCATGATCGACGAGGTGGCCTGGCCCGAACGGCTGCGCCTGGTGATCCTCGGCGGCGAGCAGGTGCGGGCTGGAGCGGTGGAGCGCTGGCGGGAGCGGTTCGGGGACGGGGTGCGGCTGGTCAACACGTACGGGCCGACCGAGACGACGATCATCGCCACGGCCGCCGAGCTGCGCGGCGGCGACCCGCGCCCGCCCATCGGCCGCCCGGTCCGCGCGACCACGGTCAAGGTGCTCGACGCGTACGGAAGCCCGGTGCCTCCGGGCGCGCCGGGCGAGCTGCACGTCGGCGGGCCCGGCGTGGCCCGCGGTTACCTCGGAGGGTACGACCCGCGTTTCGCCCCCGGGCCCGGCGGCCGCGTCTTCAGGACCGGCGACCGGGTGCGCCTGCGGCGGGACGGGCAGCTGGAGTTCCTCGGGCGGCTGGACGACCAGGTGAAGGTGCGCGGGTTCCGGATCGAGCCGGGCGAGATCGAGCACTGCCTCCTCGGCCACCCGGACGTGCGCCAGGCCGCCGTGCTCGCCAGGGAGGGCGACCTCGTGGCCTACGTCGTCCCGTCGGGCGATTCCGCCACCGGGCCCGAGCCCGCCGAGTACGTCGCCCGGAGGCTTCCCCCGCACCTGGTTCCCACCCACTATGTGGTGCTGGACGCCCTTCCCCTCACGCGCAACGGCAAGCTGGACCGGAACGCGCTGCCCCTGCCGGGGCCTGCCGAGGGCGGCGACGTCCCGCCGCGCACCGACGCGGAGGAGCTGGTCGCGGACGTGTGGGCGGAGGTGCTCGGCGCCGGCAAGATCGGCGCCTTCGACGACTTCTTCGCGCTCGGCGGCCACTCGCTGCTCGCGATCAGGGTGGCCGCCAGGCTGCGCGCCCTGGCGGGCGTGGACCTGCCGATCCGCACCCTGTTCGACCGCCGTACCGTGGCCGCGCTGGCGGTCGCCGTCGAGGAGGCGCTGGCCGCCGAGGTGGCGGTGCTGTCCGACGAGCAGGCCAGGAGCCTGCTGGATCGGGAGGGCCCATGACGGAACTGAGCGAGGCGCAGCGGGCGCTGCTGACCCAGCGGCTGCGCAGGCGCCGCCCGGCGGCCGGGCCGGCGATCCCCGCGCTGCCGCCCGGCCAGGCGCCGCCGCTGTCGTACGCGCAGGAGCGGCTGTGGTTCATGGAGCAGTACGCCCCCGGCAATCCGGCGCACACCATCCCCCTGGTGCGACGGGTGCGCGGCCCGCTCACCGCGGGCGCGCTGGAGGCGGCGCTGGAGCGGATCGTGTCCCGGCACCAGCCGCTGCGCACCACGTTCCCCACGGGCCCTGACGGGCAGCCGTCCGTGCTGGTCGCGCGGGACGCGGCGGTGCCCCTGGCCGTCGCGGAAGCGGAGTCGGCCGGCTCGGCCAGGGAGCTGGTGGGCCCGTTCCTGGCCGAGCCGTTCGATCTGGCGTCGGGGCCGGTCATCAGGGCGCTGCTGGTGCGGCTGGCCGCCGACGACCACGTGCTGGCCATCGCCGTGCACCACATCGCGGCCGACGGCTGGTCGGCGAACGTGCTGCTGCGCGAGATCGTGGCGCTCTGCGGCGGCGAGCCGGTGCCCGACCTGCCCGTGGGCTACGGGGACTTCGCCGCCTGGCAGCGGGATCGGCCCGGCGGCGACGTGGAGTACTGGCGGGAGCGGCTGGCCGGGCTGGAGCCGCTGGAGCTGCCCACGGACGCGCCGCGCCCTCCCGAGCTGACCCACGCGGGGGCGGCGCACCATTTCTCCGTCGGCGCGGAGCTGGCCGGGCGGCTGGACCGGGTGGGGCGCGAGCACGGCGCCACGCCGTACATGGTGCTGCTGGCGGCGTACGCGGTGCTGCTCGGCCGGTACGCGGGCCAGCGGGACGTGACGATCGGCTCCCCTGTCGCCGGCCGGCCGGTGCCGGAGCTGGAAGGGCTGATCGGGTGCTTCGTCAACATGCTGGCGATGCGGGTGGACCTGTCGGGCGAGCCGACGTTCGCGGAGCTGCTGCGCCGGGTGCGCGACACGGCCACGGACGCGTACACGCACCAGGAGGTGCCGTTCGAGCGGCTGGTGTCGGAGCTGAACGTGGCACGGGAGCCGTCGCGCTCGCCGGTGTTCCAGGTGATCCTCGCCATGCAGAACTACGGCGGCGAGCCGGAGGCGGGGGCGCTGGCGCTGGAGGGGTTCGAGCCCGGGCGCTGGGCCACCCGGTTCGACCTCGAGCTCTACACCGGAGGCGACGGGTCGTTCCTGTTCGTCTACAACACCGCGCTGTTCTCGGCCCGGCGGGTCGAGCGCATGGCGGGGCACCTGGCCACGCTGCTGGCTCAGGTGGCGGACGCCCCGGAGACGCCGGTGGCGGAGCTCGACCTGCTGACGGCCGCAGAGCAGGAGGAGCGGCGGCGCTGGAACGACACCGCCGCCGACCTGGGCCCGCCCGGGCTGCTGCCCGACCCGGTCCGTGACTCCGGCGCGGTCGCCGTGGTCCATCCCGGCGGCGCGCTGACCTACGCCGAGCTGCTCGGGCGGGCTCGCGCGCTGGCCGCCGAGCTGGTGAGCGCCGGCGCCGGCCCCGGGCGGCTCGTGGCGGTGGTGATGGAGCGCGGCTGGGAGCAGGTCGCCGCCGTCCTGGCGATCAACCTGGCCGGGGCCGCGTACCTGCCGGTCGACGCCGACCTGCCCGACCAGCGGCGTTTCGAGCTCATCGAGCGCGGCGGGTGCGAGATCGCCGTCACCCAGCCGTGGCTCGACCTCGCCTGGCCGGCCGGCCTGACCCGCCTCACGGTCCCGGACGCCTGCGGCGATCCGCTGGACAACCCCGCCACGCCCGGCGAACTCGCGTACGTGATCTTCACTTCGGGCTCGACCGGCACGCCCAAGG
This sequence comes from Nonomuraea deserti, assembly GCF_004348685.1. Lineage (GTDB taxonomy): Bacteria > Actinomycetota > Actinomycetes > Streptosporangiales > Streptosporangiaceae > Nonomuraea > Nonomuraea deserti. The sequence goes on along the minus strand of NZ_SMKO01000215.1, from coordinate 4,149 downwards.
GCGTGATGATCGAGCACCGGGCCGCCGTCAACACCGTCCGCGACCTCAACCACCGCTACCGGATCGGTCCCGCCGACCGGTTCCTCGCCCTGTCGGCGCTCAGCTTCGACCTGTCCGTGTACGACGTCTACGGCGCCCTCGCCGCAGGGGCCGCCCTCGTGATGGGTGACCCGTCGGGCGACAAGGACCCGGCCGCCTGGGCCGGCCTGGTCGCCGAGGAGCGCGTCACCGTCTGGAACTCCGTGCCCGCCCTGATGGAGCTGCTCGTCGACCACGCCGAGCATGAGGGGACCGACCTCAGCTCGCTCCGCCTGGTGCTGCTCTCGGGCGACTGGATCCCGCTGACCCTGCCGGACCGCATCCGCGCGCTCGCCCCGGACGCGGAGGTCGTCAGCCTGGGCGGCGCCACCGAGGGCTCGATCTGGTCCATCTCGTACCCGATCGGCGCGGTGGACCCGGCCTGGACGTCCATCCCGTACGGCCGCCCGCTGGCCAACCAGACCTTCCACATCCTCAGCCCCGGGCTGCGGGACGTCCCCGTGGGCGTGCCCGGCGAGCTGTACATCGGCGGCGCGGGCGTCGCCACCGGCTACTGGCGCGACCCGGAAAGGACGGCCGCCTCCTTCGTCACCCGTCCGCGCACCGGCGAGCGCCTCTACCGGACCGGTGACCTGGGCCGCTATACCGGCGACGGCACCATCGAGTTCCTCGGCCGGGCCGACGCCCAGGTCAAGATCCGCGGCTACCGGATCGAGCTCGGCGAGATCGAGACCCACCTCGCCCGTCACCCGGACGTCGCCGAGTGCGTGGTGACCACCGACGGGGACGGCAGCGCCGCGCAGCTCGTCGCGTACGTGGTCGGCGCCGGCCCTGACCCGGTGCGGCTGCGGGCGCACCTCGCCGAGACCCTGCCCGCGTACATGATCCCCGCCCGTTTCGTCCCGCTCGACCGGCTGCCCCTCACGGCCAACGGCAAGGTGGACCGCCGCCGCCTGCCCGCGCCGTCGGCCGCCCCCGAGGCGGGCGGCACGCGCGCCGCACCGAGCACCGACACCGAGCGCCTGGTGAGCGCCGTCTGGGCGGACGTGCTCGGCGGCGCGGACTTCGGCATCGACGACGACTTCTTCGACGCCGGCGGGCACTCGCTGCTCGCCATCAAGGTCGTGGCACGGTTACGCAGGGAGCTGCCGCCCGGGGCGGCGCCGGTCGCCGTGGTGGACCTGTTCAAGCACCCGACGATCAGGGAGCTGGCCGCCCACGCCGACGGCGGGGCCACCGGGCCGCGCCCCCTCCTGCACGAGCTGACGCCGCGCCGGTCCCGGCCCGCCGACCTCACGTACGTGTGCGTCCCGTACGGCGGGGGCGCGGCGGTGGCGTACCAGCCGCTGGCCGACGCCCTGCCGGCGACGCACGCGCTGTGGGCGGTGTCCATCCCCGGCCACGATGTGGGGCTCGACGAGGATCCGCAGCCGCTGGAGGAGGTGGCGGAGCGATGCGTGGACGAGATCCTGCGGAAGGTACGGGGACCGCTGGCCCTGTACGGTCACTGCGGGGTCGGGTCGGCGCTGACCGTGGCCATCGCGCGGCGGCTGGAGGCGGCCGGGCGGTCGCTCGAAGCGGTGTACATCGGGGCGATCTTCCCGTTTGCCCAGCCGGGGAACCGGGTGCTGGCGGCGCTGTCGCGGCTGGCCAGGCGCGAGTACATGCGCAGCGACCGCAGCTACGCCAACTGGCTGACGTCGATGGGGCTCGACATGAGCGACCTCGACCCGGGCCAGGCGCGGCACATCATCAGGAACATGCGCGAGGACACGGAGGCGGCCGAGGAGTATTTCACCGGGCTGTTCCGGAGCTCCGTGACGCCGCTGCGGGCGCCGATCGTCAGCGTGGCGGGTGAGCGGGACCCGGCGACCGAGTACTTCGAGGAACGGTTCAGGGAGTGGCACTTCCTGACGCCGGTGGCGGCCGTGGTGGAGCTGGACGAGGCCGGCCACTTTTTCCTGAAATATCGGGCGCAAGAGCTCGCCGAGATCGTCACCGGCGTCCACGGGGCCGTGGCCTCGGGAGGCGAGGCGTCAGGGCCGAACTGGCGCCTGCGCGAGGTCTCCAGGACGGACCCCGGCACCCGGCCCGCAGCCGGCGAGCACTCCGGCGGGCACCCCAGCGAGCGATCCGGCGGGCGATCCGGAGCGCCGGAGCCGAGCATGCGGCGCTTCCTCGGCGTCGTGAGCGGGCAGCTCATCTCGATCATGGGGTCGGCCCTGACCGAGTTCGCCATCCCCATCTGGATCTACCTGACCACGGGTTCGCTCGCCCAGTTCGCGCTGCTCGCCGTCATCGGCCTGGTGCCGGGGATGCTGGTCGCGCCGCTGGCGGGAGCCGTGGTCGACAGGAACGACCGCCGCACCGTCATGCTCGCCGGCGACTTCGCCGCCATGGGCACCCAGCTCATGCTGGGCGTCCTGCTCTGGACGGGCAACCTGCAGACCTGGCACGTCTACCCGCTGCTCGCGGTGCTGTCCGTGGCGCTCACCTTCCAGCGCCTCGCGTACAGCTCCGCCATCCCGCAGCTCGTCCCCAAGCGCCACCTCGGCCACGCGAACGGCATCGTGCAGATGGCCGGAGGCATGACGCAGCTGCTCGTGCCGCTGGCCGCCGTCGGGCTGATGGCCGTCATCGGGCTGGAAGGCATCCTGATCCTGGACGTGGCAGGGTACGCGTTCGCGATCGTGGTGACGTCGCTGGTGCGCTTCCCCGCGAGGCTGGCGTGGCGGCGCAAGGAGCCGGTCGTGGCCGAGCTGGTCGCCGGGTTCCGGTACTCGTGGGGCCACCACGGTTTCCGGCGGATGCTGCTGTTCTTCGCGGCGCTGAACATCTTCCTGTCGCCGCTCTTCCTGATGCTCTCGCCGCTGGTGCTCTCGTTCGCCGAACTGCCCGACGTGGGGCGCATCTCCTTCCTGTCGGGGCTCGGGGTGCTGATCGGCGGCCTGGCCATGACGGTGTGGGGCGGGCCTGGGCGGCACCGGATGCGGGCGGTGCTCTGGTGCACGCTCGCGCTGGCGGCGTTCTGCCTCGTCACGGGGTTGCGCCCGGATCTCGTGACGATCGGCGTCGGCGCGTTCGGGATGTCGTTGTGGCTGACGCTGCTCAACGGCATCTACGCCACGATCGTGCAGGTCAAGGTGCCGCAGCGGTTCCATGGCCGGGTGTTCGCGCTGAACACGCTGATCGCCTGGTCGACGCTGCCGCTCGGGTTCGGGCTCGTGGCGCCGTACGGGGCGGCGGTGTTCGACCCGCTGGTGGCCCCGGACGGGCCGCTCGCGTCCACGGCCGGCGCGCTGGTCGGCACCGGGGAGGGGCGCGGCGTCGGGCTGATGTACGTGCTGTTCGCGGTGGCGATGGCGGTGCTGGCGGTGGCGGCGCTGCGCTCCCGGCTGCCGGCGCTCGTCGACGGCGGCGCCGACGCCCTGCCCGACGACCTGGTGGGCCTACAGGCCCTCGGCCGGCGCCCCCTCTAACGTCTCCCGCAGCGCCTGGAGGAAGAGCACGGCGTCCCTGCCGTTGACCAGCCGGTGGTCGTACGAGAGGCCGACCACGGCCACCGTGCGCTCCCCCTCCGGCTGCGGGGAGGTGAGGGCGACGGCGCACGCCTGGCCGGGGAAGATGATCGGTACGGCCATGACGATGCCGGCGTCGTGGTGCAGGGTGACGACGATGTTGCCGCCCGCGAGCTGCTCCTCCCTGAACCCGCCGCGCTGGGCCAGCCTGCGGTACGCGCCCAGCTCCCCGGCGATCTCGGTCACCGACTTCGCGTTCGCGTCCCTGATGACGGGGACGTAGAGGCCGGTGCCGAGATCGATCGTGACGCCCACGTGCGGCGACTCCGGGACCCTCGCGGCGCCCTCGTCCACGAGGGTGGCGAAGAACAGCGGGAAGTCGTGATGCAGGCGGGCGACGGCGGAGATGAGCAGGTCGGGCAGGCCGACCAGCATGCGCAGCCGCCGGGTGAGATCGCGGGCCGCGGCGATGGCCTCCCCCACGTCCACCTTGATGGCGGCGAACGCGGCGGGCACGGTCCGGTGCGAGAGGCTCACGGTCCTGCCCACGGCGCGCTGACCGGCGCTCAGCGCACGCAGGCTCCCACCACCC
>NZ_SMKO01000214.1 GCF_004348685.1 Nonomuraea deserti | reverse complement strand
GCGGCGGCCATGACGCCGTGCACGGCCGCTGTGATGCGGTCGGCGGCGCGCTCGGGGTCGGGCTGGCCGGCGTCCAGCCAGGCGATGACGGCCTCCAGCGTGAAGGCGGGGATAAGGTTCGCGGCCCAGTCCAGCCAGTGCCCTTCGGGGATCTGCCTGGCGAGGTTGCGGCGGGCGATCTCGCGGGAGGCGGCGGTGATGGAGTCGATCAGGTCGCGGAAGTCGGGCTCGCGGGCGGCGTAGTGGAACAGCAGCTTGAACCCGTCGGGGTCGGCGGTGGCGGCGTGCAGCAGGGCGGGGATGGCGCTCTCGTCGAAGTCGTCGGCGCCGGTGGCCTCGGCCAGCCGGGTGCAGGCCCGGTCGAGGACAGCCCGGTACAGGTCGGCCTTGGAGTCGAAGTGCCGGTAAAGCATCGCGCGGGTGAGCTCGGCCTCGGCGGCGATGTCGTCGAGGCCGGTGCCGGCGTATCCGGCGCGGGCGAAGGCGCGGGTGGCCGCGTCCAGGATCTGCGCGCGCCGCTCCGCGCGGCGCATTCTGCGCACCCGCTGGGCCGGTACGGCCCCGACGGCTCTGTGGTGGCTCTCGCCTGCTTCGGGCTTGCTCATCCCACCTCCACTTGTAGAAGCCAAAGTATATATGTAGCTTAATATACATTGAAGTATACAAATCTGTGTTTACCTCGTTGGAGGAGCCATGCCGTCTGCCCCCGCCCAGCTCCCGTACGACCAGTCCGGCCCGCTGCAGCCACCGCCATTGCTGCGCCGGCTGCAGGCCCAGGGCCCGATCCACGCCATCCGCACCGCCACCGGCGATCCCGCCTGGCAGGTCACCGGCTACGCGGAGGTGCGCGCCTTGCTGGACGACGACCGGCTCGGCCGCGCCCACCCCGAGCCCGAACGCGCCTCCCGCACCGGCGAGTCGGAGCTGTTCGGCGGCCCGCTCGGCGGCTTCGACACCGAGCAGGCCGACCACCAGCGGATGCGCTCCCTGCTGCAGCCCCACTTCTCGCCCAGACGCATGCGCGCCCTGCGTGGCCGCGTCGAGGAGCTCACCACGCGGCTGCTGGACGAGCTGGCCACCGCTGGGCCGCCCGCCGACCTGCACGCCGCGCTCGCGCTGCCGCTGCCGATCGCGGTCATCTGCGAGCTGCTGGGCGTCCCGTACGCCGACCGCGAGCAGTTCCGCGCCTGGACGCAGGACACCGCCGACGTCACCGACCGGGCACGTTCCGCGCAGGGCCTGGGCGCGCTGTTCAGCTACGGTCAGCAGCTCGTGGCCGGCAAGCGGGCGGCCGGCGACCCGGACGCCGATGTGATCTCCCGGCTGGCCGCCACCGAGGGAGTGAGCGATGACGAGGCCGCCGCGATGGGCATGTTCCTGCTGTTCGCCGGGCACGAGACCACGGTCACCGCGATCGGCCGGGGCGTGCTGTGGCTACTGGCCACCCCCGGCCAGTGGCAGGCCCTGGTGGACGATCCGTCCCGGATCGACGCCGCGGTGGAGGAGATCCTGCGCGCGCCCGGCCTGGGTGGCGGCGGCATCCCCCGTTATGCCCGCACCGACCTGGAGATCGCCGGCACGCAGGTGCGGGCGGGGGATCTGGTGCTGCTGGACACCGGCGCGGCCAACCACGACCCGGCCATGTTCGCCGACCCCGACCGGTTCGACGTCGACCGGCCCGTCGCGGCGCACCTGACGTTCGGGCACGGCGCCCGCTACTGCATCGGCGCGCCGCTGGCGCGCATCGAGCTGCAGGTCGTCTTCTCCCAGCTCACCGCCCGCTTCCCGTGGTTGGCGCTGGGCTGCGCGGTGGAGGAGCTGACCTTCGACACGCGCACGCTGACCGGCGGGCTGACCGCCCTGCCGGTCACCTGGTGACCACCATGAGCGCCGCGAGGACGAGCAGGAAGATGAGCAGGGGACGGCCGCTGTTCGGCCGGATCTATCCGAAGATGGCCGCCGGCATGGATCGAGGCGGCATGACGGAGCGCCGCCGCGAGCTACTGGCGGGCCTGACCGGTGAGGTGGTCGAGGTTGGCGCCGGGCACGGCGTCAACCTCGCGCACTACCCGGCCGAGGTGAGCCGGGTGGTGGCGGTCGAGCCGGAACCGCGCCTGCGCGCGCAGGCGCAGGCCGCCGCCGCCGAGGCGGCGGTGGCTGTGGAGGTGGTGCCGGGCGTGGCCGAACGGCTGCCGGTGGCCGCTCAGAGCGTGGATGCGGTGGTGTTCTGCATGGTGCTGTGCTCGCTGCCCGACGTCGGCACGGCGCTGGCCGAGGCGCGGCGGGTGCTCAAGCCCGGCGGGCAGCTGCGTTTCCTGGAGCACGGGCGCGCCGACACCCCCGGGCTCGCCCGGGTGCAGGACGTGCTCGATGCCACCATCTGGCCGCTCATGGTCGGCGGCTGCCACCTCGGCCGCGACGCCGAGGCCGCGATCGGGCAGGCCGGCTTCCACATCGATCACGTGGATCGTTTCCTGTTCCCGCCCTCGCGTACCCCGGTCTCCTTCCACATTCTCGGCACGGCCGTGCGTGACGGCGAAGGGTGAGCGGCGATGGACGAGCAGCGTGCAGAACGTCGGCAGAGGCCTTCTTCGGCCGGGACAAGCAGGAGGAACGTCATGGAGACCGCATCCCTCACACTGACCGGGGCCGGCTTCGGGTGGGCATGGTGCAACTGGATGACGCGCCGGAGCTGGCGGGCCGGTTCGAGGTCATGGCGCTGCCGACACTGATCGTCTTCGTCGGTGGGGTGGAGAAGAAGCGGCTGAGCGGCGCCTTCACCAAGCTCGACCTGCTCGCTGAGCTCAGGGAGTTCCTCGCCTGAGTCGCGGGCGAGGCTGGCAGTCGCGAACGCTGCGGTTCCGAGCCTCGCCGCTCCTGTCAGTGTGAGGGTTCGGTGATCCAGCGGGCGGCGAGCAGGCCGGAGGCCGCGGTGAGGACGGCGGCGGCGATGACGGTGGCGTTCAGGCCGAAGGCGTCGGCCAGCAGGCCGGCGAGCAGGGCGCCGGCGGCGTAGCCGATGTCGCGCCAGAACCGGTAGGTGCCCAGCGCGTTGGCCCGCCAGGCCGGGTGGGCGTGATCGGAGACCGAAGCGATCAGCGCCGGGTAGACCATCGCGGTGCCGATCCCGAGCGCCACGGCGGACAAGACGCCGCCGACCTGCTGGCCCGCTCCATAGCCAAACGGATGAGGCCCTGGCGGAGCGGGCCAAGAAGGGCGAGGCTCGCCGCCTGCTGATGGATGTGATCCTCCCGATCCTGGTCGACCCCGGGATCTCGGATGAGCAGGTGGGCGGGATCTTGCGTGAACGCATCGGGATGGACAAGCTCCGCGAGGTCTCCGCGATCAACTGGAAACCGTTGCCGCGCGACCACGGCCTCCTGGCCGCGCTGGAGGCCTCCTACACCTACCTGCGCAAGTTCACTCCCAAGGTGCTGTCGGCGGTCGACTTCCAGGGTGGCCCCGGCGCCGCCGATCTGATGGACGCCCTCGAGGTTTTGAAGGAGCTGAACCGGACCGTTGGCCGAAGGTCCCGGCCGGGACGCCGACGTCGTTCGTGCCCGCCCGGTACGCCGATTACTTGGCCAAGGCCCGAAAGACAGGTGGTGAGAAGGCGTTCCGGCACTACTGGGAGCTGTGCCTGGTGCTCGCGCTGCGGGACGGGCTCCGCTCGGGGGATGTGTTCGTTCCCGGGTCTCGCCGGTACGCCGATCCCGGCACCTACCTGTTCACCCCGGAGCAGTGGGAGGGCCGGCGGGCGGAGTTCTGCCAGCTGGTCCGCAAGCCCGCCCGCGCTGCTGAGGCGATCGACCAGGTGAAGGAGGAACTGCACCAAGCTCTGGAAGATCTCGAAGAGACCCTGGCGAACGCCGCGCCGAACGACGTGGGCGCGGTTCGGCTGGACGAGGCGAGGCAGCTCGTCATTCCGCCGCTGTCGGCAGAGGACATCCCGGCCGAGGCCAAGGCGCTGCGGGAGGAGTTGTCGGGGATGCTGCCGTTCGTGCCGATCGCCTCGCTGCTGATCGAGTTGGACGCCCGCACCCACTTCCTGGACTGCTTCACCCATGCCGGCGGCCGCAGGACCAAGCTGTCGATCGAGCAGAAGCGCAACAGCCTCGCGGTCTTGATCGCCGGCGCCACCAACCTCGGGCTCACCCGCATGTCCGAGGCCGTGCGGCGTCTTCTACGACACCCTCGCCTGGACCCAAGAGTGGTAGGTGCGCCGTCAACGCCCGCCTCCCGTAGCGCGTTCAGCAGAACGGGCACCCAGTAGGGGTTGTCGGGAGAGGCATGGTAGGCGGCGCGTTCGGCCAGGGCGGCGACTTGCTCGGTCGCGCCCACCCTCCGTAGCGCGTCCAGCAGCGCGGTCACGCTGTTCAGGTGGTTGACAGAGGCGTCGCGGGTGAGATCTCGGTTCTGCTCAACTCTCGCATCATCGACGCCTCTTTCGAGACCGACGAGCAGTACGAGGGTTGCCTGTTCTTCTTCGACGTGCGCGGCCTGGTTGGTCTGCCGCTCACTCTGGAGGTGGAGCACGCCACCCTTGACGGGCAGCAGAAGATCACCAGCTTCCCGTACGGTGTGGCCCGGCTCGTCGCTCATGGGTCGACCATCTGGCTGGGCGCCTGTATACCAGTCGGATGCGCGAGGGTGTCACCCCGATCCCGGTGGAGGAGTATCGCGGCATCGGCCGACCCTGGACCCCGCGCGGGAGCACGCCCCATCGCTAAGATCAGCGCGCGGCTTCCCCTCGGCGCGCGACCAACTGACGGGCGTGCCTGGGTCGCACCGAACTGGCTGCCTGGCCGTCCGCGAAAGCCACCCAGGCGTCCACTGACCACCAGTGGCCGGACTTCTCACCCGGCCTGGCCGACACCATCCGCGAGCACTTCCCCGATCTGCCCCCGGCCGCCGTCGCCCTCGCGCTGCGCATGTGGGGCCGCATGCACGGCCTGATCTCCCTGGAGGTCTACGGCCACCTCGGCACCCGGACCGGCGATCCCGCCAAGCTCTACCACGCCGAGCTGCTCGACCTGCTCAGATCGCTGAGGCTCGACGTGGAGCATGCACGCCACCTGGGGACACCGCGACCATCGACCTGAGCCTTTGGACGATGTGCCGCACAAGGGGCCGATGCTCCGGGATCGGGGGGCGCGGGGATCTTCGTACCCGATCCGATGGTTACGACGCTTGCCGGTGCCGATGCCGGTAGCGCAGGGGCGCCTCGCCCACCTCGCGTTTGAAGGCGGTGCTGAAGGCGCTTTCCGAGGCGTAGCCCAGCTGTGCGGCAAGTGCCCCTATCCGGACGTCGTCGTCGCGCAGCGCCCGCTGGGCCAGCAGCATCCGCCATGAGTTGAGGTAGGCCAGCGGGGGCATACCCGCCACGGAGCGGAAGCGCACGGCGAACGATGTCCGCGACATCGCCGCGGCACGGGCCAGCTCCTCCAGCCCCCAGGATCGCCCCGGCTGGCCATGCATGAGAGTCAGCGCAGGACGCAGCCGGTCGTCGGTCATCGCCCGCAGCCATCCCGGCGGCAGCTCGGCTGCCTCGGCCAGGCCGAGGTAGGCCCGGAGCACCTCGAGGAGCAGCAGCTGGGCGTGCTGGCGTACTGCGAAGGCGGCACCCATCCGCTCGCCCGTCACCTCTTCGACCAGCCGGTCGACGGACGCGCGCAGGGTGTGCGTGGCGGCATGGGAGGCTGGGATGAACGCCACGGGCGGCAGCGCCTGTGTCAGCAGCGCCGCACCGGCCGGGTTGAGGTCGACGTGACCGCCGAGGAGGACGTCGTCGACGGCGAAGTCCGCGCCGCCGACGCGCACGGCATACTGGCCTGGCTCCGGCGTGAACTCCATGGGTGGACCGTCACCGGCGCCGCCCTCGGCGCGCAGCCATGAGCGGCCGGTCAGGACCGCGACGTCGCCGGCTTCCATGTCGATCGGGGCGTCGAGCCCATCGGTCGACAGCCGGCACCGGCCGCGAACCATCATCGTCAGCTTCAGCGGGTTTTCGATGACGGACTGCGTGACCCAGTGCCCGCGCACCGCGACCGCGCCGGAGATCTGGCCGCGAACCTCAATGAGGTCGAACACCTCCGACAAATGATCAATGACCATGTCTGAACTTTCACGAAGAAAATATGACCTGTCAAGCATTCTCCGTCCAATTGAACCTCTGCAGACTGGAGCCATGACCACAACTCTGGAACATCAGCAGCCGCTCGGCTCGGGCTTCACCGCGTTCACCACCACCGATGAAGTCCTCGCCGGCATCGACCTGACGGGCAAGAACGTCATCATCACCGGGGGCCACAGCGGCCTCGGACTGGCGAGCACCGAGGCACTCAGCAAGGCCGGCGCTTCCGTCACCGTAGCGGCCCGCGACACCAACGCCGCGGCCGCCGCAGTGGCGGGCATCGACGGCGTCCAGGTCGAACAGCTGGACCTGCTCACCCCGGAGTCGATCGACGCCTTCGCCGCCGCCTACGTGAGCTCCGGCCGGCCGCTGCACATCCTGATCAACAACGCGACCGCCGTCAGCCGTGAGCTCGTCGTGGATGCGCGCGGGCACGAAGCCACCTTCGCCGTCGCCTACCTCGGCCACTTCCAGCTGACCCTCGGCCTGCTCCCCGCCCTGCGCGCCGCCCGTGGCGCCCGGGTCGTCAACGTGGCCTCCGGCAGCCACCGCCTCACCGACATCCGCTGGGACGACCTGAACTTCACCGGCGGCTACGACAGCAACCTCGCATACGGCCAGTCCAAGACCGCCCTGATCCTGTTCGCCACCGAACTGGATCGCCGCTGGGCCACCGACGGCATCCGCGGTTACAGCCTGCACCCGGGCATTTCCATAGCCACGTCCCTGCACAAAGAGTCCGGATCGCTCTACGACCTGGCCCAGTTGCGGGCCCTGGGCCTGATCGGCGACGACGACCAGCCGATCATCGACCCCGAGCGCGAAAAGAAGACCCCGCGGCAGGCCGCGGCCACGATCGTGTTCGCGGCGGCCAGTCCTCTGCTCGACGGCATTGGCGGCGTCTACCTGAAGAACTGCGACATCGCCCCGGTCGACAGTCGCCCCCTCACGCCGGAGATGCTCGCCATCGGCGACATCAGCACCGACCTCGCTCCGTACGCCGTCGACCCCGCCTCGGCCCGCCGCCTCTGGGCTCTTGCGGAACGTCTCTTGGCGGGGTCTGTCCAGTAAACCGCACAGTCCCTCTTGGCCAACTAGGCCGCTGGTCCAGGAAACGTCGTGAAGATCTTGATGGGTGAGCCGGCATGAGCCGGCTCACCCTCTTGTCATGCAGTGATCGGGTTGAGGATGCAGATGCCGCCGGTGCGGGCGAGTCCGCGGTTGATCAGACGGCGGAGGTCGAGGGCGGCGGCGCGGTGGAGGAGCCGGCGGTCGTAGGCGGCGGTGCCGCGGTCGGCGTGTGGGGGGTGGCGTGGTCGAGTGTGCTGAGCTGGCGAGAAGGCGGAGTTTGTCGTCGGAATAAGTTGCGGACTGGGCGCCGTAGGCGACCAGGGTGAGGCCGTCGGTGGCCAGGTCCAGGGATTCGTAGGTGAGGTGGAGCTCACCGACCACGGGATGGCGGACCGATTTGCGGCCGAGGCGGCGCTGGTGGACGTCGTGGCGGGCCCAGGGGACGCGGAAGTCGTCGCTGCGGGTGGACAGCTCGCCGATGATGTCGGTGAATAGGGGTCGCGGCCGGCCTGGGCGTGCAGGAGGGCGACGGTGACGTCGGCGTCACTGTCCCAGTCGCCCCAGAACTCGTGGGAGCGGGGGTCGAAGAAGGTGAACCAGGCGTGATTGGGGATGGCGCCGCGGGCCGCATCGAACATGGGTGCTAACAGGGCACGGCCGAGAGCGTTGGTGGCCAGGACGTCGCAGAGGCCGTTCTTGACGAATGCCGGGGCGCCCGTCATGGAGTCCAGGAGCCGCTGGACCGAGGGCCGCACCTGGCTGGGGGCAGGGCGGCGCCGCCGCGGACGAGGGCCCGCGGCACGGGCAAGATCCTCCAGGTGGATGCGTTCTTCGTCGTTGAGCCGCAGCGCGCGGGCCAGGGCGCCCAGGACGTGGTCGGACGCCCCTGACAGGTCGCCGCGTTCCAGGCGGGAGTAGTACTCAACGCTCACTCCGGCCAGCTGGGCGACTTCGGTACGGCGCAGTCCAGGGACCCGGCGGGCGAGCCGCACCCACCTCGGCCGACCCCGCGTTTGCTGCCAGCGCCCCGAGCGGGCCACTCACGCCGGGGTGGGCTGGCGGCGTCCGTACGGTTCGTTGCGTACGCGGTGCCGGTAGTGCAGCGGGGATTCGCCGATCTCGCGCTTGAAGGCGTTGCTGAAGGCCGCCTCGGAGGCGTACCCCAGGTCGGCGGCGAGGGCGCCGATGCGCGTGTCGTTCTGCCTCAGGGCGCGCTGCGCCAGGAGCATGCGGTAGCGACTGAGGTAGGTGAGCGGAGGCATGCCCGCCGCAGCGCGGAAGCGGCGGACGAAGGTGGATCGGGACATCGCGGCGGAGCGCGCCAGCTCCTCCAGGCCCCACGGCGCGGCGGGCTCGTTGTGCATCAGGGCCACGGCCGGGCGCAGTCGCTCGTCGGTCAGCACCCGCAGCCAGCCCGGCAGGGCTTCCACCTGGTCGAGGTAGGCGCGCAGGACCGCGAGGAAGAGGAGCTGACCGTACTGCCGGATGGCAAAGGCTGAGCCGGTGCGGCGGCCCGCGACCTCGTCGAAGACCTGGTCGAGGAGGGTGCGCAGCGGGGCCGACGCTGAGGCCCTGACGACTCCCACCGGCGGCAGCGTCTGCAGCAACAGCTCCTGACCTGCCGGGTTGATGCCCACGGCGATGCCGAGCACGACATCGTCGGTGGTGGGATCCGCCTCGCTGAGACCGGTGAAATTCTCCTCGGGGCTGATCCGGTGGCGTGGACCGTCCCCCTGCGGGCCGCCCTCGTATTCGAGCCATGTGCGGTTGTTGAGGATGGCGACATCACCAGCGGAGAGTTCGACCGGCTCGTCGAGGCCGTCGGTCAGCAGCCGGCCGTGGCCGGACACCATGGCGATGAGCTTCATCGTGTCGTAGCACGGCGAGTGTGCCATCCACCGGCCGCGGGCCGCGAATCCGCCGGACACCGCGCCGTAGACCTCCACGAGGTCAAGCACCTCGGACAACTGATCTCCCACACTTGGGACTTTCGCACAAGAAACTAGGACTCACAAGTATTCAAAGTGCCATCCATGCTTGGCAGGCTGAATGTCACCGCGACGGTCGTCGTCGCTGCTAGGACCGAAGAAGGGCAAGACGATGGCACTTCAGTCCGCGGGCGAGGCCCGTACGATCATTCTCACCGGTGGCACCAGCGGCATCGGATTCGCCGCGGCCACCGCCATCCTCCGGGACGAGTACGGTCCCTGGCACCTGGTGTTGCCCGTCCGTGACGCCGCCCGTGGACGGGAGACTGTCGAGTCGTTGGCCTCCGCCGCAGCGAGCGGCAACACGGTCGAGGCGATGACGATGGACCTGTCCTCACTGGAGTCCGTCCGGACCTTCGCCGCGGAGCTGACCCGTCGCGTGACCTCGGAAACGATCCCGCCGGTGCACGCGCTGGTGTGCAATGCGGGCGTGCAGATGGGCACGAACCTCATCCACACGGCCGATGGCTTCGAATCCACCTTCGCCATCAACCACCTGGGCCACTTCGTACTGGTCAACGCGCTGCTGCCCGTGCTGAGCGCCCCGGCGCGTGTGCTCGTGACCTCCAGCGACACCCACGACCCGGCGCTCAAGTTGGGCCCCGCCCCGGCCTGGAGCAGCGCGGATGCCCTGGCGCGGGGCGAGCTCGCAGTGGCGGCGAAGCCGGACAACGCGTTCGTCGCCGGGCAGCGGCGTTACAGCACGTCCAAGCTCGCGAACCTCTACTTCACCTACGCGCTGGCCCGTCGTCTGCCCGAGGGTGTCACGGCCAACGCCTTCAACCCCGGCATGGTGCTCGGAACCGCCCTGGGCCGCTCACTGCCCGCCCCGGTGCGGTTCATCTCCAGGCATGTCCTTCCACGCCTGACCTGGCTACTGCGCCGGGTGGTGTCCCCCAACATCAACTCGGCCGCCGAGTCCGGGGCCGCGCTGGCCTGGCTGGCAACCGCGCCGGAACTCGCAGGCACCACAGGCACATACTTCGACGGCCGCACACAGGCCCGCTCCTCGGAGGAGTCCTACGACACCGCGCGCGCCGAGCAGCTGTGGTCCGGCAGCCAGGAGCTGACCGGCACACGTGTCTGACCGAAATTTTCCCTTCGATCCCAAGTGAGCTCCATGATCACCACCAAGGAGACGAGACCATGAAAAACATCGCTGTGCCGACCCTTTCAACGGCCGAGCGCGACCGCCGTTGGGATCTCACCCGGGCGTTCATGGCCCGTGAGGGCCTGGACGCTCTGCTCGTTTTCGGCGAGCACGAGGACTCAGGGCCTGCCCGGGTCGCCTACGACACGTGGTTAACCAACGAGCGCCCCGGAACGACCGTCGTCTTCCCCCGCGACGGCGAGCCGATCGTGCACCTGCCGGGACCGATGTTCATCCTGGACCATCTGGAGTCCAACCGGCGTGGTGACCGATCCTGGATCCCGCCGCGGAACCTGCGCGCCTCACGCACCTCCACCCAGATCGCGGACACGCTCGCCGAGCTGGGCCTGAGCAGGGAGAACATCGGCGTCGTAGGACTCGGGGCACATCTGCCGTGGCATCCTGAAGGCATCCTGCCCCACACGCTGTGGAGCCGGGTGCTGGACAAGCTCCCGAACGTCGAATTCCGGCAGATGGACATCGCCGTCGCCCTGATGACGATGCGGCTCGGCGACGAAGAGATTCCCCTCGTGCGGCGCTCCGCGGAGATCGGAGACGCCATGGTGCAAGCCATGGTCGATACCGCGGGCCCAGGGGTGTCCGAGGCGGAGGTCTACGCCGCGGGCATGGCCGAAGGCTTTCGGCGCGGGACGCTCCCCGCGGCCATGCACCTATGGTCAGGCCGCGACCCCGTCGCCTCGGGGATACCCGCATGGGGCTACCGTGCCCAGACGCCGCGCGCGCTGGCCGACGGGGACGTCATCTATGCCGAGGTGTTCTCCCAATTCGGCGGGCGCCACACGCAACACCAGGTCACGATCGCGATCGGCGACGTGCACGAAGACTTCTGGCGCGCGGGCGACGTCGCGCAGCAGTCCTACCACGCCGGACTGGCGACGCTCCGGCCAGGGCGGACCTTCGGCGACGTCGTGGAAGCGATGCACGCACCGCTCGACGCGCACGACGGGCAGATGTACCTCATCGCCGCCCACTCGATCAACGCTCTCCTCGCGGCCGGCAAGAACCGCGCAGACATCAGCCTGCTCCCAGGTGCCGAGGCGTACCCGCCTGTGCACGCTCACCCCACCTTCATGGCTGACCTGGTGCTGGAGCCCGGGATGTGTTTCATCCTAGAGCCGCAGTATGCCTTCGGTCGTCACCTTGCCCACGTCGGCGGCACCGTGATCGTGACGGAGGACGAGCCCATCGCGCTCAGCCCGCTGACCAGCGAGGTGCTGCGCGCCCGGCGGTGACGAACCGTGGGCCGGGCTCGTGGCGTCGCTCCGCCACGAGCCCGCGCCTCCGCAGTGACTGAATACACCTCGACGGCCCCGTCGCTTACGCCGCCGACGCGCTGGACGCGCCCACCGGCCGCGAGGGCGAGGGCATTGAGCCGCTGCCTGATGAGCTCCCGACGGTCCTGACCAGTCAGAAGATACAGTCGAAGATCGATAAGCTCGCGGCGACCGGCTTGGAGGAGCGACATCTCCTACTCCACGTGCGTCCATCAGCCCACAGTTTCCCCGTCTACGACGGGTTGTCCTTCGGCGGACAGCTCCCCAGTAGACCCGCGTGCCTGCCTGGCAGCCTAACCAAGTATGGCTCGTCAGCGGCTGGGCGGTCGGTGATGTGGTGCGGGCCCTCGCTGACGGGACGTGGCATCGCGACCACCCATTCGACACTCGCTCCAGTAGCTGATGGTGTCGTGTGGGCTTCCCCAAAAGCGCTGAAGGATATCGGCCACTTATCTCCAAAGTCGCAGCGGATAAGACGAATTATCCGCTGAAATGGCTAAGATCTCAGTGGATAACGTCGCCGCCGGAGAATCAAAAGCCGTGGCTGAACTCAGCGGATAATAGGGAGCGGGCGCCGATGACGGATCCCAACTCGCACCGGACCGGGCAGCCCGAGGCCGACGCGCTCCTTGACCGAGCCGACACCGAGCGCCGCGCGGTGGCCGAGCTCGTGACGATCAACCACGCCGAGGACCTCGTCACCCACGTCCGGCAAGCCGACCTCGCCGCCGAGCACCAGGCGCTGCATGAGCGGTACGAACAGGCGGAAGCCGAGCTGGCCGCCGCCACGGCCAGCGGCGATCCGGCCCGGATCGCCGGGGCCCGCCGCGTCCGCGACGAGGCGAGCGCCACCTGCGACCGCGCTGGCCGCACGCTGCGCGAGGAACTGGCGGGACTGGCGGAGGCGGGGCTTCGAGCGCACCGGCGAGTTGCTGGCGAAGATGCGCACCGCCTGGCGGACCGAGGACACCGCACGCAAGGCGCTCCGGCGCAGCACCCGGGATGCCGGCCCGCTCGACGGCGACGCTGACGGGCGGGGGTGACCGCGTCATGCCGCGCTGCCGGACCATCCCAGGACCGCGGAGTTCATCCCGAAGATCCTGGCGGTGAACGGGAAGAGGATGGGGTCGAGCACGCGGTGCTGTTCCGCGCTCACGACCTGCACGCTTCACCGGCCTGACCACGGCCACGCCCGCCGCCCCGGGGCGTCATCGAGTGCTGCCCGTGGCGGTCGTCCTGTGGTTGGATCGGCTTGACGGAACACGGCAACAGTAGGTCCTCTGCCTCGTCAGGATATTCGACCTGTCAGCGACTACCTTCGAGGAACGTCTCCATGGACAGTTCCGCGCCACTCCATCCCGATCTCGCCGAACCGCCCGATCCCCGCTCCGCCGCCGACGCCGCCGAACTGGTCGCGCTGCTGGGACGGTTGCGCCTGTGGGCGGGCCGCCCGTCGCTGCGGCTGCTGGCCCGCCTGGCCAGGAAGGGCCCGCGCGACGTGACGCCCCTGCCTGACAGCACCATCTCGTACGTGCTCGCCGGCCGCGGCCTGCCCCGCCTGCCGCGGCTGGAGTTCGTCGAGGAGTACGTCGCGGCCTGCCTGAAGGCGTGCGACTTCTCTGCGGCGGAGATCGAGGCGCAGCTGCTGTTGTGGCGAGAGACGTGGCGCCGCATCAGCCTGGGCGACGTCGCCCCGCCACCATCGCGGCCGGAAGAGCTCGCCCCGCAGCCGGAAGAGCCCGCCCTGCCGCCTCAGCCCGAGCCCGCCCCGCTGCCCCAGCCCGAGCCCTCCTCGCGGTCCGGCCGGCCACGACGGGTGATGGCCCTGGTGGCGGTGGCGGTGGTGGCCGCGACGGCCGCCTTTCTCGTGCGGGGCGAGCCCCGTACCGAGAGCACGTTCACGCCCGCCGCGACCACCGACTCCGACGACATGAGCGTGCACTTCCTGGCCGCCGCCGACGCCTCCACCGTCACCCACGCCTCGGGGACCCGGCTGGAGGAGACGGGCCCCACGCTCCCGGCCGGCCGGGCGGTCGACGGCCGCACCTACCGCACGTACCTGCGCTTCGACCTGCCCCGTGCCGACGGCAGGCAGCCGCGTGCGGCGGAGCTGGTGTTGTGGAACCACGAGTCGTCGTCGTGCGGCACGCCGCGCCCCACCCTGCAGGTGCGGCGCCTCACCTCGGCCTGGCAGGGACGGCCCGCCACCACGGCTGCCGACGCCGTGTCCACCGGCAAGGCGTTCGGTGCTCCCGGCTGCGCGGCCGACTATCTCCGCCTCGACGTCACCGGCATCGTACGGGCGTGGGCGCGCGGCGCGCCGAACCACGGCCTGCAGCTGCGCGCGGCGCCCGGCGCGTCGGCCCCGCACGTCCACACGTTCTACGCCACGGAACGCGGCGAGGAAGGCGGCGCGCCCGAGCTGGACATCACCTACAACACGCCACCGCCGGCCCCCGCGCGGCTCGGTGACACGACCGCGACGGGCGCCGGGGGCGTGCGCGTAGCCACGACCGCGGAGTTCTCCATGTGGGCGCTCATCGCCGACGCCGACGGGGAGTGGGTGGACGCGCGTTTCGAGATCTCCCACGATCCCGCGTACGGGCGCGGCGGCGTGGTGTGGACGGGTGCGGGCTCGTCCAGCGCCCAGGAGGCCGCCAGGATCACCCTCGACAGCCGCGTGCTGACCCCCGGCGGCCGGTACCGCTGGCGGGTGCGAGGCGACGACGGCAGCGCGATGGGACCATGGTCGCCCTACCTGGCCTTCCATGCGGCGCCCAAACCTGCCCAAGGTCATCCAAGCTCGCCTTCCTAGCTGGACAGCGGCGGGCATCAGCGGCGGCAATGGAGGGCGGACGGGGCGGACCGGCCGCCCGCCGACGGGTGAGGGCGCCGCATGCTCCGTGTGCTCGTGGTAGACGACCAGCCTCTGGTACGGGTGGGCCTGATCGCCCTCGTACGGAACGCGCCCGCGATGAAGGTGGCCGGGCAGGCCGCGAGCGGCGAGGAGTGCGTGCAGGTGAGCGGGACCGCCGAGCCTGACGTGATCGTCATGGCCGCGCGGATGCCGGGCATGGGCGGCATCGCCGCCGCCGAGAGGGTCCAGGCGGCGGACCACCGGCCCGCCGTGCTGCTGCTGACCGAGGTGGACTCGTGCGCGGACGCCCAGGCCGCGCTGCTCGCGGGCGCGTCCGGGCTCCTGCCGCGCGACACCCCGCCCGAACGGCTGCTGGCCGCCGTTCGCGCCGTCGCCGACGGGGAGGTCGTGTTGTCGCCCGCGCTCGCCAGGCGGCTCGTGGAGCGCGCGGGGCCGGTCGCCGGCGTCACGCCCGCGTTCGCGTGCCTGACCGCGCGCGAGCACGAGGTGCTCCGGCTGACCGGGCAGGGCCTGTCCAACCGGGTCATGGCCGGGCGGCTCGGCGTGAGCGAGGCCACGGTCAAGACGCATCTCAACCGGCTCATGGCCAAGCTGGAGCTGTCCAGCAGGGCCGAGGTGGTGGTGCTCGCGTACGAGTCCGGGCTGGTGGTGCCCGCGTACCGCGCTGGGTGGAGCGAGCGCGTACCGCCGAAGTTGAGGCGATCCACCGCGGTGGGCTGACGACGGCCGGCCCCCGCGCGAATAGCGTGACCGGTCGGGAGCTCCCAGGTCGACGTCCGTTCCATCGTCCAGAACCGGAGAAGCCCATGGCCAGACATGTCCTGTTGTACCACGGCAAATGCGGCCGGTGCCGCGATCTCGCCGCCAAGGTCGTGGCGATCTCGGCCGGCCGGATGGAGGCCGTCGGCCTCGACGATCCGCAGGCCGCGACGTGGGCGCGGGACGCCGGGCGCGAGGTGCCCGACCGGCCCGCCCTGGTCGTCCTGTCCGGCACGAGCACCCGCCTGCACACGGGCGTCCGCATGGTGGCGGCGCTCGTCCGGCTGCTCGGTGTACGCGACAGCGCGGCCGTGCTGAGAGCGCTGAGCGAGGACGGCCGGCCGGCCAGCGACAGCCGCCGCGCGCTCTTCCGCGCCGGGATCGCCGGTCTCGGCGTGATAGCCGGCGGGGCGCTCCTGCCCGGCACCGCGTCCGCCGCCCCTCCCGACCTGACCCCCGAGCAGCGGCAGCGGCTGCTGAGCCAGGCGGCCGCCTACGATCGGCTCGACGTGGTCCAGGCGCGGCTGCGTGACAACGGCTTCCAGACGGTCGCCTCCGACGAGGTCGTGCTCGGCACCGTGGGCGACGCGATCGTCCTGTCGTTCTACGGCAGCGCCGACGCCGACCCGGCCAGGGCCGCGGTGCTGGCCAGGATCGTGGAGGGCGGCCGGGTCACGGACGCCTCCCTGGAGTTCGCCGGCACCGACCGGCGCGCCCTGCTCGGCGCCCGGCCGTTCGACGTGAGCGCGGTGCGGTTCGCCGGCGTGTCACTGGCGCGGGCCGGAGAGATGGAGACGTACGGCAAGAAGGAGTATCTCGCCTGCATGTTCACGTGCATCGGCGGCAACTGCCGTGACCGCGCCGACAACTGCCTCAAGATTCCCATTCTCAACGTCGTGCTGGCCTGCATCGTCGCCGTCTGCGGGTCGCAGGCGTACAGTTGCCACAAGACCTGCAAGAGCAGATGGTGACACGGCACCCATGACCGACCGGCATGAGCGGCGCGCCGTGACCGGCGCGGCTGACGCGGAGCGCGCGGGAGCGCTGGCCCAGCGGCTCCTGCGCGCGGGCCCCGTGCAGGCCAGGATCGGCCTGGTCGTCGGGTCGTCCCTGACGACGACGTCGGTGCTGATCGCCGACCTGACCGCCGACCGGTCTCTGGGCCTGGTGACCACGGTCATGAGCGGCGCCGGGCCCACGCCCGCCGTGCCCCAGTACTACGCGGGCGGAGCGCTGCTGATGCCGGTCGAGACCGGGGACGGGTCGTTCTGGGCCGAGGTCGGCGAGATCACGTTCTGGGACTCCGGGGTCGGCCTGTCCCTGGCGGTGGCGGGGATCACCTCCGGCGGCGACCTCGACCCCGGGCTCGCCCTCGCCGCCACCCCGCCGCCGCTGGCGTACGGGCTGGAGCGGTCGCTGGCCGATCTGGGCTGGCAGGAGCGCTCCTACCGGGCGCCGGCCCGCGCCTGGCTGCTCGGCGACGGCATGGACCTGGAGATGACGCTGGGAGAGGAACGCGGCCTGGGGGTGGAACCGCTCGCGGTCGAGGTGTCCCTGCGTGCGGCCCCTGACGCCGTCTTCCCGCCGTGGCCGGTGCCGGACGCCGTCTACGACCCCGACTCATTCATCCGGGCGATCGTCGCCGACTGGCCGGACGACGTGCCGACGACCCCTTGGCGCGGCGCGTAGAGCGCCCTGCCCATCGGATCGCCGGTGGCCATGAGCGCTGGCCTGGACAGGCCGGACCGATGCCGGCACGCCCTCGAAGTCGGCGCCGCGGGCGGTCTCCGCCCACCGCTCGACCTGCGCCCTCTTTCCCGCGCCCGATGGCCGCACAGACTGGCGGCCAGGTCCTGCAGGGAAGCCTCCCTGGCATCTGACGGGAAGCTCGTTCTACGGATGGCGCGCGCTCGGCTGTGGGCTTTCCCGGCGGTGGTCCTGGTTATGGCCCGGTGCGCGTGGCGGCGGCTACTCGGAGGGCCTGCTGGAGCTGTCGAGGCCGGGTGCTCCGGCCGGGCCGTCGGGGTGTGGTAGATCCGGCAGGACAGCGTCGGAGCGGTGCCGGGTTCGGCGAACGGGTCGCGGCCGTCGATCAGGATCGTCGGGGAGCCGGTGAAGCCGGTCCGCTCGGCCTGCGCCTGATCGGGATCACCCTGGTGGTGAAACCGGTGGGGTGCAGCCCAGCCTGGCCCAGCGCCTCCTTCTCCGGGCCGTAGATGCGGCGGATGTTGGCCAGTTGCTGCTCGCGGGGGCTGTCGGAGTTGACGTTGGCCGGGCCCTCGGCGTCGAGCAGGAGACGGCGTGGCGGCTGCCGCTGAGTGACCTGCTAGAGGACGAGGCCGCCGCCGAAGGCGAGCTGCGCGTGATGGCCGCGACGTTCGGCGCGTCGGCCTCCGCCTCCGGATCGGGGTCGATCGCGATCGCCGCGGACAACAGCGGGATCGCTTCCACCGGCGACAACGCGACGAACGTGCAGATGCGGGCGGAAGCTTCGGGGCTGGGCCGCGTCTATCAGGCCGGGCGAGACCAGAGCATCAACGAACGATGAGCGTGCCCCCGCCGGCCGCAGGCGCGGAGCTGGCCCGGATGGAGGTGGCGTTGCGCGGTGGGGGTGGGGTGG
>NZ_SMKO01000213.1 GCF_004348685.1 Nonomuraea deserti | reverse complement strand
GCGGCTCGCGGCGGCGGGCCTGGATGGCGACGAGCGCGGCGAGCAGCGCGGCCAGGCCCGCGCGGAACGCCCGCGCCACGGGTCGTCGCCGGTCCGGCGCGTCGGGGGGTGTGGTGCCGTCAGGTTTCACTGTGCACATCCTCTGCGTTGATGGCGTCCACCGCCGCGGTGTCGACCGTGATGCCGCGGTCGTCCACGCGGCGCTGGAGGTAGGCGCCGAACTTCTTCTCGATGAGTGACTGCCGGATCCGCCGCGCGTACTCGGCGAACGCCGCGTCCTCGTCGACGGACCTGCTGGTGAGCTCGTAGTAGGTGACCTGGCCGCCGCCCTCGACCGGGGCGGAGATCCCGCCCGGCGCGAGCTCGCCGAGCACCGCCATGAGGTCCTGCTCGTGGGCGGCCGAGCCGCCGCCCTGGTGCGTGGCCTTCGTGAGCCGGGCGCCGGGCTCGCGGCCGGCGAGGTCCGCCAGCCGGTCGGCGGCGTCCACCCGCCGCTGGAGGCCGGCCAGGTATCCGGCGGAGGCGCCGTCGGGAACCGGCACCACGAGCTTGGCGTACGCGTACGTGGTCGCGTTGGCGCTCCAGGCGTCCGGGTCGGCGTCGAACGCCCGCCGGACGTCGGCGTCGGTGACCTGGAGCGGACCTCCCGCGACCGTGCTGAGCCGCTGTTCCAGGCGGGTCGTGAGCTCGGTGAGCCGGTGCGAGTAGTACTCGTCGGGCGAGAACTCCCTCAGGCCGTACACGACCTCGCCCCTGGTCACGGCCTCGGCGCGCCGCTCGTTCTCGGCGGCCAGCTCGGCGAGGAAGCCGGCGTGGTCGACCGAGTCGATCAGCCCCTGCTCCTTCGCCAGGATGAGCGCCGTCTTGTCCCGCTCGATCTCGTCGAGCGCGCGCGCCGTCAGCCGCTGGAGCGCGCTCCGGTCGCCGGCCCGCGCGTTCCAGTCGACGGCGCCCTGGAGGTGGTAGCGGTTGCGCAGCTCGTTCTGCACGCTCGGCGCCAGCCGCCGCATGTGGAAGAGCAGCTCGTCGCGGGTCACGGCGTGCCCGTCGACGGAGGCGACCTCGCCGCCGCGCTGGCTGAGGACCGCGCCGGTGAGCAGCAGCGCGGCGAGTACGGCGCACACGCCGGCGAACAGGACGGCGGCGCGGCGCGACGGCCTGCGCGCGGCGACCCGCGTCACCCCGCGCCTGCTCCCGGAGCCCTTCGCGGTGCCCTTCTGAGTGCCTCTTTGAGTGCCCTTCTGAGTGGCCTTCGCGGTGCCCTTCCCGGTGCCCTGTCTCGCGGGCGGCTTCTTCGCGGACGTCTTCATGGCCTCGCCTCGATCGCGGCCACCCGGGCGACGACGGGGGTGTCCCGGAACTGCGGGATCTCGACCAATACGGCGTCCACCTCGGCCGGCGGGAACGTCAGGATGCGCTGGTAGCCCACGGCGTTCGCCTCCGCGAGCGGCAGCCAGCCGCCGTCCCCGCGACCCCGGACGACGACGTGCTCGATGCGCTGCCCCTGCGCGATGTCCTCGCCCACGACGACCGCCTCGATCCGGCGGGGCCGTGCGAAGGTGAGCGTCACGCCGGGCAGGGGGTCGTCGCCCTCCGGCCGCCACGGTGTACGGCCCCGGCCCGCCCGCGCGGCGGGCCACGCGGTCGCGACGTCGCCCGGGGAGCCGGACGACACCGTCGCGCCCGCCTCGGCGCGCCGCCCGCGGAAGTCGTCGATGCGCCGTCCGAGCTGCTCCAGCACCGCCACGTCGGCGTCCCGTACCCGCCCGTCACGGGCCGGCGGGACGTTGAGCAGGAAGCAGGAGTTGCCGCCGACGGCGCGCAGGTAGACGTCGAACAGCACGTCCGCGGACCGGACCGCGTCGTCCTCGGCGGGATGGTGGAACCAGCCGGGGCGGATCGAGGTGTTCACCTCGGCCGGATACCAGACCAGGTCGTCCTCGTGCCCCGCCAGCGCGGCGCGGCTGCCGAGGTCGCGGTCGTCGCTGCGGACCAGCCGGGCGAACGCGCCGTCGTCGGCCTGCTGCGAGCGGTCCGCGATCCGCTCGGCGTCCCGCAGGGCACGCGGGACCACGCTCCACTCGTCGGGGCGGGTCGCCCCGGCCTCGTTGCCGCACCACCGCACGTCGGGCCCGCACACGCTGATGACCGCGTCGGGCTGCAGCTGGCGGACCACCGCGTAGTACCGCTCCCAGTCGTACACCTGCCGCCTGCCGTTCGGGCCCTCCCCGTTCGCGCCGTCCAGCCAGACCGTGAACACCGGCCCGTACCGGGTGAGCAGCTCGGTGAGCTGGGCCACGTAGAAGTCGT
Organism: Nonomuraea deserti; assembly: GCF_004348685.1. Classification (GTDB taxonomy): domain Bacteria; phylum Actinomycetota; class Actinomycetes; order Streptosporangiales; family Streptosporangiaceae; genus Nonomuraea; species Nonomuraea deserti. The sequence goes on along the minus strand of NZ_SMKO01000213.1, from coordinate 15,708 downwards.
CGTACGCGGCGCCGGAGCCGTAGGAGGCCTCTGTGCGGTCCCAGGGCGACAGGTAGATCCCGAAACGCAGCCCGTGCCGCCGTGCCGCGTCCGCCACCTCCGCGACCACGTCGCCCCGGCCACCGCGCCACGGCGACGAGGAGACCGAGTACGCCGTGACGTCGCTCGGCCACAGGCAGAAGCCGTCGTGGTGCTTGGCGGTGAGGATCACGCCGGTCATCCCCGCGGACTTCAAGGCCGTGATCCACTGGTCGGCGTCGAGGCCGGCCGGGTCGAAGGCGGCCGGGTCGTCGTGCCCCTCGCCCCACTCCCGGTCCGTCATCGTGTTCATGCCGAAGTGGATGAAGCCGTAGAACTCCATCGCCTGCCACGCGAGCTGGCGCCCGCTCGGCCGCACCCCGGCCAGCGCCCGCCCGTCCGGGACCGCCCCGGTCATCCGCGGGGTCACCGGAACCTCCGGTTGTACGAGGCGAGCACGGCCAGCAGCCCGACCAGCGCGACGAGCATGATCGCGAGGCTGCCCCACCCGACCGTCGCGCGGGCGACGACGACCACGCCCACGCAGACCGACGCGGCGAGCGTCCGGGCGGTGACGAGCAGCACGCTGCGCGTCGATTCCTTCATGAGGGTTTCCTCTCCGGGAGGCGCCGGTCAGCCCTTCACACCGCCGGACGCCATGCCTTCGATGAGCCGGCGCTGGATGAGCGCGTAGAAGATGAGGACGGGGACGATGACGATGACCATGCCGGCGTACAGGCGCCCGTAGTCGGCCGCCGCCTTCTGCGCGGTCATCAGGTTGAGCAGCCCGACCTGCAGCGTCTTGCCCTCACCTGGAAGCAGGGTGAGCGCGATGATGTAGTCGTTCCAGTAGGCCAGGAAGTTGAACAGCAGCACGGTGGTGAGCGCGGGCCGCGCCATCGGCAACATGACCCGGGTCATGATCTGGAAGCGGGATGCCCCGTCCAGGGCCGCGGCCTCCTCGAAGTCGACGGGGATCGACCGGAAGTACGCGGTGAGCAGGTAGATGGTGAACGGGATCGAGGTGGCCGCGTAGACGAGCGAGAGGACCGCGGGGTTGTCGATGAAGAAGCCGCCGGGGAACACGTCGACGAGCGCGCGATCCCAGCCGACGAGCATGAGGAAGATCGGCACGACGATGTAGTTGACGTTGACGAACAACCCGGCCAGCAGCGCGATCTCGACGAGGCCGCGGCCGCGGAACTCGTACCTCGCGACGACGTAGGCCGCGGGCACCGACACCGCCACGACGAACACCAGCCCGAGCACCGTGACCAGCACCGAGGTGAGGAAATACCGTCCCATGCGCGCGGTGACGAACGCGTCGACGTAGTTCTGCAGGTGCAGGCCCTCCGGCAGCACCCAGGGGCTGCCGTAGAACTCGCCCTTCTGCTTGAGCGAGGCGAGCAGCACCCACGCCACCGGCACCGCGATGGCCAGGGCGATCGCTATGACGAGGACGGAGGTCAGCGCCCTGCCGGTCCTCGGCCGTGCGGCGCTTCTGATCGTGGTCATGGTGGGGGTCCTCTAGAACTGGAGGGGCTCGCGCCGTGTCGCCCGGCTCACCAGCAGCGACACGAGGAACGAGAACGCGAAGATGACGACGCCGATGGCCATGCCGTAGCCGTACGACGAGTTCGTGTAGGCCTGCTTGTACATGTAGCTCAGCAGGACCTCCGACGAGCCGTCGGGCCCGCCGCCGGTCATGGCGCGGACGAGCACGAAGCTGAGGTTGACCGCGCTCATGACGAAGAACGTCAGCGTCGTGCGGAGGTTCTGCCAGATGAGCGGCAGCGTGATGGCGAAGAACTGCCGTCCCGGGGACGCGCCGTCGAGCGCGGACGCCTCGTACACGTCCTCGGGGATGCTCGCCATGCCGGACATGTAGAGGACCATGTAGTAGCCGAGCGACTGCCAGACCATCGCGATCGCCACGGACCAGAGCACGAGGTCCTGGTCGCCGAGCCAGACCTGGCGCAGCCCGTCGAGCGACAGTGCCCGCAGCGTGCCGTTGATCAGGCCGTTCTCCTGGTCGAAGACGGCGGAGAAGATCGCCGCGATGACGACCACGGACAGCACGCTCGGGACGTAGAGGACGAACCGGTAGAGTGTCCGGCCCCGCAGCCGCTGCCGGGTCATGATCGCCGCCAGGAAGAGGCCCATGCCCATCGTCACCACGGTCACGACGACCAGGAGCGCGACGGTGTTCTGGAACGCGCGGACGAACTGTGCGTCGTCGAGGAGCGCGGTGAAGTTGTCGAGCCCCACGAAACGCATGTCGGGGGAGAAGCCGCTCCAGGTGTAGAACGACATCCTGAACACGTTCACGGTCGGGACGACCATGAACAGCGCGAAGAGCACGAGCGCGGGCAGGAGGCAGGCGAGGACGAAGAGGCCGTTGCCGCGCCGGCGCGGGGCGGATCCGGCTCCGCCGTGGCGCGGCGCGGCTCCTGCGGCGCGGCCCGGCCCGGTGCGCGGCCCGGTGCGCGGTCTCGTGCGCGGCAGGGTGCCCGGTGGGTCGCCCGGCACGTCAGCCACCCGCCTGGCGCAGCTTCTCGCTGGCCCCGTTGAGCGCGGCCTGCCACTGGTCCAGGGTCTTGTCGCCGCTGATGATGCTGTTGGCGGTGTCGAAGAGCGTGGCCTTGATGTCGACGCCCTTGACGGGCGCGGTGCTGGCGAACCCGCCGACGAGCGCGGCGACCGACGGGTCGTCGTAGACCTTGTAGAACTCGGCGTTCTCCTCCGACAGGCTGCCGGCGACGCCCTCGATCGGCTGGATCGCGTCGGACGCGGCGAAGATCTTCGCCGCCTCGTCGGAGTAGAGGTAGGCGACGAAGTTTTTCGCCGCGTCCTTGTTCCTGGCGGCGGCGGGGACCCAGACCGACTCGACCGACGTCGTGATGTAGCGCTTGCCGCCCTCGGTGACCGCGGGCAGCGGTGTCAGCCCCCACGCGAAGCCGTCGGCGCGCGGGGCGTCCGCCATCTCGCCGACGATCCACGTCCCGTTCGGCATGAACAGCGCCTCGTTGTCGAGCACCGACTGCTGGTTCTTGGTGAAGTCCTGCTCGTTGGCGTAGCCGACCGTGGTCGGCGCGGCGTACTTCAGCAGCCGGGCCGTGAGGTCGAGCGCCTGCCGGGCCTGCGGCGTCTGCCACACGCCCTGCTTGTACGTCATGACGTCGGTGTAGAACTGCTCACCTCCGACGTCGGCGAGCAGAGAGAAGAAGTAGGAGTCGAGGTAGCCGGCGGTCGGGTAGGTGAACAGCGCGATGCCGTCCTTCTTGGCCGTCTCACCGAGCTCGAACATCTCGTCCCAGGTGGCCGGGACCTTCCAGCCCTTCTTGTCGAGCAGGCCCTTGTTGTAGAACAGGCCGGTCGGCGCGTAGTACATCGGCATCGTGTACGTCTTGCCGTCGCCGTAGGGGTTGGTGTTGAGGTTGCCGACGATGCCCTCGATGAGCTTGTCGCCGACCGTCTTGTCCTCGCCGGGAACCTTCGCCTGCAGCACGGGCGTGAGGTCCTCCAGCGCCTTGTCCTTGATGAGGGTCTCGGTGAGCGCGGCCTTGCGGCCCTGGCCGAGCACCACGACGTCGGGGAACCGCCCCGCCTTCATGTTGGGGGTGATCTCGTCCTCGATGCTCTTCGAGATCTGCAGTTGCACGTCGACGTCGGGATGCGCGCTCTCGTACGCCTGGATGACCTTGGTGTACATGTCGCGTCCGTAGCCGCCTTCGAGGGCGGCGACGCTGAGGGTCGTCTTGCCGGCGCCCTGGCCGTCCCCCTCCGCCGCGCAGCCGGTGAGCAGTCCGAGCGCCGTGATCGCGGCGCCGGCGAGGACGAGTGATCTCCTCATGGTTCTGGGATCCTTCCGTGAACGGCTGCCCACCTGACGGGGCGGAGGAACGAGTCCGGGGTCCGGACGTTGTTACAGTGGCATCGATAACATGGCGGACGCAAGAGGGTACTTTCCGGAACGGCCGGCATGGGGCTCAGCGGGAACGCGGCGGCGCCGTGGACGCGCGCACCGAGAGCGACGCGGTGACGAGCGTCTCCCCGGCGTCGGCCTGCCGCAGCAGCAGGGCGACGGCCGCCGCGCCCGAGCGGTAGAAGTCCTGGCGGACGGTGGTCAGCGGCGGGGTGCAGTAGGCCGCCAGCTCGATGTCGTCGACGCTGACGATGGACACGTCCGCGGGCACCGACCTGCCGCCCTCGCGCAGGGCGCGGATCACTCCGAAGGCCATCTCGTCGCTGGCGGCGAAGACGGCGGTCACGTCGGGGATCATCGCGAGGACCTGCCCCTGCCGGTAGCCCGAGTCGGGCGACCAGTCGCCCTCCAGCGGGGGCGGCGCCTGGATCCCCGCCGCGGCCAGGCACTCCTGCCAGCCCTGCCGCCGCTGGCGGGCCTCGATCCACTCGTCGGGCCCCGAGACGTGCCACACCTGGCGGTGCCCGAGGTCGAGCAGGTGCCGCGTGGCGATGCGGCCCGCCTCCTTCTGGTCGATCCCGAGCACCAGCGCGCTCGCGGTGCGGGAGCCGTCGAGGGTGACGGTGGGGATGTCGCGGGTGATGTCCTCCATCTTCTGCGTCACGGAGATCAGCGGCACGGCGATGACGATGCCCTCCACGCCCTGGTCGGCGAGCTTGGACAGGGACCGCTCCATCAGGCCGGTGTCGAGCCTGGCGATGGTCGCGATGCTCACCGCGTAGCCGGCCTCGCCCGCGGCCGCCTCGACGCCCGCGGTCACCGCCGAGCGCGAGTAGTAGCCGCCCGACTGCAGCAGCACGAGCCCGATGGTGTGGCTGCGCCCGGAGGAGAGCACCCTGGCCGCGTGGTTGAAGCGGTAGCCCAGCTGCTCGACGGCGGCGAGCACGCGCTTCCTGGTCTCCGGGTTGACGTTGGGCGAGTCGCGGAGCGTGCGGGAGACGGTCTGCGCCGACACCCCGGCCGTCCTGGCCACGTCAGACATGCTCGGCTGCCTCGCGGGCCGCTCGGTGGCTCCGGTCATGGCGCTCCTCTCTCGCGGCCTGCCCGCGGCGTCGTCAGGTGGATCCTACCCCGGTTGTTACATATGGCATCGATAACATAGGCTCTCGCCCCGTGATCGAGCTCCCCGCGCCGGATGCCTCCCCGGACCAGACGACGACCGCAGCCGATGCGCCGGCCGGCGCCCCCACGAGCGCGCTCACCTGGCGCGGGCGCCGCCTGCACCGGCACGGCGTCCCCCACCGCATGCTGTCGGGAGGGTTGCACTACTTCCGCGTCCACCCCGGCCTCTGGCGTGACCGGATCCGCCGCCTCGCCGACCTCGGGCTCAACACGGTCGACACCTACGTCGCGTGGAACTTCCACCAGCCCCGCGAGGACGCCGAGCCGCGCTTCGACGGCTGGCGCGACGTCGAACGGTTCATCCGCATGGTGGGGGAGGAGGGCCTCGACGTCGTCGTCCGGCCCGGGCCGTACATCTGCGCGGAGTGGTCGAACGGCGGCCTGCCGAGCTGGCTCACCGCCCGCGACGTCGCGCTCCGCAGCTCCGACCCCGCGTTCACGGCCGCGGTCGGCCGCTGGTTCGACGAGCTGATCCCGCGCATCGCCGCGCTCCAGGCCTCCGAGGGCGGGCCGGTCGTGGCGGTGCAGGTGGAGAACGAGTTTGGCAGCTACGGCGACGACCAGGCCTACCTGCGCTGGAACCGGGAGGCGCTGATCACCCGCGGCATCAGGGAGCTGCTGTTCACCGCCGACGGCCCCACCGACCTGATGCAGGACGGCGGCACCCTGCCCGGCACCCTGGCCGCCGTCACCCTGGGCTCCCAACCCAGCGCCGCCCGGCGCCTCCTCGCGGCGCGGCGGCCGGACGAGCCGTTCGTCGTCGCCGAGTTCTGGAACGGCTGGTTCGACCATTGGGGTGAGCGGCACCACGTCCGCGGCGCGGACAGCGCCGTGCGCGTCCTCGAGGGGATCATCGCCGACGGCGGCAGCGTGAGCGTCTACATGGCCCACGGCGGCACCAACTTCGGGCTCTGGGCGGGCGCCAACGAGGAGGGCGGCCGGTTGCAGCCCACCGTGACCAGCTACGACTCCGACGCGCCCGTCGCCGAGGACGGCACGCTCACGCCCAAGTTCTTCGCCCTGCGAGAGGTGCTCGGCGCGCGCGGCCCGGTGCGGACGCTTGAACGGACGCCGACGCTGCCGCCGGCCCGCGTCCCCCTCGAGCACCGGGCCGACCTGCTTCCCGGGCTCGGCGCCGTACCCGCGCCCACCTCGACCGGCCCGCGCCCGGCCTCGTTCGAGCGGCTCGGGCTCGACGCGGGGATGGTCCTGCACACCGCGCACCCGCGCATCCCCGCGGGCGAGCACCGGCTCGTCCTCACCGACGTGCGCGACCGGGCCCTGGTCTTCCGCGACGGCACGTTCTTCGGCGAGGCCGGCCCCGATCGCCAGGAGCTCCCGGTGCGCGGAACGGGCGCCGTCGTACGCCTGGAGGTCCTGGTCGAGAGCCTCGGCCGGGTCAACTACGGGCCGGGCCTCGGCCGGCACAAGGGCCTGATCGGCCCGGTGCTCGTCGACCGGCGGATGGTCCAGGGCTGGGACAGCACGCCGATCGCGCTGCAGGAGTGGTCCGACGCGGAGACGGCCCGCGCGCTCGCCGCCGGCCCCGCTACCACGCGCGCCGGGTTCGCGATCGCGACCGTGCGGATCGCCACGCCCGCCGACACCTTCCTGGCGCTGCCGGGGTCGGGCCGCGGCCTCGTCTGGGTCAACGGCTTCCTGCTCGGCCGCTACTGGGAGATCGGGCCGCAGGTCACGTTGTACTGCCCGGCGCCGCTGCTCCGCGCCGGCGAGAACACCGTGACGGTCCTGGAACTGGAACGGCTCGGCTCGGTCCTGGAGCTCCGGGACCGTCCCGAGCTGGGGCCGGTGGAGGAGTACGTCGAGGAGTTCGGCTGACCGGCATGCCTGCGCCGGATACGTCCAGGACCGGAACGGCGCCGGCACCGCCCAGATGGTCCAGGCGGCCGGGCGCCTGCGGAACGGCCAGGCCATCCTCCTGCACGACCAGTACGCCACGACCAGTACGCCACGACCAGTACGCCACGACCAGTACGCCACGACACTGGCGGCCATCCCGCGGATCGCCGCCGACCTGCGCAGCCGCAACCTCTGCGCGGGGATGATCTCCCCGCCACGGGCAGGGCCGTCGCCCTGACGGCACCGTGGACCCGCCGACGACCCCGCCGCCCGGCGGCGCCTGCACGGCCATCTCCCGGGGCCGGCGGTGGAGCGACCGCTTCAACCTGTCGGTGACGGTCTCGGGCACGAACGCGTGGGTCGTCACCGTCACCATGACCCCGCCCCGGCGGGTCATCGCGACATGGAACGGCAGCGCCTCGTGGGACTCTGGCGGCACTGGTGACCGTGCGGCCGAACGGCAACGGCAACACCCTCGGCTTCACCATCCAGCACGGCGGCGACTGGAACGGGCCGTCGGTTGACTGCCGGACGGGCTGACGCCGGGGCGCGTGACACGACAAGGCCGGGGTAGGGGCAGGCACATGGCACTCATGGATCGGGTACGCGCGTACATGCGCAGCCCCAAAGGCAGGCAGAACGTCGAGAAGGCCAAGCGGATGGCCCGCGACCCGCACACGCAGCAGAAGGTACGGCGCTTCCTGGACCGGTTCAGGACCCGGCGCCACTGACCCCTGGACCCGGTTCAGGACAGTGCGTCACTGATCCCTGGACCGGCTCAGGACAGGGCGGCCCGGCGTACCCCGCGCCTGGGAAGGGCGGCGGGCCCACCCGCGTCATCGCGTACGCGAACAGCAGCAGCACCCCCAGCCCGGCCGCCGTGGACGGCAGATCCGCGTGCGCCCGCTGGCCCGCCAGCAGGCCCGTGCTCCCCGTCGCGAGGACGGCCCGCACTCGGCTCACCAACATGGACAAGACCCCGGCCGCGTAGAGACGTACCGTTCATCCTTTTTCTCCTGTTTCCGATGGCCTTCGTAGGGCTCGCGCGTATTGACATGCGCGTTGCTCTAGTGCATTTTGCAATATAGAAGGAGGCCATATGAAACTGTTGGTGATCGGTGCGACGGGCCGTACCGGGATGCACGTGCTGGAGCAGGCCGCCGCGCGCGGCCACGAGGTGACGGCGTTCACCCGCAAGCCGGAGCTCCTCGACGGGCGCGACGACCTGCTCGTCGTCGTGCGGGGTGACGCGACCGACCCGTCGAGCGTGCGCGAGGCCGTGGCCGGTCAGGACGCCGTCATCGCGGCGGTGGGCGGGAGCGGCATCGCCCGCGCATTGATCGCGACGATGCGCGAGGCCGGCGTGCGCAGGGTGGTGATGACCAGCAGCCGCTCCGTCCCCGCCACCCGGCCCCGCTTCGCCGTCGGCATGGCCTGGCTGATCTTCAGGAAGGCCTACGTGGACCTGGCGCGGGCCGAGGGCATGCTGGAGATCTCCGGCCTCGACTGGACGGTCGTCCGGGCCACCCGGCTGGTCGACCGGCCCGGCAAGGGCCGGGTGCACATCGACTTCGAGGCCGACGCCACCGGCGGCGAGGCGACGCTGCCGCGGGCCGACTACGCCATGGCTCTCCTCGACGCCGCCGAGGACGACGCCATGATCGGCGAGATGCCCGGCGTCTGCGGCGCGCGCGCCGGACGGGCCTGAGCGGCGCGCTGCTTCCGCCGCTCCGGCCGGCTGCTCTGAGAAGTCCGAGACGGCGGTGCGTGGTGCCGCCTTTGAGAAGGCGGTGGCGACGTCAGTGTCGCCGGGCTTGAGGGGGCGGGCCGACGGACTGGCCGGGGACCAGGGTGCAGGGGATGAGCAGGTGCGGCGGCGCCTCCTGGACGCCTTCGAGCTGGTCGATCAGCGCGTCGGCGGCGAGGCGGCCGAGCTGGGGAGCGGGCGCGGCCATGACGGTCAGGGACGGCTCGATCATCTCGCCGAGCTCGCGGGTGGTCGACGCCGAGATGATGGACAGATCATCCGGTATGGAGCGGCCGAGCGCGCGCGACCCCTTGACGAGCCCCGCCGAGGCGCCCTCGTTCACGAGGATGACGGCCGTCGCGTCGGGGAAGCCGTCGTGCAGCGTGCGCGCGGCCTCCCGCCCGCCGGCCGAGGTGCCTTCGACGGGGATGACGGCGGGCGGCCGGCCGAGCGCCGACGTCGCGTCGAGGTAGGCGGCCTCGGCCCGCATGATCCGGCCGGGCTCGTCGCCCGGCCCCGCCTTCGTACGCTGGGTGACCAGCGCGATGCGCTCGTGGCCGAACGAGCGCAGGTGGCCGACCGCCTCGTCGATCGTGGTGGCGAAGTCGATGTCGACGTACGGCAGGTCGTCGTTCTCCGTGCGGCCGATCAGCGCGAACGGGACCCGCGACGCGACGAGCCGGTCGACGCGGGAGTCGCGGATCTGCACCTCCATGAGCAGCGCCCCGTCGACGAGACCGCCGGCCAGCAGGTGTGACATCTGCTCGTCGTCGTTCACGGGCCACAACACGAGGTCGTAGCCGCGCTCGCGGGCGCCGTGGGCGGCGCTCATGACGAACTGGATCACCGTGGCGTTCGGCCGGGCCTCGAGGTCGGGGTGGAGCAGCGCGAGGATGCGGGTGCGGGAACTGGCCAGCGCGCGGGCGACGACGTTGCGCCGGTAGTCGAGCTCTTCGATGGCCGCCTCGATGCGGGCCCGGGTCTCCGGCGCGACGCGTTTGGTGCCGTTGATGACGAAGGAGACCGTGGCGATGGAGACGTTGGCCCGCTCGGCGACGTCGCGCATCGTGACCATGGATGCCGCCTCCAGGGCTCGTGAGGGCGCAGCGGCGCGAGAGGCTCGCGAAGCATTGTGACTATATCCCAAGCCCACTTCGCAAAAGCGGTTGACGTGTTGTTGACATAGCGGTCCGGGCGGCGCAACATACTTCACAGGCGACCGCCGGTTAAGCGGTTTGACAGAATAGCGTCCACTGCCCGGAAACGATGAAGACCCCTCCGTACGCGCTGTGAAAGCGCTGGCAGGCGGAGTGCCGCGACTCCTCGCGTTCGATTCCCTTTCATTCCCCCGTGCCGGACGACCCCGTACACCGTCACGCCGGACGCATTTCCGCGAAAGGAACACCCGCACCCCGGTACGCCCGACGTACGGTCCATCCCCTCGCCATCCACGACCACATCAGCACCGGCACGCAGGACTGGGGCGCCGTCAGCGGCGCGGTCAGAAGAACCATGAAAGGAACGCGCATGAACGCTCGATCCGTCACCGTCCTGGTGTGGGGCGAGAACCGGCATGAACAGACCGAACCCAGCGTGGCCGAGATCTATCCCGACGGCATGCACAACGCGGTCCGCCGCGGCATCGAGCACTGGCTGGGGAAGCGGGCGACCGTCACCACGGCCACGCTCGACGACCCCGAGCACGGGCTGACCGAGGAGGTGCTCGCCGGCACCGACGTCCTCACCTGGTGGGGCCACGCCGCGCACGGCGAGGTGTCGGACGAGGTGGTCGACCGGGTGCACCGGCACGTCCTGGCGGGCATGGGGCTGGTGGTGCTGCACTCCGGCCACTACTCGAAGATCTTCATCAAGCTCATGGGCACCACGTGCACGCTGCGCTGGCGCAACGCGAACGACCGCGAGCTGGTCTGGACGGTGGACCCCGACCGCTCGCAGGTCAGGCCGCCCGCCGGCCCACAGCCCTTCCTGCCGCCGCCCGCCGACGTCGCGCCGGTGGAGCCGCCTGCGCAGGAGCGGCCCGCGAGCAGGAATGTTCCGCTGTTCGTGGCGGGCGCGTCGGCGCTGGCCGTGATCGTGGGCGTGGGCAGCGTGGCGCTGGCCATGAGCGGCGGCTCGGGCACCGAGGTGCAGCAGCGGCAGCCCGTGGCCGCCACCGCTCCCGGCGGCCAGGACCCCGCCGCCCCGCCCCAGGACGACGCGCAGCCGTCGGCCGTCCCGCAGACCACACGACCAGGCGAGTCGCACCCGCGACCGGACGAGTTCCGCACGCGGCCGTCGTCCGCCCCGGCGACGTCGCCGCCCACCCGCCGGCCCGTCACCGACCCGCAGGACGTCGCCAGATACCGCCCGAAGAACCTCAAAGTGGTCTCCGACAACGGCACCACGGTGACGCTGGCCTGGAAGGCCGTCCGCAAGAGCGGCTATCCCACGGTGGTGCAGCAGGCTCCCGGCGATCGCCTGATGTCGGCGACGGGCGACGCCGGCACGTACACCGTCGGAGGTCTGGACCCGGTCACCGGCTACTGCTTCAAGGTCGGCGCCGTGGTCGCCCTCGGCCAGCCCTCGTCGGTCGCCTGGTCGCCGGCGTTGTGCATCCGCGGAGCCACGGAGGCGGACCCGCGCGGACAGGACGAGGAGGCCCAGCCTCCCATCGTGCTCCCCCCGGCCAGCCCACCCCCCTCGTGACGGCGCGGCAGGTCAGCCGAGCAGGGACCGGGGTGAGAGGCGGCGGGCGAGCCGGGCGGGCACCCCGGCGCGCTGCCTGACTACCCGGTCGACCTCCGCGTAGTGCCGCCAGGCCCGTTCGGCGTCGGCCTGGTCCACGGGCGCGTCGCCGAACCGCGCGAGGTTCGCGAGGTCGGCGAGCGCCGTCAGCGGCTCCCGCGCCGCCTCCCCTAGAGCGGATCCGGCCAGTACGGCCACCTCGCCCGCCGCCAGCGTGCCCGAGCGCGGGATCCCGACGCCGCGCAACCGCAGCACGGTCTCCCGCCACGCGCCCGCCACCCGCGCCTCCGGGGCGCCGCGGCGGCGGCGCATACGACGCAGGGGCGACACGACGGCCACCGCGAGCACGTAGACCAGGACCGCGCCCGCCGCGCCCGCCATCCAGACGAGCGGCTGTGCCGTGGCACCCGAGTCCGCGGGTTTCCCGGGCTTCGAGGTCTGCGCGGGGGTGGGCCGTCCCGCGGTGGTCGGTGTCGGCCGGGGTTGCGAGGAGTCGCTGTTGATCGCCTGCTCGATCTCCTTGGCCTGCTTCGGCGTGCCCTCCGCCACGTCGCCGCCCCCGCCGGAGCGGGTGCGCGAGGGCGTCGGGTGGAACGGCACCCACCCGACCCCCTCGAACCCGACCTCGGCCCACGCGAGCACGTCCCCGCCGCGCACCTGCCGTACGCCGCCCTCCGCCGCCTCGCCGGGGCGGAAGCCGACGACGATCCTGCTGGGCAGCCCGATCGAGCGGGCGAGCAGCGCGAACGACGCGGCGAACTGCTCGGTCGTTCCCCTGCGCGACTCGGTGAGGAAGAACTCGATGGCCCGGTAACCGTGCCCCGGCGGCGCGGTGACGTCGTTCTTGGCATGTTCGCGCAGGAACGTCGCCAGCCGCGCGGCCTGCTGGGCGGGGCCGCGCGCCCCCGCCGTGGCGCGGCGCGCGATCTTGGCGAAGCGGGCGCGCTGCGGCGGTGTGCGCCCGTCGGGGCCGTCCGGCAGGCTGACCAGGGAGGGGGCGTCGAGCGGGGTCACGTTCCGTAACTCGCCGGAGACGTAGCGGCGCACCCCTGACGTCACCTCGTACGTCATGCCCTCCCCGGCCCGCGCGCTGGCCAGCATGCCGGTGGCCGGATCGACCACGATGCCGGCGCCTTCGGCGAACAGCGGGCGGTCGGCGGCGGGCAACCACGGGCCGGGCAGCTTCTGCAGGGTGAGCCGCTGCCGTACGGTGTCGCGGGAGCCCTGGTCGCCGGGCACGCGCCCGCCCGTGGGGAGGAATCCGGCGTTCGACTCCCAGGTGACGCCGTCGAAGGTGTCGAGCACGGCCAGCCGGAGGTTGGCGTCGGAGGTGGTGCTTACGGTGAACAGCTCGCGCTGGGGATGCTGCAGCCACGCCGACACCTGGTCGAGGGCGCTCACTCCGTTGATCGGGCGCGGGGGCGGCTGCTCAACGAGCCGGCGCACGTCGTACGGGCGGTCCGCCATGGGCAGGACGGGCGCCGCCACGACGGCGGCCGCCACCAGGCAGGCCAGCAGCGGCACGCCGGCCACGCAGGTCCGCGCCGACCGGCCCGCCCTGACGAGCGCGAGCAGCAGCGCGACCCCGGCGAACACGGCCGCGTACGGCACCGCGGAGCCCGCGCCCGCGACGCCGACCACGACGGCGACGGCGAGCACGGGCAGCGCGGCCAGAGCGGGCAGCAGGACGGCCCTGGACCGCAGCGCGAGCTCCGCCCCGGCCGTCGTCGCCGCCCACACGAGGAAACTGACCAGCACGATCGCCCGGCTGCCGGGGGCGGCGGGGAGGATGGTGGTCAGCAGCCAGCCGGTCGCGTCGCGCACGCCGATCAGGGCAGCCCGCGCGCTGGCCGCGCTGGGCACGACTCCCAGCCACGCCTCCGCATGGTAGAGGGTCGCGGACACGGCGGCCAGCCAGGCCAGCACGTGCACCGGGATCGTGCCCCAGAGCGGCAGCCGGCCGGACAACAGCAGCGTCAGCATGCACGGCGCCACGGCGGCCACGGCGGCCACGGGAAGCAGCGCGGGCAGGGGGAACACCCCGTCGAACGCCAGCCCGGCCGTCGCGGCGAGCAGCGCGACGACGACCACCGAGGCCGCCCTGCGCGCGGGCGACCCGGCGACCGGCGGAGCCAGGTCAGGTGCCGATCCAGGAGCCGCCCCGGTGCCGGGCACGCCGGCCCGCGGCTGGGTGGGTCCCGCTGGGGTGGATCCCGGCGGGGTGGTCAGTGTGGCCATGCGGCCGCCAGTTCGTCTAGGTCTCCGGCTTCGAGTACGGTCACGCCCGCCGCGGCCGGCGGCCCGCCGTCCCGCGGGTCCCCCACGCGCACGAACAACACCCGGTCGAAGCGCCGCCGCACCGCCGCCGCGTCGGCCAGCGCCGCGTACGTGCCGCTGACCAGCACCAGCGCACCGCCGGAGCCGGCGTGGCGGAGCACCTGCAGCGGCGATTCGGCGCGCGGCGCCCGTTCGACCAGCGCGAGCCGGTCGAGCACCTCCTCCGCTTCCCCGGGGGAGCCCTTGGCGTGCAGCAGTTCCCCCTCCCCGGTGAGCAGCCGCACGGGGAAACGGTCGCGGGTCACCGCGCAGGCCACCGACGCCGCCACGTCGACGGCCAGCTCGAACTCGTCGTCCCCCTCGTACGCGGAGTGCCGGGTGTCCAGCACGGTGACGGTGCTGGGCAGGTTGACGTCGGTCAGCTCCTTGACCATGAGCACGCCGGTGCGGGCCGTGGAGCGCCAGTGCACGTGGCGCAGGTCGTCGCCGATCACGTAGTCGCGCAGCCCGTTGAAGCCCACCGCCCCGTTCGGCGCGGACCTGGAGGCCAGGCCGTCCAGGTGGCGCTGCCGGCCCGCGTTCAGCGGCCGGAGCGGCACCGTGCGCGGCCGGACGAGCAGCAGGTCGGGCCACCCGTATGCGACGGAGCGGCGGGCCAGGCCGAACGGGTCGGTGCGGTCGAGGCGCAGCGGCCCGACGGGGGTCTCGCCCCGCCGCCGGGTGGGCAGCCGGTACGACACCGTCCGTGCCGTGTCGCGGGCCAGCGCGGGCACCTCCACGGCGACCGACGTGCCCCGGCAGGTGTCGCGGGCCGTCAGCCCCGCGTGCCGCCACCGCCCGCTGTTGCGCACGTGCAGGAGGGCCACCGCGGGTTCGCCCCGCGCCACCTTCCCCGGCGTCACCTCGCGCCGCACGTCGAGGCCCGCGCCTCTGAGCGTCCACAGCGCGCCCGCGCCCACGGCGGCGATCCCGGCCACCGCCAGCACCGCCGCCTGCGCGTACCCGAACGGCGCCCCCGCCGCGTAGACGAGCGCCGACGCGGCCGCCAGGCCCCAGCCGGCCCTGGTGATCACGTGCACTCCCAGAGCGGGGCGGCGGGGAAGCCCCCCTTCGGGGTGGCCATCAGCACGTCGTTCAGCCAGCCGTTGCCGTGGCTGGACTGGACCTTGTTCCAGACGTTGCTGCTCATGCCCGTGTCGGTGTCGGTGTAGGAGGCGCCTCTCTGCTGGCAGATGACGGTCATGGTGATGTACTGGCCCTTGGGGATGCGTCCCGCCTCGCCGCCCGGGCCCGGTCCTGGCCGGATGAGCGTGTTCCTGTGATCGTTGTTGGCGTTGCGGAACTGGGCGGGGGGCGGCCGCAGGTCGGCCGTGGCCTCCGCGCGTTCCTCGCTCTCGCCGGCCTCGTTCTTCGCGCGCAGCGTCCACGTGTAGGACTGGCCGTTCGTGAGCCCGGTGACCTCGGCGCTGGTGCCGCGAGGGTCGGGCGGGTGATTGCCGGGGCCCTCCAGCGTGTACGTGACGCCGTTCTGGGCGTTTGCCGGGGGCGACCAGGTGAGGTCGGCGCCGTGGTTCTTGCCCTTGGCGGTGAAGCCGGCCGGCTTGCCGGGCGCGACACAGGGGCGTACGGGGATCGACGGCTCGGACACCACCTCGCCGCCGTCGTACTCGGCGGCGACCTTGAACGTGTACTCCTGGTCGCACCGGCCACCGTTGATCCGGAACTGGAACGGGCCGCCCGGCCTGACCCTTTCTGGGGTGACGTCCGCGCCGGGAGGCGCCCCCTTCAGCGAGTAGCCGGTGGCCTCGCCCTCACCGGACGGGGTGAAGACGACCTCCATCCAGCCGGGGCCCGAGTTGGCCGTGACCGAGCCGGGTGGGCCGGGGGTGCGCGTCGGCGTCGGCGTCGGCGTCGGCGTCGGCGTCGGCGTGGGCGTGGGCGTCTCGGTGGGACC
>NZ_SMKO01000212.1 GCF_004348685.1 Nonomuraea deserti | reverse complement strand
TCACGTGATCGTCCAGATGCACATAGAGTGCGGTCAGAAGGGCGTCCAAGTCAGTCTTCACACACCGACCATGGACGCCCTTCGTCACGCCCGCAGCCGATCACCGAATTTCACATCAGCGATCTAGCGCCTTGGCCTGCAATCCGCCCCGGAAGTTGGTGGTCAGCAAGGCCAGCGTGCTCGGCGCGGCCAGCGCAGCGCCGAGACCCTGCGCGGCGCGGGCGACGATGAGCACTTCAGGGTTGGGCGCCAGCCCGCCCAGCAGGGAAGCGGCGGTGAACAGCATCATGCCGGCAAGGAACACCCGGCGGTGGCCGAGAATGTCGCCGGCGCGCCCGCCGAGCAGCATCAGTCCGGCGTAGGCGAGCAAAAAGGCATTGGTGACCCAGGACAGTCCAGCGGGGGTGAATCCGAGGCCGCCGCGGATCTCGGGCAGAGCCACGTTCATGATCGTGGCGTCGAGCATCAGGACCAGTTCACAGGAAACGATCACGGCCAGGGTGATCGCGGCGACACCGGTCAGTTTCACATCAGCGGCTTTCGGATCGGCCTCGGCGGCGGCCGCCGGTGCTTCAGCGGCGGATCGTTCGGGTGGGCTCGGCATCTCTTCTCCTCCGGACTGGAGCATCCCAGTAGGGAACCAGGTGGTTCACTATATGGGGCCGGTAGGGTGGGGACGCAACCCGGTCCGGTGTGAAGGAGGTGTCGATGACCACATCGGCGCAACGACCGGCGCGGCCGGAGCCGCCCTCCACGCGACGGCGTGGTGAGGCGCTGCAGCGGGTCATCTTCGACGCGGTGATTGAGCAGCTCGGCACCGTCGGCTATGCCAAGCTGAGCACCAACCGGGTCGCCGCCGCGGCGGGCACCGGCAAGGCGGCCCTGTACCGGCGGTGGCGCAACAAAGACGAGCTGGTGCGCGACGCGCTGCGCGACCTGCTTCCCGCGCCACCGGAGACCTCGCCGGACATGCCGCTCCGCGACGGTCTGGTGATGTTGCTCCGGTACCTCAACCAGGCGCTGTACGACTCCAAGGGCACCGCTTTCCAGGCGGTGGCGGCCGCGGGGGATGAGCAGACTACCCAGCTTCGCGTGCTCTTCCACGAGTCGGTGACCGTGCCCTGTGAGAGGGGCATCGTCGAGCTGATCAGGAGACACGGAGGTGCCGCACCGGGTGCGAGCGAGACGGCCATCGCCGCGGCCGGGCCCGCGATGCTCCTCTACCACTGCGTCAGCGGACAGCCCAAGAGCACCGACGAGCAGATCGAGTCGGTCGTCGATGACCTGCTGCTCCCACTCATCGCACGTCGTCGTTGAGGCCGCTACGCCGTAGCCTCAGCCTGCCAAGGTGCTCACACCGCACCCGTCTCCTCGCCTAGATCGAGATGGACGTCCATATCGTCCAGCGGCGCGTTTAGGTCGTAGATGTAGTCGCCGAAGCGGCGAACGTTGTCTTCCTGGTAGGGGGACATGATGGCCACGTCGGCGCGATGGACCGCCTGCCCCTCGCTGCGCAGCTGGTTGAGCACCAGCGACATGTCCAGCGTGGTTTGGTACATGACCAGGTCGGCGACCAGGGTGTTGAACTTGATCGCTTTCTCCTGTTCTTCCGGGTCGTTCTCGGCGATCACGCCGTTGTTGCCGAATCCGATCCACTTGGCGAAGTTGTTGTAGGACTCGACCATGTTGGTGGCCCGGCTGATGTTCTCCCGTAGCGAGGCGTCGGAGACGTATCGGAGTAGCACCATGGTGCGGATCACGCGGCCCAGTTCGCGGAAGGTGCGGTACATCTTGTTGCGTTTGGAGTCGTGCCGCAGCCGCCGCAGCAGCGTGGTCGACGACAACTCGCCTTCCGGATCGAGATCGCGACCTTCATCAGGTCCTGCCAGATCAGCTGCCAGTTGATCGGGTCGCCGAACAGCGCGTCGATGTGCCGATAGCGCACCCCTGGCTCGGGCCGGTGGAAGGTCAGGTCCTGGAAGTTGCGGATACGCGGCAGCAGCTCGAACCCGAACAGATGCGCTAAACCGAAGACCGGGAAGCTCTGGCCTTGCGTATCGGCATGGATCTCCTTGGGCGCCGCCTCGCTCCTGCTCCAGCAGCCCCTCGATGATGTAGACCGCCTCCCACACCCCGCACGGTACGAACCTGGAGAACAGCGCGATGTAGTTGTCGGCGATGTGGTGGTAAGCAATCCCGCCGTAGCCGCCGTAGCGGATATGGTACTCGGCGATCAGATTGTCCACGTAGATGTCGTACTTGGTGCCGTCGGCGGCCACCGCGTTGCCTTCTCCCCACAGCCGGGGCAGATCTAGCCGCAGGTAGGCGTTGACCACGTCGGCGATCGCCTTGTTCAAGCTGGCCACCGTCACGTGCTTGCGGACGGTGTAGGAGAGCTCGTGCGCGCTGATGTGCCCTCCCAGGTGCCGGGCGGCCTGGGCGGCGCCCAGGTTGCAGCCGTAGGCGAAGGCGACCAGCAGGTAGCGCTCCAGCGGGTCGGCCAGTTTGGCGTCCGAGCCCGACAGCGGCCCGAAGTGGCGGAACCAGCGCAGGTGCCGGGTGGTCCGGGACAAGATCTCCAGCAGCGAGCGTTCCGGTAGCCGGCCCTTGACCGTCGTAACCAGCTCCAGCGCGCCAGGGCTGTGCCCGGCGGACTTGCGCGCCTTGAGCGTGGGCCGTCCCTGCTCATCGATGGCCAGGTCGGTGTTGTCGGGGTAGCCGGCATCGACGGCCGCGGCCACCTGCTTCATCCGGGTCTTCAACTGCGCGACGAAGCCGGCCGCGGTGTCGGGCAGGCCGACCTCGGCGCAGTACTCGGCCAGGTGAGGCTGGCAGGCTTCCCAGCTGAGCAGCTGCGATTGCCAGTTGGCGTATGCCTCGGAGCCGACCGCCGCCACATCGCCGCGCACCAGCTCGTCGGCCAGCCAGGAGAAGACGCAGATTTCGAAGTGCCGGCGCACCAGCTTGCCGGGGCGGCGCCTGTCGGTGACCACCTTCTGCCAGGCCTCCGGCGCGAAGGAGACGTCCACCTTCTTGCGCACCTTCACCGTGGAGATCTCACCGGTCATCTCATCGACAACCTCCTGCTCGGCCACGTACTCATCACCGATCAGTTCGGAAGTGCGGGTGGCGTGAGCACGCACGAACTCCAGCGCCGCCAGCAGTTTGCGGTCAGTGGTGGCCGGCTCCAGCAGCAGCACACCGGCCAGGCGCAGCAGCAGGGCGCGATGGGAGCGGTAGAAGCGGTCCAGCAGCGGCAGATAGTTGTCCCCGTGGTAGGCGGCCAGCGCCTCGTGCTCGGCCATCAGGTCGACCAGGCCTCCGTTAGTCTCGATCGTCTCCAGCACCGCCCGGCCGGTCTCGTGCCGCCGCCGCACCACCGTCCACGGGGTGGAGGCGGTCCGGGCCATCACGTCGACGTCTTTGGCCGCGCTCAGCAGATCGCCGAGCACCGCGAGCATGCGCTCGTTGCGCTGGCGCTGCTCGGCGCGGATGGTATCCAGCAGTTCGCGGGCCTTGGTGTGCATGGTGTTCATCCGCTTGCACAGCATGGTCACCAGGTCGTCGCGAGCCCGCACCCGGGCCTGGTGCAGCAGGCACGCTTCCAGCACTATCCGCTTGACCTCGCCGTAGTCGCGCATCTCGGAGGCACCCAGCGCCCGCGCCTCGGCCGCGAAGTGCGCGATCTTAGCAGCCGGGACGCCCTTCAACCAGGCGTCGCTCGCCCCGGCACTACCGTCCAGCCAGACCAGATGGTCCAACTGCTGGCGCAGCTTGGTCACGGTGGCCCGGGGCGCGCTCTTCTTGGCCCTGTCATGGCCGCTGCGGCCGGTTGCCGGATCCACCTCCAGCATCCCCAGCATCCGCGCGTGGTCATCGAAGCCCATCCGGCCATACGCCAAGGTGAAGATGGCGGTATTGACCTCAGCCCGGACCTGCGAGGCGAGGTCGTCCAGGGTGGAGAAGGCCGGGAACTCACAGCTGTTCTTGGCCAGCTCCTCCAACGCCACGTTGATCAGGTCGGCGGGGTGGTCCTTGGTCTTGGCCGCCAGGCGGACCGCCTGCTCGGCCAGCTTTCGTGCGCTGGCCTGATCCCCGTCCAGCCCCAGCCGGTCGCGCACCAGAGCCTTATGGTTGCGGCCGGTCCGCTCGGCCACGCCCGCCATGCCGAGGCGCTCCGGCAGGCCCCGCTCATCCCGGATGTACGTGATCACCTGCGCCGGGATCTCCGCCAGCCGTGGGAAACGCCCCAGCCGCTGACAGCACTTCAACCACACCACCAGCGACAGCCGATTCTCATCACTGTCGGTCATCTCCCGCGCCCAGTCCATCTCGACCAGGCTCGGCGAGTACGCCTCGCGTAACTCCCGCTCGGAGACGGTCCGCTTGAACCTCGGATACGCGGTCTTGTCGATCGACGCCATCAGGCACACAGCTTTCGCAGCAGCCCGATCACCAAGAACAGGCCACACTGTAGCTGAGCGAACGCAATGCGTGAGAGCGAACAAACCAAACCGAGGACGAACGCAACCAGCGGATCGCACACAGGTAGTCAGCCATTGAATTCATGCATGCCTCTGCGGAAGGTCGATCTCAGCAGCGGGCTTCCTCGCTGAACCGGCCTCAGAGAGGCTCTCGCTATCTCATCAAGATCGACTCATGGCCGGTTTTACCCGTATCTCGGCTGGACCCGGCCGAGAACGCCTCCTGGGCCGGCGTGCCCTGGGAGGCGACCGACCCGTGGGTGGTCAAGGAAGAGGAGATGGGCCGCTCGTCGCGGATCGTGCTGCAGCACGACCTGGCCCGCGGCAGAGTCCAGCGGGTCAGCCTGTGGGAGTACATCACCGGCATCACCGACGCCGAACGCGAACAGATGCGCGCCGAACGCCTGGCCCGCGGCGAACCCTACGACTACGACCTGTGGGACGACGAAGCCTGAACCCCGCCCGGCGAACCCGTGATGATCAACGATCGTTAGCATGGCGGAGTGGAGAGGGGCCTGGTCTCGCCTGACCGCCCCGACGCCGAACACCGACGTGGGTGGGCGGACTACCTCGAATGATGGGTTCAGCCGTCCGAGCTTGCCTTTGACCATGGGCGGTCCTCCGACGGCGGGATGATCCCGTTGAACAAGGGCAGCGCCACCCCGAAGGCGCCCCCGCCGCCTAGAGCCTGTCCGGGGTTCGGATCTTCAGGCTGGGTGGAGGCTGCGGAGCCACAAGATGGCCCCGCGTAGGTGCAGGCCGGCCAGATAGCTGTCGGGGGTCTTGTCGAAGCGGAAGGCCAGCCCACGCCATTCCTTGATTCGATTGATGCACCGCTCCACCGTGTTGCGCTGCTTGTAGAGATCGGGATCATGACGGACCGGCCGGCCGCCGCGGGAGCCACGCTTCTTGCGGTTGGCCGCCTGGTCGACCTTCTCCGGGATGACCGTCTTGATCCCGCGCCGGCGCAGGTAGGCGCGGTTGCCGCGGGAGGAGTACGCTTTGTCGCCGGCCACCGCGCCCGGCCGGGTGCGCGGACGGCCGGGTGCGCGGACGGCCGACAGCCAGACGGATCTTGATGCGCTCCAGCACCGCGCGAAATTGCGGGCTGTCACCGGCCTGGCCAGGGGTGAGGACGAAAGACAGCGGACGACATCGGCGGTCGGCCGACAGATGCACCTTGCCGGTCAGCCCGCCCCGCGAGCGGCCCAGCTTGGCCATCTTCAGCCGGAACCGGTGCCGGCGTCGCATCCGTCGGCGTTCGTCCCGCTCTCCGTCGTCGCCCGGATCACCGTCACCGGCGATTTGCCCCTTTGGCAGTCCCTTTTCCTGCTCGGCGGCCTCGTGCAGCGCTGCGGCCAGTTCGTCGTTCAGAGCCATCCCAGCGGCGTGGTGGTGGGCGCGGGCCGTCGTAAAGTCCACGCTCACCACGTCGAGGTCGGCCTGTCCACGAACCGCAGCCTCCGCAATCAACGCCTGCATCAGGTGTTCGAACACGCCGCTCACCGCCCACGAGCGGAACCGGTCATAGACGGTGGACCAGGGCCCGTACTCCGCAGCGGGCAGATCCCGCCACGGACTGCCCGTCCGAAACCGCCACATCACCGCGTTGAACTGCTGCCGCAGATCCGGGATCGGGCCTCGCTCACCCAGCGGTAAGTGAGGCTGAATCAACGACCATTCCTCATCGGTGAGGTCTCCACGCGCCATGGCGAAGACCTACCAGGATCACAGAACAGACCGCAGGCAATCCCCCTGATCTCAACTCCGTACAGGCTCTAGCTGCTACTCGCTGAGATGCGCTGAAAAGCGCTGTAACTCGTTGAAAATCGCCGTACGTTGTCGGCCCTCCGCTCCCGAACATGACCCCAGCCGCCAGGTAGCTCGGTGAGTGAGCCGGGCGGCCCAACGAGCTGGATGGGGATGCCGTCTTTGTACGGCGTCGCCAGGCTGGCGGCTGCTTCCTGACTGGTCTGCTCAGGGGGTGGTGCGGCGGGCGAGGGCTTGGCCGGCGGGTAGATCGGCGACGAAGCTGCGGAGAAAATCGTTGATCTGGGTGAGGTCGGTGCCTTCGGTCATCGCGGCGATGAAGGCATAGAGGCCTTCTTCGATCTCGGTGATCTGGCGGGCGAGCTCGACGCCCTGGGAGTGAGGATGAGTTCGATGTGGCGGCGGTCGTGCGGGGAGGTCTCGCGGTGGACCAGGCCCGCGGTGACGAGCCGTTCGACGAGGCGGCTGGGGCTGTTGCCGGTTTCGCAGACCAGCAGGTCACCGAGACCGTTGAGAGTGAGCGGCTGACGGTCTTGCAGGACTCGGATCACCTCTGCCTGGGAGGTGGTGATCCCGAGGGGCTTCAATGCCTGGCCGAGCAGCCGGTTTCCCTCACGCTGCGCGGCCAGGACCAGGTATCTGAACTCCTCGACGGGTCGCATGGCAGATGATTGTCCCTGTCAGGCCGGGGTGAGGTCGCGTCGGGCGACGGCGAGCGCGGCGACCGCGCCGGGGTCGTGCGCGGCCAGGACGGTCAGGCCAGGCTGCCGCTCCCGCAACTGGTTGACCATCGCAGTGGTCTCGATCAGGCGCTCCCTCTCCCCGACTCCGGGAACACGGCCGGCCTCCAGCAGGTCGGCGTCGTAGGTGGTATCGCCGACCATCAGCAGGGGCGTCCCGCCCTCGCTGCGCACCAGCATCGACAAGGAACCGGGGGTGTGGCCCGGGGTGGGCAGCAGCATCATGCTGCCGTCGCCGAACAGGTCGTGCCCGGAGGTGAACGGCGCGATCGACGAGTCGGCCAGCGGCTCGGGGTCGACGAACCGCCACTTCAGGCCGGGCAGCTCGATGTGCTTGCGCAGCAGGCCTTTCATCTCCGGGTGGGACTCGCCCAGGGTCTCCCACTCCCGCCGGGATACGATGATCTCGGCGCCGGTCAGTTCCCGCAGGCCGCCGATGTGGTCCTGGTGCAGGTGGGAGATGACCGCGGTGCGCACGTCCTGGATGTCGTAGCCGATCGAGGCCAGCTGCGCGGTCAGGGTCTGCTCGGGTGCGATGTCGAAGCGGGCCAGCCGGTCGTACATCAGGCCGGTGATCCCGCCCGGGAAGTAGCCGGGGTCGGTGATCGACGCCCGGTCCTGCCCGGTGTCGAACAGCACCAGGCCGTCGGAGTGCTCGATCACGTACACGTTGATCGGCAGCGGCTCGGTCCACCGCCGCGAGGTGAACAGCCACCAGTACAGCGACTTGCCGCTGTCGGCGACGTGCTCGGGGTGGATCGACACCGACCCGGTGCTAACCACGGAAACCTTCTCGATCTGCTTCATCGCGTTGCTCATAGGCAATACATTACACGACATCTATGTCGTGTCAACTAACCATGGCCGGAACCCCCCGTTCCCACCCGGCCCCAAGGCGTCGGGATTTAGAAGGTTTCCCGCCAGGCCGTCTGCGGATTGGGAGGGTAAATTGACGACACGCTTTGCCGACAGCTAGAGGAGGGCTATCTCCTTCCGGAGGAGCCTTCTGTGCGCATCGTCTACTCCCGTTCGTCCACTGCCACCCAGTCGCTACTCCGGCAGCGGCAGATTCTCACCGAAGCCGGGCTACTGGTCCGGATGGGGGGCGTCGCAGAGGGGTTCCGCCTGGCCGAAGGTGTGCTTCTGTTCGAGGACCCCCGGCCACCACGTCGAAGATCCCGGCGCTGGAGCGTCCCGCGTTCGCCAAGGTCGACGCGGCCGCGCACCCGGCGACGCGCTGGCGCGTCAGTGCCGCGACGACGCTCTGGTGACGGCGTGGCCGCCTACCGCGACACCGTGGCGTTGGCGGCTCGTCAGGCCGCGGTGAGCGGCTTCATACAGGCCCGTCGGCGGTACCCACACCATGAGCAAGCACGCAATGGCACCGGCGGCCCACGCAACCCACGAGGCATACGGCTGTTTCACGACTGTGCGCCGGTAGCCCAACACCGCGGCGAACAGCATTCCCGCCGCTGGCAGGTAGTCGGATTTGCGGACGGCGGCCATGCGCGCGGGCTCGCCCTCCAGGTCGAACGTCCACCGCACGAGCCCGCTCACCAGGCGGACCAGGCCGCGCGGAGCGCGGGCGACGAGCCGCCCGGCGTAGAGCGGCGTGCGAAGGAGCTGGGAGCCGGCCACGTGGGCGTAGTGGAGACTCGCCCACCTGAGGGTTTCGATGGCCTCGGCGCGGGAGCGCAGCCACAGCGGGATGATCGGCTGACGGGTGGTCGCCTTGCGCTCCAGGCCGGCAGTCGATCCAGTTCGCCGTACCCGCCTGAGGCTTGTCCCATGGGCTGTCGACGTCTAAAGTCAGTCATACGACTGAAATACTTGGAGTGCGCATGCATGACGTCGATGTGGTCGTAGTGGGTGCGGGCCTCGCCGGCCTCAGCGCGGCCCGCAAGCTGGTGGCCGCAGGCCGGACTGTGACCGTTCTGGAGGCCCGTGACCGGGTCGCAGGCCGTACCCTCGGCGGCTTCCTGAGCAACGGGGTGTCGGTGGAACTGGGCGGCCAGTGGGTCGGCCCGACCCAGGACGTGATCCTCGAACTGATCGGGGAGCTTGGCCTGGAGACCTACCTGAGCTTCGACGAGGGTGAGTCCCTCACCGTCTACGATGGCAACCTGACGCGATATGCCGACACGACTTTCGGCCTCCCCTTCGACTCCACGATGGAGGTGGGCCGAATCTGGGAGCAGATCGAGAGCCTGGCCTCCACAGTCACCACCGATGCGCCGTGGGAGAGCGAGGGCGCCGAGGACCTCGACCGCCAGACCTTTGACCAGTGGCTGCTCGCCAACACCGACGACACCATCGCCCTGCGCTTCTTCCGTCTGCTGGTGCCGGCTCTCTTCTCCGCGGAGTCCCCGGAGCTCTCGCTGCTGCACTTCCTCTTCTACGTCAAGTCCGGCACCAGCCTTGAGACCCTGGTCGCCACCACGGGAGGGGCGCAGGAGTCCCGCGTGGTCGGCGGCACCCACCAGATCTCGGAGCGGATGGCGGAGGAACTCGGCGACCGCGTGAAACTCGGCGCGGTGGTCCGCTCCATCGCCCAGGACGACACAGGAGTCGTCATCGCCTATGAGGGTGGCGAGGTCACCGCGAACCACGTGATCGTCGCGGTTCCTCAGACGCTCGCGGGCCGCATCCGCTACACCCCGGCTCTGCCGGCGCTGCGCGACGGCCTGACCCAGCAGATGCCGGCCGGTTCAGTGATCAAATTCCACGTCGGCTACGACACGCCGTTCTGGCGCGAGGAGGGCCTCAACGGCTTCGTGCTCAGCCTCGACGACGAGGTCAACGTCGTCCTGGACAACTCCCCGCACGACGCGTCCTGCGGCGTCCTGGTCGGCTTCCTCGAGGGTGCCCACGCCCGCGCTGCCAACCAGATGACCACCGAGGAGCGCCGCGAGCTGGTCGTCGCCAACCTGGTGAAGTACTTCGGAGCGAAGGCCGCCCACCCGTTCGACGTGGTAGAGCAGGACTGGACCGCCGAGGAGTACACGCGCGGCTGCTACGGCGGTCGCCTCGGCGCCGGTGCTTGGACCCAGTACGGCAAGGCTCTCGCCGCACCGGTCGCTCGCATCCATTGGGCTGGTGCGGAAACCTCTGACATCTGGAACGGGTACATGGACGGCGCGGTCCGCTCCGGCCGCCGCGCCGCTGACGAGATCCTCACCCAGATGCCCTGAGGCCGGAGCGGTGTCGGCAAGCCCCCTGCCGCCACCTTCCGCCGCCCGGCCTGGCGGCCCAACCCCAGTCTTCAACACCTCTCATCCGCACACCCGAGGACCTGATCATGAGGCTGACAGAACCGGCCCACCCCCATCTCGATCTCGCAATTCTCGTCCAGCGCCTCGCCGCCGGTGAGAAGGCCTGGGTCGCATCGCCCGTCGCCGAGCGCCGCGACCTGCTCATCCAAGTGCTGGAGGCCGTCGACGCGAACGCGGCGGAATGGGTCCGCATCGCATCACAGATCAAGCAGCTCGATCCGGCATCTCCGCTCGTGGGAGAGGAGTGGATCAGCGGCCCCTACGCCGTGATCGGCTACGCCCACGCGCTGCAGGACACCTTGAAGCGCGTGGCCGACGGCGCCGAGGTACTCGCGGGCTACAACATCAGCAGCGCGCCGGGCGACCGACTGGCCGTCCAGGTCCTGCCCCACCACACCTTCGACAAGCTCCTGCTCAATGGCTTCCATGCCGAGGTCTGGACGAGGCCGGGCATCACCGAGGAGCAGTTGCACAATGGCGCAGGACTCGGTCAGCGGAGACCGGAGCAGACCAACGGCGTGGCGCTGGTGCTGGGCGCCGGCAACATCTTCTCCATCCCGCCGCTCGACGTGCTCTACCAGCTGTACGCCGAGAACCGCACCGTTGTACTCAAGCTCAACCCCACCACCGACCCACTCCTCGAGATCTTCCGCGCCATCTTCAAACCAATGATCGACCGCAACCTCGTCGAGATCATCAGCGGGGGCGCTGAGGTCGGTTCGGCCCTGGCGAACCACTCGGGCATCACCTCCGTGCACATGACCGGCAGCGAGGCGACCCACGACGCCGTTGTCTGGGGCGTCGCCAAGGAGGCGGCGGCCGCGAAGGCGGCTGGCACCCCAAAGCTGGACAAGCCGATGACCAGCGAGCTCGGCGGGGTCTGCCCCGTCATCGTCGTGCCCGGGGAATGGTCAGCGGCCGACCTGCGCTTCCAGGCAGAGCACGTAGCCACCCAACGCCTGCACAACGGGGGCTCCAACTGCATCGCCGGTCAGATCGTGATCCTCAGCGCCGACTGGGCGCAGAAGGACGACTTCCTCGCCGCGCTCCGGCAGGCGCTGAAGGCCGCACCGGCCCGCCCAGCGTGGTACCCCGGCTGCGACGTACGCGTCCAGACCGTCCGCGACCTGCACCCGACGGCCGAGGCTGTCGGCGGGACACCGGAGCGCACGCTGCTCACCGGCCTGGACCTCGCCGACGCGAGAGAGTCGGCGTTCTCCACCGAGTACTTCGGCCCCGTGCTTGGGGTGGCTGAGCTGCCCGGCACCGGCGCCGAATTCCTCGACGTCGCGGTCGCAGCCGCCAACGACCGGCTGCGCGGCACCCTGGGCGCCAACATCATCGTGCATCCCAGGACTATCAAGACGCTGGGCAGCCGTCTCCGTGCGGCGATTGCCGACCTGCGCTACGGCACGATCGGGGTGAACGCCTGGACCGGTGTCGGCTTCCTCATCCCGCGCGCGACCTGGGGCGCCTACCCGGGGCACACCCTGGAGGACGTTCAGAGTGGCATCGGCGTGGTCCACAACGCCCTGCTTCTGGACAACACCGAGCGCACCGTCGTGACCGGGCCCTTCCGGCCCTCGCCGCGGTCGGTCCTGCACGGGGAGAAGTCCATCTCCCCCAAGCCCCCGTGGTTCGTCACCAACCGCACCGCTGCCACCACAGGACGATTGCTGACCGGTTTCGCGGCGCGGCCGCGCTGGCGCGCACTGCCGGCGATCTTCGCCTCCGCCCTGCGCGGCTGAGGATTGCGTCCACAGTGTGACGCCCGCGCAGTGGCTGGCGCGGCAGATCGAGACCGACGACCCGGATGTGTCGTGGCCAACGAAGGTGAGACAGAGCCGCAGGGTCAGGGGCGACGGGCAGTGCGGACCTGGGTGGCTGGCCGCACCTGGGCCAATGCGATGAGCATGTCGATGACGGCGTCGAGATCCTCGCGCGACCGGGCCTCATTGGGATCGCACAGGTGCTGCATGATGAGCCCGTCCACAGCGGCCAGCAGCACCCTGGCCAGCTGAGCGAACGGGACCGCGCAGATCTCACCGGCATTGCCGGCGGCTTCCTGGCACCATTGGGCCACGATGCCGGCATAGCGTTCGTACTGCCAGCGTGCTATTTGCTCCTGGCCCTGGGTGCGCAGGGCATAGGTGGTCAACTCGTACTGCATGAGCTGCAGGTTGGTCTGCTCAGCCACCAGCTGCGACCAGAAACGGGTGACTCCCTGGCGGATCGCATGCTCGAGACCGTCCTCAAGCTGCACCGAGTCTTTGAGTACGCCGGCGATCTCGTCGACCACGTCCTCGATGACGGCCCGCAAGAGGAGTTCCTTGGAAGGAAAGACGTACTGCAGCGTCCCGAGCGGGACCCCGCCCTCTGCGGCGACGGCCCGCAACGAGGTGTTGGCCACGCCCTCTCGGGACAGCACGCTGCGGGCTGCCGCCACGAGCTGCTTGCTACGGACCGAAGCTTCGATATACGGCATCCACTCTCTCCTGGCTCGGTCGGACGACTGAGATTTTGCCACACCATGCTTGCCGACATGCGTGATGTCCGATTATAGTCACCTGTCAGTCAACCGACTGAGTTTATGGGACGCCATATCCCCTCCGGAACGCTGCGGTACGCGGCGAGGACGAGAAGCGCTCGCGTGGCTCGGTTGTCCCAAGAGAAAGGAGACCGTCGATGCGGACGGTGGACTCCACCCGCTTCCGTGAGGGGCGGCTGAACTCGAGACAAAGAACCTCCCGCACTACCGCGTTCAGCAAGGCGTGCTCGGTCCTGCACGCAGTGATCCGCCCGCGCCTTTGCCTGGCGATCCTTCTCCCTGCGGCCGGCGTCCTGTCCTGCACTGCCCCGGCACAGCCTCAACAGTCCGAGCTGAGCGGGTCTGCCGACACGGTCTTCGTGAACGGTCAAATCTTCACCGCGGACACCTTGTCCACCATCGTCGAGGCCGTGGCCATCGACGACGGGAAGTTCGTCGCCGTCGGATCGAACGAGACGGTTCGTCGTCAGATCGGACCCAAGACAGTCGTTCACGATCTCAAGGGCCGCATGGCGATGCCCGGCATCACCGACATGCACATCCACCCCGTAAGGGGCGGGCTTGCGGAGCTGACCTACTGCAAGTTCTCGGACCAGCTTGAGCTCCCCCGTGCGCTCGACGCCGTTCGCAAGTGTGTGAAGGACAAGAAGCCGGGCGAATGGGTCGAGGGCGCGCAGTGGCACTCGGCCCTTGCGCCATCCCT
Source organism: Nonomuraea deserti (assembly GCF_004348685.1). GTDB lineage: Bacteria > Actinomycetota > Actinomycetes > Streptosporangiales > Streptosporangiaceae > Nonomuraea > Nonomuraea deserti. The sequence goes on along the minus strand of NZ_SMKO01000212.1, from coordinate 4,684 downwards.
CGACAAGGCGGCGCTCGACCAGATCGCGCCGAAGAATCCCGTGTACCTGCACGACAACACGAACCACATCGTCTGGGTGAATTCGGCAGCGTTGACCGCCGCCGGGATAGACAAATCCACGCCCGATCCCCCAGGCGGCAAGATCCTGCGCGATCCGAAGACCGGCGAGGCCACGGGCGTCTTGATGGAGTCGGCCGTAGGCCTGGTCACCAAAGTGAAACCCAAGCCGGGGGACGAAGACACCGAGCGCGCGGCCGAGCGGGTCTTCCGAAAGTTGAACACCTACGGTGTCACCAGCATCCAGACAGGCGACGCCGATGCCCCGGACCTCAAGGCGTTCCGTAAACTCGAAGCGGAAAGTCGCCTGACGATCCGGGTGAAGACCAACTGGGATTTCAACACGCCAGTGGCGCCGGTCGAGCCCGAGAAAATGTTGAAGCGCTTTGACACCCGAGCCGAGCGCGGCCCAGTCACCGACCTGATCAATCCCGACGGCGGGAAAATCTACGCCGACGGCATCCCGATCGGAGGTGGATCACCGTATTTGGAGCCGTACGCCTCCGGGGATACGTCCGGACACGCGGCGATCGACCAGGCCGACCTTAACGCCGCCGTGAAGCAGATGGACAAGCTGGGCTTGTCAATCATGATCCATGCGATGGGCGACGCTGCGGTGCGCATGTCACTCGACGCTATCGAGGACGCCAGGCGCGCGAACGGCACCAGCAAGCAGCGCCATGTCATCGCACACACTTTCAGTATCGATCCGGCGGACATGGGGCGTGCGCGCAAACTGAACGTCGTCTTCGAGAACTCCCCGCCGATCGTCCTGTTTCCCAACGATCTCACTGCTGCCGCCGTGGACCTGCTCGGGCGCCAGAGGGCGAGGGCCATCGCGCCGATCCGCTCCCTCATGGCCGCCGGCGACACTGTCGGCTATGGCACCGACTGGGACAACATCCCCGACCCCAATCCCTGGCCTGCGCTACAGGCCATGATCACGCGGCAGAACCCATCGGACCCTGGCCGCGGGTACCTCGCGCGCTCCGAGGCCGTCGACCGGATCACCGGGTTGGAGATCTTGACCTTTAACGGCGCCTATGGCGTCGGCCTCGAAAAGCGCACCGGATCCATCGAGACCGGCAAGGACGCCGATCTCATCGTCCTCAATCAGGATCTGCTGAAGGTGCCTGTGGGCGACATCCACAAGACCAAGGTCTTGAGGACGGTCCTCCGCGGCAAGACCGTCTTCGTCCAGGAGTGATCGATGCGCGTTGACGTTGCGATATCGGTCGGCATCTCAACCTTTGCTGCCCGGACTTAGCTTGTCCCGCATGTTACCTACCGGTCGGTATGTGGTTCCCGCCAAGATGGCGCGCATAGGAGTCAGCGCGAGGAAGGCCTGGTCATGCTCAACCTGTCGATCATCCTCGAGGACAGCGCCCGCAACGTCCCTGACAAGACGGCCATCGTCTTCGAGGGCCTGCGCCTGCCTTACTCCATGGTGGAGACGATCGCCAACCGGGTGGCGAACCTGCTGGTGGCCCGTGGTGTGGGCAAGGGCGACAAGGTCGCGCTCACCTGTCCGAACGTGCCGTACTTCCCCTTCGTCTACTTCGGCATCCTCAAGGCGGGTGCCACGGTCGTGCCGCTGAACGTGCTGCTGCAGGCCAGGGAGATCGCCTACCACCTCGACGACAGCGATGCCAAGGCGTTGTTCTGTTTCGAGGGCACTGCTGAGTTGCCGATGGGCCGGCGTGGCAGGGAGGGCTTCCAGGCCGCCGACGGCTGCGAGCACTTCTTCGTGCTGCCGGCCACGCCGCTGGCCACCGAGTCGGAATACGGCGAGTCGATCTGGGCGGCGCTGAATGGCATGGCGGGCGAGTTCGAGACGGTGCAGACCGCCCCGGAGGACACCGCGGTCATCCTCTACACCTCAGGCACCACCGGCCAGCCCAAGGGCGCCGAACTGAGCCACCAGAACATGCTGATGAACGCCATGGTCAGCGACGAGATGTTCCCCCGCACCCCTGGCGGCGACAACTACCTTGCCGTACTGCCCCTCTTCCACTCCTTCGGCCAGACCGTCGTGATGAACACCGGCTTCCGCAGGCAGGGCACGCTGGTGCTCATGCCGCGCTTCGAGCCAGGCGAGGCGCTGGAGCTGATCCGCAAGGAGAACATCACCTTCCTCCCCGCGGTTCCGACGATGTTCTGGGGCCTGCTCACCAAGATCCACGCCGAGGGCGCGGCGGCGCCCACCTCGCTCAAGCTCGCGGTGGGCGGCGGCGCCTCCTTGCCGGTCGAGGTGCTGCGCGACTTCGAGCAGACCTTCGGCATCGGCATCCTGGAGGGCTACGGCCTGTCGGAGACCTCCCCCGTGGCCAGCTTCAACCAGCTCGGCCGCCCGACCAAGCCGGGGACCATCGGCACCCCGATCTGGGGCGTGGAGATGAAGCTCGTCGACAGCAACTGGAAGACGATCGTAGGCGAGGGTCCCGGCGAAATCGCCATCCGCGGTCACAATGTCATGAAGGGCTACTATAACCGGCCCGAGGCGACCGAGGCGGTCATGAACGACGGCTGGATCCGCACCGGCGACATCGCCACCCGGGACGAGGACGGCTACTACGCCATCATCGACAGGTCCAAGGACATGATCATCCGCGGCGGGTTCAACGTGTACCCGCGCGAGATCGAGGAGGTCCTGATGACCCATCCTGCGGTCTCTCTGGCAGCGGTCGTCGGGATCCCGCACGAGTCGCACGGCGAGGAGGTCAAGGCGTACGTCATCCTGTCCGCGGGGGCCTCGATCACCGAGGACGAACTGGTGCTCTGGTGCAAGGAGACCATGGCGGCCTACAAGTACCCACGGATCGTCGAGTTCCGTGACGGCCTGCCGATGACGGCCACCGGCAAGATCCTAAAGCGCGAGCTGCGCTGAGGCCGGTACCGGCGGGGCCGCGCTGCGGCGGCCCGCCGGCCTGCGACGACCGGTTGAATTCGCCCTAGAACCCAAGCGTCGCCTGGCGGTCAGTATTCACGCGTCGTCGATGACAGCAACCAAGAACCGGGGCCCATTGTGCGGATTGCGCGGAGCAAGGGTGCGGTCAGCGTCTGAGAGGGCATTTGATTTAAGGAGATTGCTACTTATGTTCTAGTAGGTTGCTCGCCAGGTTGGGGTGGTCTCGTCCGTTATGCGTTTGGTGAGGTTGTCGATCGAGGCGATGTAGATCATGGATTCGGAGCTGGTGGGAAGGGTTTCGTAATCGCGGGTCAGGCGTCGTCTTAACATAATCCAGCCGAGGCTGCGTTCCACTACCCAGCGTCTTTTAACGACTTGGAAGCCGCGGATGTCGGGGTTTCTGTTGACGACTTCCACGCCAATTCCGAGGCGGGCTCCGTGTTCGACCGTGGCGTTCTTAAATCCTGTGTCGACCCAGGCTTTGGTAATGGTCGGGTGGATCGCCTTGACGTCGTTGAGCAGTTGTATTCCTACGGCGTTTTCGGAGAGGCCGGTGGGTCGGCGGTCGAGTCTGGCCTGCCGCCAGGCGGTCAAGGTGGGCTCGATTAAGGCCCAGCGGGCGTCGGAGATATCGCTGGGGTACGGCTTCCGTTCGCTAATGACGGAGCTTCTACCCGAAAGTTTTGATCGATAGTGGACTTCGACTCGGTTGGGAGCTTCTCCCGTATTTCTAAACCAGACGGAATTTGAGTGCCATTTCATCACCGAATGGCCGCTCGCATGAGCGGCGAGAACTGCACAAAGCGACACGTACAGGGAAAGGAGCCCGAACGACTGCAACCACAGAACTGGGCATACGCTAACCAAACATCTAAACGCCCACTGAGAGGGCGGTTGGCGAGCATATGGCCGCGATGTCGCAGGGTGATCGTGTGAGTCTGTAGCGTTATGCCTGGCTGCTGGGCGTGGATATGCTGAGATGGCCGGGTGAATGAGCGCAAGCCGTACGCGAGCGACTTATCCGATGAGCGGTAGGCGTTGATCGAGCCGGTGATCATCGCTTGGAAGGCCGCCCACCCCTCGGTCAGCGGCCACCAGGGCAGATACGAGCTCCGCGAGATCGTTAATGCGCTGCTGTACCAGAGCAGGACCGGCTGCCAGTGGAGCTTGCTGCCCCATGACCTGCCTCCTCGCAGCGCGGTGCTCTACTACTACCGCAGGTGGCGCGAGGACGGCATCGACAAGACCATCCACGAACTGCTGCGCTGGCAGGTAGGGGAGAACCACCGACGATTAGCCGACCCGAGCCTGGTGGTGCTCGACACCAAAGCGTGCGTGCCGCCGCCGGAGTCCCCGCCTCCACGACCGGACGGGACGCGGCCAAGAAGGTACCCGGTCGCAAGCGTGGGCTGGCCGTGGGCGTGCTGGGCCTGGTCATCGCCGTGGTGGTCACGGCAGCCTCGATGCACGACAACCCCATCGGCAACGCGCTGCTTGGCCCATCGCTCGGGTTGATGTCACCGGAGGGAAAGTAGCTGAGAGTTACATTTCAAATCCGCTACGCAGCGATCACGACTCGTGAGTACCGCTCGGTAGCCATATGACTACGAATCATCGTTCTTCTGACCTTCGGGGCACATCGGAAGAAGGGTTGCCGAGATGCGGCGCGAGTGGGAACTGGAAGACCTCCTCGACTGCTGGAACTCTGGATGAGCAGGA
>NZ_SMKO01000211.1 GCF_004348685.1 Nonomuraea deserti | reverse complement strand
GGTGGCGACGGTGTGGATTGTGGTGATCAACCCGTCTACCAGGAGCTTCTTTACGTCATCGGTTGAACACCGGCATCGCGATCATGCTGTGACTAGGCCTCTCGCCGCGGAGCCTGAAAAGGGTTCAAGGACGTTGAGGGGCTCAAGAACTCGAGTACAGCAGACGCAGAGCCCTTCGCCCGGTGGAAGGAAGGGCTCTGGGGCGCCGAATGGCTGGTCCGGGCCACCTGGGACCATGTTCCGTGATCTTGTCGATAGTGGACGCCGTCACCCAGCGTCTGTTGGCTGAGGTGCCCACCTCCAGCTCATGCTGAAACGCCGGTAGCGCTGAGCCCTGACCGCCCTGCCCGACGTCGAACCCGTCATTCTGGAGGCCATCGAAGCCTGCCCACCGCCTGGCCACCACTCAAGATTCGGCGCGACGAGCCGCGCTCCATCTCACCCGGGGCGAACCGCCTGCGCAACACCCGCCAGCACCAGAACGCCCTAATGCCTCTCAGCAGGCTGTCGATCTGTACGGCGAGCTGACCCGGCTCACTCTGAGTTCCCCCCGCACTCCCAACACTTGACCTCAGGTCATCGCCCGATCCAATGCAAGCCCTAGCTGGCACGTCTGTCGTCGCCCACCGTGAAGGGTGGAGGTGCGACCAATGGCAAAGACTCGTGTGCACGTCAGCAGGCGATGCGGCTGCGTGGATGCGGAAACAGGACGTCAGCGAGGGATGACGTGTCCGCGTCTGCCGGTAGATGACGATCACGGCAGCTGGCATTTCGCGGTCCAGGTACGCGGCCTGGACGGGCAGCGGCAGCGCATCCGCCAGGGCGGTTACGCCGACCCCGAGGAAGCGCAAGCGGCAGGCCGTGCCCTGGCCGCTGCCGACCACGATGGCGTAGGGGTCAGATGCACGCTCGGACAGTGGCTGGCACGCTGGCTGTCCGCCAAGGACGCCCTGCGGCCGTCGACCCGGCAGGGGTACGCCACGCACATCCGCCTCTACCTCATCCCGCAGCTGGGACGGATCCTGCTCCACCAACTCACCTCGCGCCATGTCAACGGACTGCTCGCGACGCTGGCGTCTCGTCCCTCGCCGACCGGCCGCCGGTTGTCGCCCGCGACGGTGGTGCGGATCCACGCCACCTTGCGCACCGCACTGAACGCCGCGGTCCGCGCCCGGCTGATCCCGGTCAACCCGGCCAACGGAGCCGAACTCCCCCACCCCCGGCGACCGCATCCGGTCGTCTGGACCGCCGGGCGGACCGCCCGATGGCAGCAATCGGGAGAACGTCCGGCGGTGGCGGTCTGGACCGAACAACAGCTCGCGGCCTTCCTGGCCGGCGTCGCGCAAGACCGCCTGTATGCCGCGTGGTGGCTGGCCGCCCTGCGCGGCCTGCGCCGCGGTGAGCTGGCCGGGCTGCGCTGGACGGACGTCGACGTGCAGGCCGCGGAGCTGACGGTGGCGCAGCAGCGGGTGCACGCCGACGGCCAGGTCGTGGTCGGGCCGCCGAAGAGCGCCGCCAGCTGCCGGTCCGTGGCCCTGGACGCGGAGACCGTACGGGTGCTGAGACGGCACCGCGAGCGGCAAGAGCAGCTGAGCGCGACGGCGGGCACACGCTGGCGGGAGTCGGGATACGTGTTCACCACCGCGGACGGCGCGCCGCTGCGGCCGGACTACCTCACCGGCCGGTTCCGCCGGCTGGTGGCCGCCTCAGGACAGCCGCCGATCCGGCTGCACGATCTACGACATGGCGCCGCCACGCTGGCGCTGGCCGCGCGCACCGACCTGAAGGTGGTGCAGGCGATGCTGGGGCATGCCAGCATCGTGCTGACCGCCGACACCTACGTCTCGGTGCTGCCGGAGGTGGCCCACCAAGCCGCCCGGGAGACCGCCCGGCTGGTGCTCAGCGCCGCGTCCGCGCTGGGGCGGCAGCTCGGCGGCTGACTCAGCTTTGCCTCATATTTGCCCCATGCCGCCGTCGGCCGCGACCGCGGCGTGACTTTCCGCAGGTGGAGAAGCGCGCCCTGCAGTGTGCTGGTTCAGGACATAGGAAACCCATGTCGCAGGACATAGGAAACCTCGGCAGAGCGTGTCTCGGGACATAGGCAACCACCGCGATCATGAGCCTTGGCTGTGTGTCCAAGGCCAGAGTTGTCATCACCGCTGTTGTCGTCGAGGGCCGGTCTCAGGCAGAGGTCGCCCGCGCCTACGGGGTGTCCAAGGGCTGGGTGTCGAAGCTGGTGGCCCGCTACCGTGCCGAGGGCGAGGCGGCGTTCGAGCCCCGTTCGCGACGGCCGCGCACCTCGCCGAACGCGATCGACGCCGACACGGTCGAGTTGATCGTCCGGCTGCGCAAGGAGCTGACCGAGCAAGGGCTGGATGCCGGCCCGGACACGATCGCCTGGCACCTTGCTCAGCACCACGGGCGGACGGTGTCGCGGGCCACGGTCAGCCGCTATCTGATGCGGCATGGCCTGGTGACACCGGAGCCGAAGAAGCGGCCCCGCTCCTCCTACATCCGCTTTCAGGCAGCACAGCCGAACGAGACCTGGCAGGCCGACTTCACCCACTACCGGCTGACCGACGGCACCGACGCCGAGATCCTGTCCTGGCTGGACGACCACTCCCGCTACGCCCTGTCGGTGACCGCGCACGCCCGCGTCACCGGGCCGATCGCGCGCGACACCTTCCGCACCGCGGTCGCCGCCCACGGCGTCCCAGCCTCCACCCTGACCGACAACGGCATGGTCTTCACCACCCGCCTGGCCGGCGGCCGCGGCGGCCGCAACGCCTTCGAACACGAACTACGCCGCCTGCACGTGCGGCAGAAGAACTCCACCCCCAACCACCCCACCACCTGCGGCAAGGTCGAGCGCTTCCAGCAGACCATGAAGAACTGGCTGCGCGCCCAGCCCGACCAGCCCGCCACCCTACAGGCGCTCATCGACCGCTTCGTCGATGCCTACAACCACCACCGCCCGCACCGATCCCTGCCGCACCGCGCCACCCCGGCAGCGGCCTACGCCGCCTCGCCCAAGGCCCTGCCCGCCGCCAGCCGCGACGCCGACACCCACGCCCGCGTACGCCACGACCGCATCGACCCCTCCGGAGTGGTCACCCTGCGCCTGAACGGCCGGCTGCACCACATCGGCATCGGGCGAACCCACGCCCGAACCCACGTCCTCCTGCTCGTCGATGACCTGCACGTCCGCGTCGTCAACGCGATCACCGGAGAACTCCTGCGCGAGCTGATCCTCGACCCCACCCGCGACTACCAACCCCAGGCAAACCCCAACAAGACGAAACCCCCGAACCCGTAGGTTCGAGGGTTTCCGATGTCCTGAGACATCACAAAGCGCGCCCTGCAGGATTCGAACCTGCGACCGTCGGATTAGAAGCGGACACCCCATTGATCATTGCATCGTGGCCGCGCAAAATGATTTCGCGCTCCAGACCACGCTGGCACTAGGTAGAGATGACACCACCGTGCCCGGCACGTGCTCGCACGCCCAACGGTCCCTCCGGCGCCCCGGCACAGGTCACCGTCCAACAACCGCGATCCCAGCGTGCGAGTCCCCCGGTGTTCACACGTCGATGAGGTCGATGTCGTCCCGGCTGATCAGGACCGGCCAGTCCGTCTCGGTGGATTGCCAGCCCAGGCGGCCGGCCGCGGGCCGCGTCGCGGCCGTATAGGGCGACCAAGATCGGGCCGCAACGGCAGGTCGAAGGCGTGCGTCGCCGTACGCCAGGCCTGTGAGTGAGCGGCGCTCATGAACGCATGGCCCGCCATGCCAACGCCGAGGACCGGTATTACTGCCTTGAGCGACACTGGTCTATTTCCTCCTGCTCAGACAGTGCGGGCCAGCGGATCCCACTCCGCCACCAGCACGTCGGGGAGGGTGAAGGTGGTCCGGACCGGCACGAAGCTCCCTGTGTCGGCAGACACCGTGATCGCCTCCATGACATCGAGGACATGCAGCGCCAGCTCCCCCGATGCGCGCGGCCGACCGCCAGTGCGGATCGCCCAAGCCAGATCCAGGACGCCGAGGCCGCGGCCCTCGTCCGCTCCAGTGGCGGGGATGACCGCCCAGTCATCGGCGTCCGCGCTCTGCACGCGTACGTCGCCGTCGAAGCGGTTGGGGTCGGGCGTGGCGAGTGTCGCCTCGGTTCCGGTGATCTCGACGAAGCCGCCGCGCCGCAGCGGTGAGTCAAAGCTCATCAGGAGGGTGGCCGCCTGGCCGGCCGCGTAGTTGATCAGCGCGGCGACGTGGGTCGGCACCTCGACGTCGAACGAGGTCCCAGCCCGGGGCCCGGCGCCAATGACACGCCTGTCGCGGCTGCGACGTCCCAGCGCCGCGACCGACTCCGCCGGGCCAAAGAGCGTGGCCAGTGCGGTCAGATAGTAGGGGCCCATGTCGTACAGCGGACCGGCGCCGCGTTGGAACAAAAACGCGGGGTCGGGATGCCCTCGGCGTCACGGCCCGTATGCACTCCGATGCCGCCGATCCGCCACCGACACCGCAGGAAGCGTCGGCCTTCAGCGTGAGGGTGCTCAGGTAAGTCGCGCACGGCTTCGATCAACGCGGCTGCCCGCCTGTGCGGCACCTGTGGGAGGCGCATCCGCGGCAGCGAATCGGCCAGGATGGCCACGGCCGCCGTGGCGACGTTGACGCCGCGCCGGCGGTAGTCGGACATCGAGGCACGGGGCACCGGATGGTCCAGCAAGGCGACGGTGGTCTCCAACGGTGCCAGCGTGTACGTCATGCGCAGGTGCTTGCGCTTGAAGTGGACGCGTTCCGCTGGGTCCTGCGCGGCTTGGGGACCAGCGCGGCCGGCGACGACCGGCCCCTCATCTAGGGCGGCGATCTCGGGAAACTGCTCGGCGGTGACGTCGATCAGGTGGTCCAGGGTCGGCAGCCAGACGATGGTGTGCCCGTGGATCATACTGTCTTCCCAGCGTGGGGTCAGGGTGCCGCGGCTGATGACGGTCATGTCCGAGACGTTGGTGATAGCGAGGTCCACCGCGCGGACCTGAGCGGGGATGCCCAGCTGGGCGTAGGCGTGGGCAAGGGTCATGCAGTCGTCCAGGCAGCGCTCGGCGGGCAGCAGCTACTCGGCGGCGATGACGTCGAGGAAGAGCGGCAGTACGGCGGGAACCTGCATCGGATCAGCTGGGGAACGGTAGGCGATCGTCCCGCCGATGCGCGCGGCCGCGCGATACACCGGGTCGGTCTCTTCGGCCACGCGCTCGGCCATGACCCGGCGCCGAGGGTCACCCGAGCGGCTGATCGCACGGCCCGAACTGGGCCGAGATTTACGGCTGCGAGGCTTGGCCACCCTTCGACGGTAACTCATGGCGGCCGTCGTGGTCTGCTGCCGGACGAGTGCCGACAGGAAGTCCGTGTTGAGCGACAGGGGTCGACACGTGCTTCGCGACACGACATGTCAGTAGCGCACGTAACCGTGCTCTTGCCCCGGTAGGCCGTTGCGAGAGCCAGGCCCTGGTCCACCGGCCCAGCACGGCTGACTGTTCTAGCGAGCACGCACCATCAGCCTTACTGATGGAGCGGGCTCAGGTGGGCTGACAGCTTGTCGATGTGGCCCGCATCGGCGGGGGCCTGTGGTGGCGAAAAAATGTTGGTCGAAGTAGCCGTCGACGATCGCTCGCATGGACAACACGTCGCCACCCCTCTTGCGGCAGGTGGTCTGCTGCACGCTGGGATGGAGCAGCGTGCTGTCGGGCACGATCCATGCTGTTAGACCCTGCATCGCATCGGTAAGGCGGTAGATAACGCCGCTGCGGGAGTAGGCGCGCCCATCATCGAGCCACTTCTGCGGCACCAGGATGCCGTCTGTCTTGACGAGGACGCCCTTGCCCTTGGGGTTGAGCCCCAGCGTTCCCGCGCGGCATCCCTTCGCGTCAATGATGAGCCAGGTGTCGCCGGTCAGTACCAGGTGGTCGATGTTGGAGGTGCCCAGGCTGAGCGGGCCCAGGCCGCCTCCGCGCACCTGAGGAAACCCTCTAGGTCGTGAAAGAGGTGGAAGTGGTCGGGGCTGGTCGCCAGCCACTGCTCGAGTGCCTTGGCCACTTGCTGCTCGTGGAAGGCTCCACGTCGTGCATCCGCGCCATACTTCGCGGCACCTGAGTCGATCAGGCTCCAACCTGGTGTTCCATACACGGTCACGCACATCCGCCTGCACCCTTGTCGCTTGCCAGGGTGCATGCTCATGTCAGAAACTCCTCCGGGCTGGTCCCATGAAGCTGGCCGGCGACATATGCCAGCCACATCGGCGCTCAAGAGTTGCGATGAAGACTTCATTGCGTTCTGCTGATGGCATGCCGCATCGTCTGCTGTTGGTCGACCCCGCCCGGATCAAAGCTCTCCGGAACCAGGCCGGGCTGGATGTCGCTCAGTTGGCCGAGAAGATAGGCACGAGCCCTCGCTTGATCGGCTATTGGGAGGAAGGACGGCACACCCCGGAGGCGCGGAATCTGGAGCGATTGGCCCGGGCTTTGGGCTGCCCAATCGCTGCATTGACGGGGCGGCAGCCGGGCACGGAGACACTTGCCGATCTTCGTTTCGCTGCCGGTCTGTCCACTGAGCGAGTCTCCGCGGAGCTGCGTCAGGACGCGGTTGGGAAGGAACTATACGTCAGCGCAACCAAGCTCCGTGACCTGGAGCGTGGCCGGCTGGTACGTGGTTGGCGATGGCGCGACCCACAGAGTACAGGCCGACTCGTTCGACGGCTCGCGGAGTTGTACAAGGTGCCATGCCGCATGGTTCTTGACGCCTGGCTTCGCTCCCGGCCTGGTGACCAGGCGCCGGCGATGCCCGAACCTCATCGCAACCGACCGAGCATGGCCTCGATACAACGCTGGAAGGAACTCAACCAGCGACAGCGCATCTATCTGGGCGAGATCATGCGAGATGATCGTATGACCGAGGTGGAGATGTGGATGCGTCGCGCTCACCGGATACCGGTTCTTCCTACATCGCAGTGGCGTAAGTTGCCCTTTTCTCTCCGGGCCGCGCCGGACCTCGTTGGGTACACGCGGATACAGGAACGTATCCGAGCGCGGGGGGTTCACGACCCCGGCGCGGGAGCAACCTTGCATGCGCTGGCTCGCGCCGGACTGATAACGGTGAGCGAGGACGAGGTCGAAGTACCAGGGCTCGGGGCGATTCCGCGGATCCTGGTGGAGCTCACGAAGGCTGGACGAGCAACTGCTCGTGCGGGTCTCGACGAACCGCGCGATCCTGGCCCGCCCGAACACTTGCTATCGGAGTGGCTGTGGCGAACGGTCGTGCGCATCATCGACGCCGGACCGGACGGCCTGGGCGAGAATTCTCTGGCTGGCAAGGCGCCGTTCTATCTGGCTGTGGGATACAAGCCTGCGCCTGATGCCCACGCCAGCCGTGGCTTCATCGAATCGCTGCCGATCATGAGCGAGGACGGTACTCACGTGCTGGAGTACCGCTGGCGCCTTACCAAGCTCGGGCAACGTCACGTTCTCGAATACGGACAGCAATACCGGGCAATCTATCCAGAAGCAGAATTTAGGTCAGGGAATATCGGCCAGCCATATACCGACTAATACGTAGGCTTACCGGACTGCGGCCAAGTTCTGTCGGTGCGATGCCTTACTCTGCTGGTCCATGGCATCCGCACCGTCCGATGAGGACGTCGATTTCGCTGAGGCTGAGGCACTGTCCCTGCTTAACACTGCTTTTCTCCTTGCTGGGGAGGCTCTGACCGCTCCAGATCTTGCTCCTGAGGAGCGCCTGACGACGCTCACGGAGTGTCATGGGGATGTGCGCGCCGCCCTCGGCCCTCAGACCCGTCTGCCTTTCCGCGAGTTCCGGGCGAAGTTGCGAGGTCCGATCCGCGACATGCTCCCCTCGTGGATTTCCATGGACGGGCTGGAGGGGGTGCGGATCCTCGATGCTGATGGTTATGTCACCGAGGACGCCTTTGACTTGCGGTGGGAGAACGCCGAACTACTGAACATGATCAAGCGTCTGCGGGACTTCTCTGGCGGACGTGTCAGTGCCGACCAACTGCGCAACCATCTCGCTCAGCAGGAGGTTTTCGAAGCGATCTCAGGGCGGGGACCCGAACAGTACGTCCGCGACCGCATGAACCTCATCGAATATCCCGCCGGAAACACCGAGGAGTTGAGCGACCTCGGGCTTCCGCTCAAAGCGGTCGGTTTCTATACCGACATCTCCTACCAGTCCCTGTACCGCGGCTGGTGGTTCCCGTGCCCAGTGTGCCGCTGGCCCATGAAGGTGACCGAGTACCGGTCGAGCGGCAGGGACTACGGCAAGGCCGAATGCTTCTACCCCAGGCACGCGGAGACAGGAGCCGCGTACTACTTCCGGCCGACCGACGGAGGTCCTCCAACGCTGCAGCCGTTCGCCGAAGTCATCCGGCCCACGCCACGGGAGGCGCCCCTGCATCTGACCGTGCCCGACGAGCCACCACAAGCACGGTCTTCCGACGGCTGCCGCGCGCTTACACGGGGCGTGTGGCGCTACACAACTGTGCCTGGGCTGGCCGAACTGCGGCTACACCGGGAGTTGAAGCGCCGCCTGGACGGCACCGGAGCAGAGGTGCGGCTGTGGCCCATGAGTGACGCATATGACCACTTGGTGACAGTCCCTAGACCGGGTGGCGAGAAAATGCAGTTCAAGGCCGATCTAAAGGACTACACGCACGTCCACACGTTGGGCAAGACGATCCATCAGGCCGCCGGCGACCGCGGCGGTGCCACCTACCTGGTCGTCCCCGATCACAGAGTAGAGCAGATATCGCTGCTGAACGCGATTTGCAAGAAGTACAAGATGCAAGCCCTCACCGCCACGGACTTCGCGGAGACAGTATGCACCAAGGTGGGAGTCGAGTGGATATGAGTGAGATCCCAGCCCGACACGTCTTCATTTATGCCGCTCTCGCGTTGGCCGGACACTACTTTCCCCGCCACGACGAAGATGGCCAGGTACTCGCCCCGTTCCACGAGGCCTCGTTCTTCGCCACCCGCAAACCGCAGGCATGGGAGAGGTGGCAGGACCTCAGCTTTGAAGAGCGCCGCCGTATAGCGGACGTGATGTCGCTGGCACCGGCAGAACTGGCAGACGCGAAAGCGTTCGCGGTCGCGGCCAAGGCTCTGTTGGGAGCGCTTGACGACGTTGGTGATGACGCGAGCGAAGCCAATAGGGCGGTAGTGCGGCCGTTCGTCTTGGCCGGGCGCGTTCCGTCCCGGGCGGACGCCGCCCGTCCTCATGTCGGCGGTGATCTCCTCGACTACGTGGACAGGATAACTGCGCGATTCCGTCGGCCCAGCACTCGTCCTCAGCCCCCGGACTTCGCTGGCCCAGGGGTATGGCAGACCCGGAAGGTCTACGTCACTGGTGAGGGCTGGGTTCACGGCAAGCTCACCATCCCCACCTACCCCGACTTTGCAGCGGCGCCAGACCATTCCGTGCTGCCGACGGTTAGCACCGCGTCCTACACGCCGGAGATCGGCCCCACGGTGAAGGAGCTGCTGGACCTTTCAGAACTCATCCAACGCCGCTATGAGCGCGAAGCGGACCGGTACCTGTATGGCACGCTCTCCCGGCTGTTCAATGCCTTGCGCTGCGCCGAGTCGGACTCTGCCGTTGAGGTGCTTCGGCTCATAGCCGGACAGACACAGATTCTCAACGCCCCTACCGGCACTGGCAAGACGGTTCTGGTCCGCGTGTTGGCTTCCTGGTTCGCGGTTCAAGGACTACGAATCATGCTGGTCGTTCCGGATGTGAAAGCCACCCTGTCCACCGCATGGGAAATTTCCGCTGACCTGGAGTTCCTGCACCGGGAGGGTGAGTTGTCGCACCCAGCCTCCTGTGTGCCGTTGATGTCTCCCAACCGTCGACAGGAGCGAGCGCGCAAACACGCCGCGCTCATCCGCGAAGACCCGCACGCGCCCGGCGAATGGGGCAAGCGCGGACTACGCGACATTGACAACCTCGCCTACAGCTGCGCCCAGCCACGTTTTCTAGACACCGCTGGTACTTACCCCGCGGGTCAGGAAAACTGCTTCAGCCTGGAGCGTGACAATGGGTACTTCGCGTGTCCCTGGCTCCCTACCTGCGACAAGTACGCACCCGTCTATGCCGCCTGTGGGGCCGCTGTGGTGGTCACCAACCACCACAACTTCGTCGACGGCAACCTGCAGGTCGGCTTGGTCCTGGACGGTCGTCCCACCCGCGGTGTCAGCGTCCGCGAGTTCGGCTTGCGAACCTGCCATGCGGTCGTCATCGACGAGATCGACCAGTTCCAGCACACCGTGATCGACAAATGCGCCACCCATGTGGTGCTGCACTCGCGCCGCCCGTGGACCTCCGCACCCCAAAAATTCGACATCGACGCCAAGAAGCTGCCCATCCGAGTTGAGACGAGCCTGGTCAACCCGGTCAGTCATGTGCGCCTGATGGCCGAGTTCCTGCTTTTGAGCATCTGTCAAGGCGCGCTCCATCTCACGACCGCCGACGATGAGCAGACCATGAACCGGCGCAGCACGCAGCACAATGCTGGATGGCGCCTGGCGCACTCTCGTGACCGGGAACTGATCGAGCTCCTATTCCCGGGCGTGGTCGCCGAGGGCGAGAACATCCCATCCGATCTATACGCCAAGCTCGATTCTCTCCTGCCTGCACGTTATGGCGTTACCAATCCGTTCGCCGGGGCTGACCTCGAAACGGATCTCGCGTGGGACGACGTTCGTCAGGCGCTCGATGCCCTGGCCGCACCGCGCGGGAACGACTTCCTAGATCTGGTGAAACTGGAGCTGCATGACTTCTTGACCGACATCGTTCCCGATGCCCGGCGCCGCAGCCGTGCGATCAATCTGCTCGTTGTCCGCGGTTACCTGAAGGAGCTCGACGCGGCGTTGAGCATGCTCCGCGACCACGTACAGCTGCTGCGGCACTCTGGGCTGTCTTCGGCTAACAGCCTCCTCGAAGCCGTTCATCCCAGGGCTGTCAACTCCGTCCTGCCGCTAGGCATGCTCGGTCGAGCCATCACGGGGTATCGCGTCACCGGCTTGGACAACCGGGAGAGGGACGCGGAACTGTCGGCCCAGAACATCTCTGGTGATCCTCACACCTATGTGAGCGAACTCGGGGGCCTGGTCGCCCTCCTGACAGCCAGGATCGAACGGCCCGTGGTAGGGCTGTCGGCCACTGCCTACTTCCCGCAAGCCGTCCGTGAGCATGTCCACGCGCCGGTCGCCTGGTGGATGACCGATGCGCAGGCTCGATCCATCGTCGCCGAGTCCCACAAAATCACCTATGGGCCGGGGCACGCCCTGATGGGTGAGGCCATCCGCATCTCCGGTACGCACCCAGCAGGAAAGTCCGCGGCGCTCGTCGAGCTCGGCACCCGACTATACGAGAAGATCGCCCAGAAGATCGAGAAACTACGCCGTAAGGACCCCGACCGGGCCCGGGTCATCCTGACCGCCAACAGCTACGAGCAATGCGCCTACCTCGCGCTCGGCTTGACGCGAGCCAAAGGCTTCAACCACCGCGTGTGCGTCGCAGTCCCTTCCGATGACCCCAACCGCCACGCCAAGTACCTGCCACCCGCATCACTGGCACAACCGGTTACACCTGAGCAATTCGAGGACTTCCCTGCATCTGGCGACATCCTCATCGCACCACTGGCGGTCATCGCCCGCGGCCTGAACATCGTGGTCGCCACTCGCTCTGCCGTGCAGTCGATCTACCTATGCACCCGGCCGCCGCTGACTATCGACGAACCCGCCTGGATGTACGGAAGCATCAACGCCGCCGGCATCAGCGCACTTCCCTCAGGCGGATCCGCCGATCCCGTCGAGGCCCTCAGAGTCGCCGGCGAAGAGGCATGGCAGCAGCTCGGCCTCGTCCTCCGCTCCCCCACCCAATTCTCCGCGATGACGCACACCCTCCAGGAACAGGTAATCGCCGGGATGCTCGTCGACCTGATCCAACTCGCTGGACGCGCCCGACGCGGCGGCACCGATATGAACCTGCACCTGGTCGACTACGCCTTCCAAGACGAGACCTGGAGCTCAGACCTGATGACCATCATCAAACGCATCCACTCTCGCTGGCCGCCCGAGGTGCAGCAGCGCATGAACGACCTATACGGCGAGGCCTTGGGCGCGTTCCTGTCCTACGCCGGCATCGACCCCAACAGGATCTGAATCCATCCCCCGAAACCAGAAAGATCAACGACTTGAGCCGCGAGATCGCCCCCGTTCCCCATGCAAACACCCTGGCCCTACGCTGCACCCCCGAACTGGTCGCGGACTCCTCCGTCTACTTGAGAGAGTTCGACGACGACACCCGCAATGCCTGGTTTGCCCTCCAGAAACAAACCAGGCGCGGCGGACCGGAGCAGATTCCTTATAGCATCGCCACCACGGCCCTGCGCGTCCTCACCGGCGGGTACGTTCACCTCGACAAGTACTTCCGGTTCCTGGCCTCCAAGGAGCCCCTCCCCGACCGCATTCTCCGGCGGATGTTCACCTATCTCGAGGGATTCGCCCTCGGCAAGGCCATCGACGACATCGCGCCCGACGCCCCACCCGACTTGGCCATGCGTGTCTCCGGCACCTCCGAGAAACAACGCTTCCTGGCCGAGTACCTCACACCTCGGCCCGGCCGCCAGCCGGTCACGCCCAACTGGGTGTATGAGACCGTCGCGTGGGACCTCGCTAGCCAACTCGCCGAACGCCCCCTCGTCATCAACGAGCTCCAACCGGTCCGGCGCCCAGGCAAGGACGGCAAGGTGCGCACCATCGACTGGGAGCCCGGTAAGCCACGCGAAATCGACTACCTGCCCGACAGTTCGGGCGACCTCATTGCCTGGCAGCATCCATTCGGGCGCCTCTATAACGACACCGATAACACCATCGACCGGGAACACCCCACTCCCCGCGACGCCCAGTACGCTCTGTCACGCATCTCGCTGACGATGAAGACCCTGCCCAACATCACCAGCCCTGTACTTCTGCTCGACTCGCACGTCTGCCGCATCTACAGCAACCTCGTCTACGCCAAGACCGCGCTGGTCGAACAACCCAAGCCCGGCCTGCCCCTCCTGCGAGTGTCTCTGACCGGCGGAGGCGGCATGCGTACAGTCAACCGCCTCGCGCTCCAGGTGCTCAGTGCCCTCAAGATGGATGACACCCCCCTCCGCGAAATCGAGCAGCGCTCAGCCACGGAGCGGCAAACCGTCAAGACCGCCAAGGAAAAGGATGAGAAGCCGAACTTCATCACACCACCCCCTGGCCTTGTTCGCCCGATCATGCCGAAGAACTATCAATTCGCCGTCGGGAACGGTGCCGGAATACACCACCTACGACTTCTCGCCACCCACATCGACACCGTCTTCGGCAGCCGGGCAACCCACCTGGAAATGCCACAGGTAACGATGGGCTTCACCACCCGCCCGACAGACCCGCTCAGAAAGAAGGAAAAGGAAAGCCGCGAGCAAGCAGGACTGTCTACCGACACCCTGGGCTTCCCGCCTGTCGACGACGTGCACAAATCCATCACCGCCGCAGGGTTCGAGCAGCTTCGCATCCTGTGCCTCTACTATCGAGATGAGACACGACTACGCATGATCAACTGCCTGGCGAAGGCGTACGCGCTCGAACCTGGCAAGCTTGACCCTGCGGAGGACGTGGTAGCGCCTCTCTCCGCTCGCGTCAGCGCGGTCTTCTACAACGCCACAGCATTCCTCGAACACGGCGAGACCAATAACCGGCGGGAGCACGCCAAGCTCTTCGCCAAGCATCTCCCTGGAAACGATTCAGTCATGGTCGCCGCGTTCTGCGAAACCGAGCACCCCGACAAGCCTGAAAAGAGGAAGGGGGACACAGCCTCTTCACTAGCTCTGAGGATCGAAAAAGCCGACGCAAAGTTCCAGACAAAGCGCTTTCTCTCAGGCATCGATGTCACCACCCAATACCTTGTAGGCAAGGAACGCGGCAAATTCAACAAGCCGGGAAAGGTCATCCAGCCCTCTGACAAGGACCACCCGGCCTACATGGCGCTGTGCGATCTGTATCGCGCTTTGGGCATCGTCGACCAGCGCATCGAACGTGCCCTCGTAGCCGATGACGAAGGACGTGGCCTCCCTCCCATCGCCTACTGCGGTGTGCACGTGCGCAAGCAGGCGGGAATCACAAGCAAGTTCGACGAACCGAGGCGGATCATTCTCGCCTCCGCGCTAGTTCCGCCCACAGAAGTCGGCGGCACCTGGACCATGCTCGGCTGGACCTCGATCGACCAACAGTGGCAGCCCTATCGGCAGGCAAATAACACCTTCCACGCCCACAGTTACCCAGAACACCGCCGAGGCACCGGCAAGAAAGAAGCCGATCGGTGGGCTGAAGCCGGACAGGACATCGACCAAGCCCTCGCCGAGCTGTCCGACTACCTTGACGGGGAGCCATACGCGGTCATGATCGACGGCAACGCCTGTCGCCGCATCTGGCCCGGGCTTCAGAATCAAAACCTCGACCGTGACCCAGCGGCCGGCGAGCAACGAGTCTGGCTACCCGGCGCCAGCATCGACGTGCATAAGCGTCCCAGCGCCATCATTCGGATCAACATCAAGAGCGACGAGGTACCACAACCCGTCTCAATCACCCAAGTCAACAAGGACGGCACCAGCAAGGAATCCCGCACCTCGCCAAAGCTCTACAAGCTGTCCCCCGACTTCGGAACGCCAACCTGGATGCTGTTCAACGTGCCTCGGAACTACGACGGAAGCGGCGGCGGCCGTCTCGGGTCCACCAGAACGCGATGGGACGCCCCTCTCGGCGAGGCGGGAGAGAAGGCTGCCGACCGCAGGAAGAACGAGCTCAAGGCACCCTGGTACACGATGACGGCCACCGAGATTCACCCCTTTGTTCTCCGCCCGGAAATCGATGCCGAGGCCCTGGCCATCGCTACCGCCCGCCTGTGCCATCAGACAATCGCCTGGTCCGACCGCTCCCGCTACCCCGCCCCGCTACACGCCGCCAAGCAGATGGACCTGGATCACCCCGAGTACCGCCGGTCCGCCCCACCGGAGGACCTTCCCCAGAGCGAAGAAGAGGAGTTCGAGGACGAATAGCAGTTTGAGGGATATGCGATGGCTAAGGTGTCGGTGCTTGTGAGGCATGGTCCGGATGCGCTCATCACCGACACCGCGCCCAGTACCTTAAGCCGTGCCTTGGACCGCGCCGGCTGGCCTGGCCCGCACGACATCCGGCTATCCGCCCACCAACAGATCGCCCTCGACGTCGCACTCAATGAGGATCAGGATGCCCTCACCCGACCAGCTTAATGCGGCAGCGAATCTCTCGCCTAGAGAGCGCTCGGCTTTTAAATCGCTTATCGGCGAGCTTAACGATGCCGGAATCGCTGCGGAATTTATCGGAAGCCCAGAAGGACAGCCGGAAAAATACCCTCCCGGGCTCACCGTTGACGGTCACCTACGGATTGACTTTCAGGACTACTACGTGGATCATACGATCCTTCCACTTCCGCATTCAGCAATCCTCCCGGCCGCAATGAGCGAGATCGAAGAGCGCCTCTTTTGTGCCCTCGAGAAAGTCCGCGAGCTACATGCGTCCGACGGATTCGTAGTCACAGTCGTCCCGCAGGTGAATAAGAAAGATAAGACTCGCAGACGCTATTATAAGAAAGTTCTAGCTATCGCTTTTCTTGCGGCAGCATTAAACCGAAATGTTTCAAGTCGGGAACTATGGGGCGACGGAGATGATGATTGGACTTCAACTGAGATATATGACTTTCGCAATGAAGATCGGCAGGTGGTGTTCGCTTACCGCAACCCATTAACGCTATCCTATTCGATAGCTGATTCTACATGGCTGGCAGAGCAGGGGGCGCTTGGGCCCGTCGCTGAAGCCATTAGAAAAAAGTCAGGCAATCAGTTGATGCGCGCTAAAGCGCTAGGCATACAAGTGGCCCTCCTCGTAGATGCGAGACGTTCCCCGGATCCGAAAGAACCGGTCCTCTGGTTCGTCGACACAGCCGCGGCCGCTGCCATGATGAACGACATCTCTGCCTCTTATCCAGGAGTTATCGCTCGCGCATGGCTACTGAGAGATAATGAACGAGCAGTGCCAATCTTCCCTCATACAACAAGGCTGCTTAGCTGACTTTGTGATTTCATTGACGTGATCTCAGCGAATTGCCGGTAGATGGTCGTGCTCGAAATGGGTGAGGACAAGTGCTGCGCGGGCGATGTCACCGATTCTGCTGGGGCTGACGGTGATGTGCTGGAGGGTCCGCCAGCGGCCTTTGAGCAGGGCGAATCCGCGTTCGCCGAGACAACGCAAGGCGCGTAGGAGCCGGTTGTAGGTGCGGTTGTCCCGGCTGAGAATCTGGTTCCTTCGGGCTGCTTGATCGGTGTGTGGATGCCGATTCCGGCGCCGTCGTAGCCGCTGTCGGCGAGGGTGGGCAGGCCGTGTGCGGCTGCGGCGTACAGCGCGCCGAGAACCTGTGCGCGGGCGGCGGTGAGGTCATGGACGGAGCCGGGGGTCACCTCGGCGATCCACAACGGCAGGCCGTTGGGTGCCGAGAGGGCTTGGAGGTTGCCGGCGTGCTGGTGGGCCTTGCCGGAGTACCAGGCGTCGATGGCCTCGCCCTTGACGCTGATGGTCTGCTCGGCGCAGCGGTCGATACCGATCAGGGTGCCGTCCAGGATCACATACGCCAGTCCTTCGGCTTGGGCGCGGTCGAGGGCTTCGTGCAGATCAGGTGCTTGAGCTGCGAGAACTCCGATGCCTTCGTGAATGTAGCGGTAGGCGGTAGCCCGAGAGATGCGATGGTCACGGCCGAGCTTGGGGATGTCGTGTTCGCCGCGGAACCAGCGCACCACCATGACCGCCTGCCGGAACGGGCTCAAGGCTCGGCTGCCTTGCGGGATGCCACGCAGTCGGCGTTCGTCGTGCAGGAGTCGCGTGACGTACTGAACGAGTGCGCGAGAGACGTCGAGCGTGGCACGATGGGCAATCACGTGGAACCTTCCGGCCGGTTGAGATTCTTGTGGTGAGACCTCTTCTGCCGGGGGCTCTACGTCTGTTTCCGGCCTTCGGCGACTCCTCCCGAAAGGCCCGGAACGCCACCGGCGGCGTCCCGAAAATCCCAATCGCCCGAACTATTTCGCTGAGATCACCTCACTGAGCGCGACGGCCTTCATCCGCTCCCACCTCAACAACGAATCCACCCACCGTCGAATCCGGCTCCTATCTCGCGTACTCCGGGATCACCTTCGTGCTAGATAGGCGATGGCCTTCAAGTGCTCCTGGTAGTTTCACGGCTCTTCCGGATTTAGGGTGAAGCTATCGGCGCATCGATCGCCGGGTAAGGGTCAAAGGGTCTTCCGATGATGGGAGTTCTCACACAGCCCGTCCAGAAAACCTCGACCTGTTTGACGCTACCTTCGTGCACCCTGATCTCGGCGCAGCTCCCGTCACCGGGAGACGGAAACGCGTGCGGCAGGATGATCAGTCGTGCTCCTTCGCCTGACCTACCTCGCCATCACGAACGCCTTCGCTGCACAGCGGTTGCTGCCCATGGGCAATCGGGACAAGGCCGTGGCGATACTTGCCTTGCGCCACCAGATCATCATCCTTGAACAGCAACTCGGCGCCGACATCAGAGTCAGATTCGCACCTGAAGACCGGGGCCTTTCTCGCCGCCCTGCTAGCCTCGCTGCCCGGCGAGGCCTTGCGCCGGCTACAGCTCCTCATTCGGCCGGATACCGTCCTGCGCTGGCACCGCAATCTAATGCGACGGCGCCATGCCCGTACCTGCAGACCGAAGCAGCCTAGGCGCCCGCCCACGGTCCCCTCCATCCGCGCTCTCATTCTGCGCCCGGTCCAGGAGAACCCGAGCTGGGACTTCCGGCGGGTGCACGGAGAGCTCGCCACGCTCGGCATCAAGGTCGCGCCGTCCACGGTCTGGGAGACCCTCAAGCAGGAAGGCCTTGATCCGGCACCCCAGCGGGCGTCCAGCACATGGGCCGACTTCCTGTGCTCGCAAGCAGACACCCTGCCGGCCTGCGTGAATCGCCCCGGGTTCGGTGGAGACTTGATCTCTTGAGAGGATCGAGTCCATGCCTGGTAAGTCTCCCTACCCCGCCGAGCTGCGCCGCCGAGCGGTGCGGATGGTCGCCGAGGTGCGGCCGGATT
>NZ_SMKO01000210.1 GCF_004348685.1 Nonomuraea deserti | reverse complement strand
GACACCCGCACCAACATACCCGTATCGGGCCAAGTGATGCGGTCCCGTACGGGGTTCGCACCCCTCGGAACGCCTCCCGCGTCACCAGCCGAGGCGGCCCTTTCCGGAAACGAGCGCGCGGGCGATCACCATGCGCTGGATGTCGTTGGTGCCCTCCCCGATGGCCATCAGCGGCGCGTCCCGGTAGAGCCGCTCGACCACGAACTCCTGGGAGTAGCCGTATCCGCCGTGGATCCGCATCGCCTCCAGCGAGGCCTTCAGCGCCACCTCCGAGGCGAAGTACTTCGCCATCCCCGCCTCCATGTCCACCCGCTCCCCCCTGTCGGCCCGCGCGGCCGACCAGTAGGTGAGCAGGCGGGCGGCCTGGATCTCGGTGGCCATGTCGGCGAGCTTGAGCTGGATGGCCTGGAAGTCCGCGATCGGCTGCCCGAAGGCCGTGCGCTCCCGGGCGTAGGAGAGCGCCGCGTCGTAGGCCGCCTGGGCGACGCCGACGGCGCGGGCCGCGATGTTGATGCGGCCGATCTCCAGCCCGCCGAGCACCTGCTGCATCCCTCGCCCTTCGACGCCTCCGAGCAGGCAGGACACCGGCACGCGCACCGCGTCGAGCACCACCTCGCACGTCTCGGTGCCCTTGTAGCCGAGCTTGGGCAGGTCCCGGCTGACGCTGAAGCCCTCTGCGGAAGGGTCGACGAGCAGCACCGACATGCCCCTGTGGGCGGGCTCCTCGATCGAGGTCTTGACGAGCACGGGCAGCGGGTCGGCGTGGCGGGCGTTGGTGATCCACGTCTTGGTGCCGGTCACGACGTAGTGGTCGCCGTCGCGTACGGCGCGCGTCTGAATGCCCTGCAGGTCGGTGCCCGCGCCCGGCTCGGTGAGCGCGATCGCGGTGCGGCGGACGCCGCCGGCCAGGTCGGCCAGGTGGCGGCTCTTCTGCTCCTCGGTGCCGTGGCGGGCGATCATCCAGCAGGCCAGTGAATGGGAGCCGATGGTGCCCGCCACGCCCATCCAGCCGCGCGCGATCTCCTCGAAGACCAGGGCGAACGACACCATGTCGGCGCCCATCCCGCCGTACTCCTCGGGGACGCTGAGGCCGAACAGCCCCATCTGCTTCATCTTGCCGATGATCTCGGCCGGGTACCGGCCGGAGTGCTCCCACTCGGTGGCCACCGGCAGGATCTCCTTCTCCACGAACGCCCGCAGGGTCTCGCGGAACGCCTTCTGCTCGTCCGTCAGCTCGAAGTCCATGGCTCTCTCGATCCGTCTAAGGGGCCGTCGAAGGGGCCGCTAGGGGCCGTCAGAGCGGGCCGGTCCTGGCCTGCGGGAAGTAGTCCTTGTCGTGCGGCGCGTCGCGCTTGTAGACCATGACGGTGCGCGTCCACGACATGATCTCGTCGCCGTCCTGGTTGAGCCCGCGCGTGTAGCAGGTGACGATGCCCGCGTACGGGCGCGATCTCGACTCGCGTTTCGCGGTGACCTTCGACTCGGCGTAGAGGGTGTCGCCCGCGAACACCGGGTGGGTGAGCCGGATGTCCTCCCAGCCGAGGTTCATGATCGCGGTCTGGCTGACGTCGATGACGGAGAGACCGAGCACGATGGCCACGGTCAGGCCGGAGTTCACGATGATCCTGCCGGTGGGCGCCCTGGCGGCGAAGTGGGCGTTGAAGTGGTTCTGGTTGGTGTTCATGGTCAGGAGCGTGAACCAGGTGTTGTCGGCCTCGCTGATCGTGCGGCCCATGGGGTGCTGGTAGACGTCCCCGACGGTGAAGTCCTCGTAGTAGCGGCCGATGCTGGGCTCGTGAACGGTCAAGGGCGGCTCCTGTTCGCACCGATCACGTTAGTGACGAGGTGATCGCCCGGTCAATGACCCGCGCGTACGGACGTGTGCCGGGCGGCGAGCGTGGCGACCACGTCCACGATGCGCGCGGCGCGTTCGACCTCGGCGCGGTGGAACACCGGCCCGCCGGCCCTGGCGACCACCACGTGCAGGCCCTGGGTGACCACCGGGAGCAACATCAGCCGCAGCTCGCGGGCGTCGACGGTGATGGCCCGCGGCGGGCGCTCGGGTGGGTCGAACTCGGCGGGGGCGGCCAGCGAGGCGTGCCGCACGGCGCCGTCGGCCACGGCCACCGACCATTCCGCCCCGCACAGCCCGGGCAGCGCGTCCACCAGCGTGGCGAACCCTCGTGCGGGCTCGGCCGCGACGTGCATCAACAGGTCGTAGTCGGGGGCGGATCCCGGCATCTCCTTGGTCTGCCAGACCCCTTCCACGCGCACGCCGGGCATGGAGGACAGCCGCTCGCTCGCCTCGCTCGGGCTGATCGGGCCGGGCCAGGAGACGGTGAAGTCGTCCACGGCGCGGCCGCACTCGCGCTCGAGCACAACGACCTGCAGGATGTCGGCTCCCAGCGCCCCCAGCGCCTTGGCGACCTGCCCCAGGCCGCCCGGCCTGTCCGGAAGAGACACCCTCAGTCGCAGCAGCATCGCGCCCCCCTTTCCAGAGGCTCCCACAGTGCCGTGGAGTGATGTCGAGCATGTTCCACGGATGTGTCGCACATGCTGCGGTTTATATCCCAGCATGCAGCGTTGAGTCCGGATTGTCGATAAAGCATGTTGCGGTTTTCCGCAGGTCATCGTATGGCGGACCGCATGGCCGGGTCCTCCCCTGATTTCTACAGTCGTCCCCATGATTTCCCTGAAGATAGCCGCTCTTTCGCTCGTCCTGACTACGCTCGCACCCGCGGACGACCGCTTCGAATCCCTAGAACGGCAGCTCGACAACCTGGTGAAGGCCAAGGCGCTGTCGGCGGCCCTGGTCCGGGTCAGCGACAAGGGCAAGGAATGGACGGCCGCCGCCGGATACCGCGACGTGGTCTCGCGCAGGCCGGCCGACCCCGAAGGCCATTTCCGCATCGGCAGCGTGACCAAGACGTTCGTGGCCACCGTCGTGCTGCAACTCGCCGACGAGGGCAAGCTGTCGCTCGACGACCCGGTGGCCGAGCACCTGCCCGGCGCGTTGCCCGAGGGCAGCCCGATCACGGTGCGGCAGGTGCTCAACCACACCAGCGGGCTGTTCGACTACGCCGGCGCGGGCATCCCCGGCTGGTCGCTGCGCGACTTCCGGCCGGTCGAGACGCGCTACGACCAGACGCCGGAGGAGCTGCTGGCGGTCGGGCTGTCCAAGCCGCCGTACTTCAAGCCGGGCGAGGGCTGGCGTTACTCCAACACGAACTACGTGGTGGCCGCCATGCTGATCGAGAAGCTGACAGGCGGCTCGTACGCCGACGCGATCACCACCAGGATCCTGCGGCCCCTCCGCATGACCCACACCTCCCTGCCGGGGCACCGCCAGTCGATGCCCCGGCCGCACGCCCATGGCTACGCCGTCCACAAGGGCAAGATGGTGGACGCCACCCGCATCAACCCGTCCCTGGAATACGGCGCGGGCGAGATGATCTCGACCACGGCCGACCTGTCCCGCTTTCTCGACGCCCTGCTGGGCGGGAAGCTGACCAGCAGGTCCGCGCTCAAGCAGATGCGCACCACGCGGCCGGCGGCCGAAGGCATGGGTTACGGGCTCGGCCTGCAGAGGTTCGACCTGACGTGCGGCAAGAGCGTCCACGGCCACAGCGGCGGCGTCTTCGGCTACATCACGTACGCGCTGCGCTCGGACGACGGCCGCACGCTCGTGGTGTCGGGCAACCCCTACAGCGGGACGACCCCCGCCGACGCCCTGCAGAAGGCCCTGGACACCACGTTCTGCTGACCAGGGCCTCGCGGGATCAGGCGAAGACGTCCTGCTGGTAGCGCCCGTCCGCCTCCAGCCCCGCCAGCCACGCCGCGCCGTCGCGGCCGGTCGCCCGGTGGTGGACGTCCAGCAGCGCCTGCCGCACGGCCGGCGCCATCCGCAGGCCGTCGCCGCAGACGTAGACGTGGGCGCCCTGCTCCAGCAGCTCCCACACCTCGTCCGCGCGCGCGGCGATGGCGTCCTGCACGAACCGGTGCGGATGCCCCGGCACGGCGGAGTACGCGGCGTGCACGGTCACCGCGTCCGACGCCGCCCAGGCGGCCAGCTCGCCCGCGTACAGCTGGTCGTGGTCCGGATGGCGGCAGCCGGTGAACACAGCGGCCCGGCCGGTCGCACAGGTCAGCGCCCGCTCCTCCAGGAAGCCGCGCAGCGGCGCGAACCCGGTGCCGGGGCCGACGAGGATCACCGGAGTGGCCGGGTCCGCGGGCAGCCGGAACGGCGGCGCGGGGACCCGGACGTATCCGTAGAAGACGTCACCCTCCTTCAGCCCGGCCAGGTAGGCCGAGCACATGCCGTGGTAGGTGCCGGAGCCGGACCAGGCGGGCCCCTCGACCAGGCCGACGGTGAGCCGGACGAGGCCGGGCTCGGCCAGCGGCGAGGAGGAGACCGAGTAGTAGCGCGGCCTGATCGGCCCGGCCATCTCCAGGAACGCGGGGAGCGGCAGCTCGATCGCCGGGAAGCGGTCGAGCAGGGCCAGCGGGGAGACCCGCTTGGCGAGGATCTCGTCGGCGTAGTTCGCGGTCAGCTCGGCGATCTGGCCGCGGGTCCACGGGCAGGCGGTGTGCGCGGCCAGCGCCTCCAGGTCGGACCTGGTGGCCACCTCCTGCAGCTCGGCGAACTCGGTCAGCAGCAGGCCCGCCGTGACCGGCGTGCCGACGGGCAGGTGGGTGGCTCCGGCGGCGCGCAGCCGTACCACCTGGTCCCGGGGGACGCGCAGGCGGCCCAGCGCCCACTCCACCAGCTCGGGGTCGTTCTTGGCGAAGACGGCCACGTGGTCGCCGGCCGTGTAGGTGACGCCCTCGGGCAGCCTGGCCACGATGGAGCGCACGCCGGGGCGGGGCGCCTCGATCGAGAAGTCCCAGAGCCCGGCGGGGTCGCCGGTCAGCTCCCCGGTGAAGACGACGGTCAGCGGGAAGGCCCGCTCGGACACGACCGCAGGCCGGACCTCGGTCTCGCTGAGCACCTCCATCTCGTAGCGGGGGCCCACGCCCGCGGTGGGCGCGCTGTACTCCTCGGCCAGCGCCTCCCACAGCCGGGCCGTCCACGCCGACACGGCACCGTCGAAGTCGCCGTCCGTGTCGGCCTCGCCGCGCTCGATCAGCGGCACGGCGCCCGCCGCCGCCAGCTTCTCGTACGCCCGCTTGGGGAACTCCTGGTAGGTGGGCCACTGCGTGTTGCCGCAGCCCAGCACGGCCAGCCGCACCCCGGACATGTCGGGCAGCGACTCCAGGGCGTCGAAGCGCTGGGCGTTGTCGGGGGCCTTGCCGTTGTAGGAGGAGGCGACCACGACGAGCAGGCCCTCGCCCGGCGGCGTCAGCTCGTCCAGCGCCGTCAGCGTGGTGGCGAACCCGGCTCGCCCGGCCCGCTCGGCCAGGCGTTCGGCGATGTCGGCGCTGGTGCCGAGGTTGGAGCCGTACGCGACGGTGAGGGGGACGCCGGTGACGGCGATCTCCTGCTGCTCGCTCTCCCGCGCCTCCGGCACGGCCACGACCGCCCGCTCGTGGGCGCGGCGCTCGCGGACCCTGAGCGTGAAGCCGTCCGGCTTGAGGGTGAGCATCTGCTTGATCTTCATGCGGTAGACGCTCGGGTCGGACACGGCGAACCGCCGCAGGATCAGCGCGAGGGCGAGCCTGGCCTCGGTGAGCGCGAACTGGCGGCCGATGCAGGCCCGCTCGCCGTTGCCGAAGGGCTTGTACGCCGCCGGGTGGTGCTCCTTCTTCTGGTCGGGCAGCCAGCGGTCGATGTCGAACTCGGCGGGCCGATCCCACGCCTTGGGGTGGCGGTGCAACGCCGGCAGCAGCACGCCGGTCCTGGCGCCCTCGGGCAGGGCATAGTCGCCGATCGTGGTGTTCTCCATCGGGCTCACCCCGAACAGCGGGATCGGCGACCAGACGCGCAGCGTCTCCTCCAGGATGCGGGGGATCACGTCGAGCTTCATGATCGTCTCGTAGGAGGGCGGCTCGTCGTCCGGCAGCAGCCGGTCCACCTCGTCGTACGCGCGGGCCAGGGTGTGGGGCTCGCGCAGCAGGTTGTACAGCGCGAAGGAGAGCAGGCCGCTGGTCGTCTCGTGCCCGGCGATCAGGAAGGTGAGGACCTGGTTGCGGATGTTCTCGTCGGACAGGCGGGCGCCGCTTCGCGGGTCGGACGCCTCCAGCATGAGCCCGAGCAGGTCCTTCGAGCCGGTCGAGCCTTCGGCGCGGCGCTGCCTGATCACGTCGTCGACGAGCTCCTGCATGGTGGCGATGTCGCGGCGGTAGGCCACCTCACGTTTGCGCTGCAGCTTGGTGACGAACGGGAGCTGCTGGTTGCGCAGCATGGCCTCGGTCAGCGCGCCGCCCATGGCCTTGAGGAACGGGTGCAGCTCGGGCGAGTCGAACGAGTGGAAACGGTAGCCGAACCCGGTGAGCGAGATCGTGTCCAGGGTGAGCCGGGTCATGTCGTCGGCGACGGGCAGGTCCTCCCCCTGGCGGACGGCCCACGACGCGACGAGCTGCTCGGCGACCTCGAGCATCTGCGGGTAGTACGCCTTCATCGAGCGCTGGCTGAAGGCCGGCATCAGGATGCGGTGCGCCTGCCCCCAGACGGGCTCGTCCCGGTCGGCGGTGAACAGCCCGTCGCCGGCGAAGTCGCGCACGATCGACAGCGGCGGGTTGATGCGCTTGACGAACCGGCTCTCGTCGCACACCTCCGCGACCAGGTCAGGGTCGTACACCAGGACGACCGTGCGACCGGCGATCTCGAGCTGGAAGATGCCCTCCTCGTACCGGGAGGCGACCTTGACGAAGTGCTCCACCGGCGAGTGCGAGGGGATCTGCAGCGTGTTGCCCACGACGGGCAGGCCCGGCGGCGCGGGGATGCGTGCCATGAGAGCTCCCTTGATTAGCCATACACCGTATGGCGGACGCTACCATACGGCGTATGGCTGTGAGCGCGCGCAGAGGGACACCCCTGACACTGGAAGAGATCAGCTCCACGGCACTGCGCCTGATTGACGAGGGCGGCGTGGAGGGGTTGTCCATGCGCAAGCTGGCGGCCGAGCTCAACGTCAACCCGATGTCGCTCTACCACCACGTGGCGAGCAAGGACGCGCTGATCAGGCTGATCTGCGCCACGATCCAGCAGCGCGTGCGCATCCCGCCGGACGACGGCACTCCATGGCAGGACCAGCTGAGAGCGCTGGCCGTGGCCTACTACCGGCACGCGCGCAGCCACCCGGCCATGTGGACCCATCTGCACGCCCACCCGGAGATCATCGAGGACAGGACGCTGGTGATCTGGGCCACCCTCTACCGCATCCTGCGGCAGGCCGGGGTGCCGGAGCCCGAGCTGCGCCGGACGAGCGACGTGCTGCACGCGTTCGTCACGGGGCTGATCACCACCGAGGTCCAGGGCCACGTGCCGGACGACCCCGACGAGACCGCCCGCACCTTCGACACGGCCGTCCACCTGATGATCAACGGCTTGGCGAGCTATTCCGCCCGGTAGGCGCGCGGGCTCAGCCGGCGGCGGCCCAGACGGCCTCGAAGGCCGCCGCGGTGATCTCGGTCAGCTCCCAGATCTCCAGCGGCTGGTCGGTCAGGAAGCCGTCGTCGTCCTGCAGCCGCCGCCACCAGTAGCGGCGGGCCGCCCGGTCGGCGCCCACCTCCACCTGCCTGACCGCCCAGTGCTCGCCGTCGCCCTCGACGCTCTCGAACAACCAGGCCCGCCCGTCCTCGTCACCCATGTGCCAGTAGCGGCGGGGAGCGTCGGACTCGGCGAGCTGCCTCACCAGAGGCCCGCGAACATCGTGCAGCACATGGCTCACTCTAGACCCGGCGGACGGTGGCAGCGGGTCAGCGCTGGTACGCCCCCGCGTCGGGCGAACCGGTCAGCGCCTTGCCCTTCATGTCCTTGGCGAAGGCCTTGCCGCCGTACCAGGAAGGGGGCAGGGCGATGCCGCGGCCGAGCGCCGGGGAGCCGGCGCCGAGGCGCAGGTCGGTGCGGGAGGTGAACTGCGGGTCGGCCATGACCGACTTCGGGCCCAGCTTGAACCTGGTCTTGCGGCCCTTGTACACGCTGCCGCCCTCGTCGGCGCCCTTGCCGTCCTCGAAGCCGGTCTCGCCGCCGACGACGATCACGTTGTTGCGCAGCTTCAGGATGGACGGCGCGCAGCCGTCGTGGCAGGACCAGCCGACGGTGTCCCTGGCCGGCAGGTAGACCGAGTTGTGCACGGCGACCGTGCCCTTGACCGGCCCGACGATGTGGCGGGGACCGCGGGTGATGAGGAAGGAGCCGCGCTTGCGCGAGGAGGTGACGACGTTGAAGGCGAACACGTTGCCGGTGGCGGTCTTGCCCTTCTTGGCGCCGAGCTCCGTGAACGTCTCGTTGTTCCTGGCGGTGTTGTGGGTGACGCGGTTGCGGTCGCCGCCGAAGACCTCGACGGCGGCGCCGTCGGTGCCGTAGTCCTTGCTCTTGGCGAAGCTGCCGGTGATGGTGTTGCGGGTCACCACGTTGTCGTCGCCGTTGAGCAGCACGCCGAAGGCGCCGGAGTCGTTGTCGCCGCCCTCGTTGTTGACGCTCATCCGGTTGTTGTCGGTGAAGACGCTGTCGCGGATGGTGTTGCGGGCGCCGGAGGGCGTGACGAAGGCCCCGGCGATGTTCTTGTCGGCCTGCACGCCGATCAGCTCGTTGTAGTCGCCGTCGAGCCGGAACCCGGCCCAGCGGCAGGCGGAGGCCCGCAGGCCGCTGATGCGCCAGTGATCGCCCTTGACCACGACGCAGTCGCCGTCGGAGCCGCTGATCTTCGGCTTGGCTCCGGAGCCGTGCGTCGTGATGGTGATCGGCTGGGCCTTAGTGCCGCTGGAGGTGAGGGTGATGGGCCCGGTGAAGCCGCTGCCGCGCCTGACGCTGACGGTGTCGCCCGGCTCGAGGCCGGAGATCGCGTGGTCGAGCGACTTCCACGCGGTGCTCGCGCTGGTGCCGGCGGCCGCGTCGTCGCCCGACCGGGAGTCGACGTAGTACGTCGTTCCCGCGTGGGCCTGAGCCACGGCCGGCGCGGCCGGCAGGAGCGAAACGATGACGGCTACGGGCAACACCCTCATGCGAGCACACCACTATCTAGTTGACACACTGACCACGGCAGAGGCCACCGTAGCGTGATCACGGGGCGGGACGCCACACGCTCGTTCACATCCCCGGCCCTCGTGGCGGCTCGGCCAGAACCGCAAGAACTTGCGCAACCGTACGGTCCGATCCGCACCCACTCTGACCTCCTGACCGGCCGCTCCAGCGGGAGACGGTGATCCTTGCAACTTTCCGCAAGTTGCACTTGACCGCCGGAGAACGATCGCGGCATCCTTCACCAGACCATCCCGACATCTCGGGACATCCCGGGGGAAGGACAGACATGCTCGGCAACGACGACTGGTGGCGTGACGCCGTCGTGTACCAGGTGTATCCCCGCAGCTTCGCCGACTCCGACGGCGACGGCGTCGGCGACCTCGAAGGCGTGCGCGGCCGGCTGCCCTACCTCGCGCGCCTGGGCGTGGACGCCATCTGGCTGAGCCCCTTCTACACCTCCCCGATGGCCGACGGCGGCTACGACGTGGCCGACTACCGGGACGTGGACCCCATGTTCGGCTCGCTCGGCGACTTCGACGCGCTCGTCGCCGACGCGCACGAGGCCGGCATCAGGGTCATCGCGGACCTCGTCCCGAACCACTCCTCCGACCGGCACCCGTGGTTCCAGGCCGGGCTGCGCGACCGCTACATCTTCCGCGATCGGCCCAACGACTGGGAGTCGATCTTCGGCGGCCCCGCCTGGACCCAGGTCGAGGACGGGCAGTGGTACCTCCACCTGTTCGCTCCCGAGCAGCCCGACCTCAACTGGGAGAACCCGGAGGTGCGCGCCGAGTTCCGCGACATCCTGCGGTTCTGGCTCGACCGCGGCGTGGACGGCTTCCGCATCGACGTCGCGCACGGCATGGTCAAGGCCGCCGGGCTGCCCGACGTGGGGGCGAAGGACGGTCGCCAGGCCGAAATGCTGGGCGGGGAGCAGGTGCCGTACTTCGACCAGGACGGCGTGCACGACATCTACCGCGAGTGGCGGCCGATTCTCGACTCCTACCCGGGCGGCCGGATGGCGGTGGCCGAGGCGTGGGTGTCCTCGCCGGAGCGGCTGGCCCGCTACATCGGCCCGGACGAGCTGCACCAGGCGTT
Source organism: Nonomuraea deserti (assembly GCF_004348685.1). Lineage (GTDB taxonomy): Bacteria > Actinomycetota > Actinomycetes > Streptosporangiales > Streptosporangiaceae > Nonomuraea > Nonomuraea deserti. The sequence continues at coordinate 8,030 of NZ_SMKO01000210.1, read as the reverse complement.
CAACTTCGACTTCATGCTGGCCGACTTCCACGCCAAGTCGTTCCGTACGGTCATCGAGAAGTCGCTGAAGGAGGCGGAGACGGTCGGGGCGCCCACCACGTGGGTGCTGTCCAACCACGACAAGCCGCGCCACGTCACCCGCCACGGCGGACCGGCCCGCGCCCGGGCGGCCACCCTGCTCATGCTGGCCCTGCCCGGCTCGGCCTACCTCTACAACGGCGAGGAGCTGGGCCTGCCCGAGGTGCTCGACCTGCCGGACGAGCTGCGCCAGGACCCGGCGTTCCTGCGCCGCGGCGACAGCCGCGACGGCTGCCGGGTGCCCATCCCGTGGACCCGCTCGGCAGGCATGGGCTGGACCGACCCGTGGTTGCCGATCCCCGCCTCGTGGGCGGCGCTGTCGGCGCAGGCCCAGGAGGACGACCCCGGCTCCACGCTGAACCTCTACCGGGCCGCCCTGCGGATCCGCAAGGAGCACCCGGCGCTCGGCGGCGGGACGCTCACGTGGCTCGACTCCCCCGAGGACGTGCTGGCCATCGAGCGCGACCCCGGCCTGGTCGTGGTGGTCAACACGGGCGAGGAGCCGGTGCGTCCCGACGTGACGGGCGAGGTGCTGCTGTCGAGCGGGCCGCTGCCGGGCGACGGGTCCGTGCCGCCGGACACCACGGTCTGGCTCCAGCGCTCCACGGTTGGGTGAATCTTTGTCCTGACCCGACATACAGCGGCAATCACGCTCGGTAACCTCGGGGGATGGCACCCTGGTGGGCCAGGTCCCTGCGCGGACGCGTGACCCTCATCGCGACGGCCGTTGCCGCCCTCGTGTTCATCCCCCTCGCCATCGTCGGCATCGTGGTGGCCAGGTCCGTCATCGAGGCGAGCGTCTTCCAGTCGACGAGGGACACCGCCGAGCGCATCGCCGCCGAGATGCGCGGCGGCGCGCTGCCCGCGGGCGCCGCCATCCCGGTGGTCAACCCGTCGGTCGACCTGATCCAGGTCATCGGCCCCAGCGGGCAGATCCTCGCCACGAGCGACGCGGCCAGGAACCTGCCGCCGCTCAGCGACGTGCGCCCCACGCAGGAGACCCAGGACATCAGCACCACGAACTGCCTGCCCAGCGAGTGCGTGCATCTGTCGGCGGTACGGGTGACCATCTTCGACGACTCCCCCGTCGTGTACGCCGGCCGCAGGGCCCCCGACGTGCTCGACACCCGCGTTCTCGAAGTGATCGTCTTCGTCCAGGTCGCGGTCCTGATCGCGCTGGCCTCGTGGACCACGTGGCTGGTCACGGGGAAGGCGCTGCGCCCGGTGGCGATCATGCGAGCCGAGCTGGACGCCGTCCGCGCCGGCGATCTGAGCCACCGGGTATCGCAGCCGCCGGGCGACGACGAGCTGGCCCAGCTGGCCCGGTCGGTCAACAACACGCTGGCCCGGCTGGAGCGCTCCGCCGAGCAGCAACGCCAGTTCGCCTCCGACGCCTCGCACGAGCTGCGCACCCCCATCGCCGGGCTGCGCGCCCAGCTCGAAAGCGCCCAGCTGTACCCGGAGGACACCGACGTCGAATCGCTGGTGAGCGGCAGCCTGCGCGACACCGACCGTCTGGAGGCCATCATCACCGACCTGCTGCTCCTGGCCAGGATCGGATCCCAGGTGGACTCCGCCAAGGAGTGCGTCGACCTGGCCGTGCTGGTGCGCCAGGAGCTGTCCACCCGCTCCGACAAGGTGCCCGTCCAGGTGGAGCTGGAGGAGGGGGTGGTGGTCGAAGGGGTACGCGTCCAGCTCGGCAGGGTGCTGACGAACCTGCTGGACAACGCCCAGCGGCACGCCGAGTCCCGGGTCCTGGTCACGGTCTCCCGCGCGGACGGCATGGCGGTGCTGGCCGTCGAGAACGACGGGATGGAGATAGCCGTGGAGGACCGCGAGCGCATCTTCGAACGCTTCACCCGCCTGGACGCGGCCCGCAGCCGTGACGCGGGCGGCACCGGGCTGGGCCTGGCCATCGCCCGGGACGTGGCGATGGCGCACGGCGGCCGGATCGCCGTCGAGGACCGCCCGGGCGGGGCGAGGTTCGTCCTGCGGCTCCCGCTCGTGCGGTGACGGCGTTCCCTCACCCCGCGCCCTGACTAGACCGTCGTCATCTCGCGCCCGGCCCCGGTCTCCTGCGGCTCGGCCTCGTCCAGCAGCGTGGCCAGACCGGCGCCGGTCACGCCCGCGGCCCCCTTCGACGCGATCATCATGAACACCAGCAGCGCCACCTGCTCGCCGAGCTCCAGCGGCGAGCCCGTGGCCGTGGCGATGAAAGCGTGACCATGGTCAGGTAGACGGCGGTGCCGTCGAGGTTGAAGGAGTAGCCGGTCGGCACCCCGATGCCCGCCACGGTGTCGCTCGGCATCTCCCAGTACCTGCTCAAGCCGTTCACCTACGCGACACCGCTGGAGAAGCTCACGCGTCACGCCCGGTTCAAGGAGGAGGCCGGCCTGGCGATCGGGCAGGGCGACGTGGACCGCGTGCTGAGCGCCCTCAGGGCGCGCCGCTACCTGGAACACCTGGTGGAGCTGGGCGTGGCCGCCCGCGAACCGCGGTACGGCGGAGTGGGCCGGCCAGAGTTGCTCTACCGGATCCCCATGGAAAGTTAATGACGGTGACGCTGGCCGTTCAACCCGGCCTTCTAGCTTCTGGGTGCAATCCGACGTACCGAGGAGACCCACCGTGCGAGTCCTGGCCGTAGTTCCCGCCCGCGGAGGTTCGGCGGGCGTTCCCTTGAAGAACCTCGCCCTGGTCGGGGGCGTGCCCCTGGTCACCCGCGCCGTGCGGGCGTGCCTGCGCGCCGAACTCGTGGACGAGGTCGTGGTCAGCACCGACCACGCGGGCATCGCCGAGACCGCCAGGCAGGCGGGGGCGACCGTGGTCGACCGGCCCGAGGAGCTGAGCGGCTCGACCGCCTCCAGCGAGTCGGCGGTGCTGCACGCGCTCGACGCCCTCGGCGCCGACCCCGAGGTCGTGGTGCTCGTGCAGTGCACGAGCGCGTTCATCGATCCCGCCGACCTGTCGGCGGCGGTGCGCAAGGTGCTGGCCGGCCAGGCCGACTCGGTCGTGTCGGGGCTGCCGACGCACGAGTTCCTCTGGACGGCCACCGGCGGGGGCGTCAACCACGACCCCGCCGTCAGACCGCGCCGCCAGGACCGCGAGCCCCAGTTCCGCGAGAACGGCGCCTTCTACGTCATGCGCACCGCCGGCCTGCGCGAGCGCGGCCACCGCTTCTTCGGACAGGTCACCGTGCAGCCGGTGCCGCCGCAGCACGCCATCGAGGTCGACGACCCCGAGGACCTCGAACTGGTCCGCGCGCTGGCCCCGTTCCTCGACGAGCCGGAGCCGATCGACGTCGACGCGGTCATCACCGACTTCGACGGCGTGCACACCGACGACCGTGCCTACGTCGACTCCGAGGGCCGGGAGATGGTGCTGGTCAGCCGCTCCGACGGGATGGGCGTGTCGCTGCTGAGGCGGTCGGGTGTGAAGGTGCTGGTGATGTCGACCGAGCGCAACCCGGTGGTGGCCGCCCGCGCCCGCAAGCTGGGCGTGCCCGTGCTGCAGGGGCTCGCCGACAAGCGCACCGTGCTGCGCGACTGGCTCGACATCGAGGGCCTCGACCCGGCCAGGGTCGCCTACGTCGGCAACGACGTCAACGACCTGGGCCCGATGGCCGAGGTCGGCTGGCCCGTCGCGACGCCCGACGCGCACCCGCGCGTGCGCGCCGCCGCCCGCGTGGTGCTGACCAGGCCCGGCGGGTCGGGGGCGGTGCGCGAGCTGTGCGACCGGGTCGTGGCCGCCCGCCCCGCGCCCCCCGTCGCCGAGGCGAGGACGGAGCGCAGGCTCGGCCCGGTGGCGATCGGCGACGTGCTGGTCGGCGACGGCGAGCCCGTCTACGTGATCGGCGAGATCGGCATCAACCACAACGGCGACCTCGACATCGCCCGCCGCCTCATCGACGTGGCCGCCGACGCGGGCTGCCAGGCGGTCAAGTTCCAGAAGCGCACTCCGGCGATCTGCGTGCCCGAGGAGCAGAAGGGCCAGGTCCGGCAGACGCCGTGGGGCGAGATGACGTACCTGGAGTACAAGGAGCGGACCGAGTTCGGCCACGACGAGTACCGCCAGATCGCGAAATACTGCGACGAGCGGGGGCTGCACTGGTTCGCCTCCCCATGGGACGTGCCGTCGGTGGAGTTCCTGGAGGAGATGGACGTCCTGGCGCACAAGGTGGCCTCGGCGAGCGTCGCCGACCACGAGCTGCTGCGCGTCCTGGCCGCCACCGGCAAGCCGGTCATCCTGTCGACCGGCATGTCGACGCTGCCGGAGATCGACCGGGCCGTCGAGATCCTCGGCACCGAGAAGCTGATCATGATGCACGCGACGTCCACGTACCCGCTGCCTCCCGAGGAGGCGAACCTGCGCACGATCACCACGCTCAAGGAGCGCTACGGCGTGCCCGTCGGCTACTCCGGGCACGAGCGCGGGCTGCAGATCTCGCTGGCCGCCGTGACGCTCGGCGCGGTCTGCGTCGAGCGGCACATCACGCTCGACAGGACCATGTGGGGCTCCGACCACGCCGCCTCGCTGGAGCCGGCGGGCCTGGAGCACCTCGTACGCGACATCCGCGTCATCGAGCAGGCCATGGGCGACGGCGTCAAGCGCGTCTTCCCCGGCGAGGAGGCCCCCAAGGCCCGCCTGCGCCGGGTGACCGTCTGACCGTCCCCCATCAGGAGATCCGTACGTGATCACTCTCTCCGTCGTCGTGCCCGTGCGGGACGGCGAGCGGTTCATCGCCGACGCGCTCGCCTCGCTCTGCCGTAACGCCCGGCACGACTTCGAGTTCATCGTCGTGGACGACGGGTCCGAGGACGCCACGGGCGACATCGTGGAGGACTTCCTCCTCGACCTGCCCGGGCTGAGCCTGGTGCGCAACCGCGCTCCCGCGGGGCTGGCCGACGCGCGCAACACGGGGCTGTCGGCCGCGTCGGGCCGGTACGTCACGTTCCTGGACGGCGACGACTGGCTGGCCCCCGGCTACCTGGCGCAACTGGTCGAGGCCGTCGACGGGCTCGGGTGCGACTTCGTCCGCACCGACCATGTCCAGGTCGAGGGCCGCAAGCGGGTCGTGCACCGGGCCCCGCTGGCCGCCCCGAGGGGCTCGGTGCTCGAGGCGCGCGGCGCCATCATGCCCGCGGGGGTCCGGACCATGGTGGACTACCCGTACGCGTGGGCCGGGGTCTACCGGCGCTCCCTGGGCGACCTGCTCCACTTCCCCGGCTCGCTGCACACCGCCGAGGACCGTCCGTGGATCTGGCGGCTGCACAGGGAGGCCGCCACGTTCGCGGTGGTGTCGCTGGCCGGCGTGTTCTACCGGCGCCTGGTCTCCGGGTCGCTGACGCAGGTGGGCGACGAGCGCCAGCTGCACTTCTTCGACGCGTTCGAGCTGGTCTTCAAGGACGTGGAGCCGGAGTTCCTGCCCAAGGCGGTGCGGAACTTCTGCGCGCTGCTGGCCCACCACCTGGACATCGGCGACCGTCTCGCGCCCGAGCTGCGCGCCCGCTTCGAGGAGCGCGGCGCGGAGATGGTGGGCGCGCTGCCCCCGGAGCTCGTGGCGGAGTCGGTGGCCGGGATGGCCTGCGACCGCGAGGCGCTGCTGCGGGCCCTGGTGCCCGGCCTGCCCCCCAGCCCGCACAGCCGGGTCCGCCGTGACCGGGAGGAGTCCCCGTGAAGGTCTTCTACGCCTCGACGTTGTTCGGGGCGATGTCGCTGGCCGCCGCCATCGACGACGGCCGGTTCGGCGACGGCCGGCGCGTGCTCGTGGTGTCGAACAACGCGGCCGTGCCCGAGGTGGCGACGCCGCTCGACGGGACGCCCGGCTTCGCGCCGCTGCGCGGCCGCTTCGACGAGGTCGTCTCGTGGAACGAGCTCATCGCCCCCTTGCATCCGTCCGACTGGCGGGCGCGGGTCATCGAGGTGCCCATGATGGAGCGCCTCATCCGCTCCCACTGGGGGCTGGACGGGGTCGAGGAGCTGGTGGTGGAGTCGATCGCGGTGCCGCCCGCCCGCACGATCGCGGGACTGGTGCGCGACTGCCCGATCACCGTCTACTCCGACGGGTTGATGAGCTACGGTCCGACCCGCGACCCGCTGCCCGCCGAGATCTTCCGCCGCGTCGGGCGGCTGCTCCACCTGGACCTCGTGCCGGGCCTGACGCCGCTGCTGCTCAGCGAGTACGGCGTCGCGCCCGAGATCCTGCCCGGCGAGCGCTTCCTGTCGGTGCTGGACGAGGTGGCCGCCACCGCGCCAGGACCGCCCGCGGGACAGGCGATGATCCTCGGCCAGTACCTGTCGGCGCTGGAGATCGTCACACCGGAGGAGGAGGCCGCGCTGCACGAGACGATGCTGGCGGCGCTGGCCGCCCGCGGCTGCACCGACGTCGTGTTCAAACCGCACCCGGCCGCCGGGCGCCGGCACGCCAGGCTCCTGCGGGCCGCGGCCGGGCCTCTGGGGGTGGACCTGTCGGTGGCCGCCGAGAGCGTGCCCGCCGAGGTGTGCTTCGCGGCGCTGCGGCCCGAGCTGGTCGTGGGCTGCTTCTCCACCGGGCTGGTGACCGCGCAGCGCTACTTCGGGCTGCAGGTCGCGTCGTACGGCACCGGCATGGTGCTGGAGCGGCTGGCGCCGTACGAGAACAGCAACAGGATCCCGGTCACGATCGTGGACGCGCTGCTGCCCCGGCTGTCGGCGGAGGGCGAGATCGAACGGCCGCCCGCCGTGGACCTGCCCGGCCTCGTACGGACCGTGGGCTACTGCATGCAGGCCGACACCTATCCGCAGCTGCGTCCGGACGGCATCGCGTTCGACGCCCGCTACTTCAAGCGCAGGCGGCTCGAGGCGCTGGACCTGGTGGCCCCGCCCGCCAGGTCCGGCGCGCTGACCAGACTGCGCAGGAAGATCAGATCAGCGATCTGACCTCTCCTCACGCGCGGCGTTCATGAGAGGGCCTTCAGGTAGCGGCGCACGCGGCGCTTGGCGCGGTAGCCCGCTCGCAACATCGTGGGATGCACCTCCACCCGCAGCCGGGCCTTGCGCCGGGCGGCGGCGTGCTCGGGCCCGTCCAGCAGCGACCGGGCGGGTGTCCCCGGCCGGTCGCTCACCAGCCCGGCCAGCAGCCCCGCCCAGGCGTTGCGCTCCGGCGGGTGGAAGTAGTTGGCCGCGCACCACTCGGCCGAGGCGGTGCGGAAGTCGCCCTTGGCCAGGTCGTCCAGCGTGCCCAGCAGGCCGCTGCCCTCGAACACCAGGTTGATCATCTCGGCGCTGACGCCGAAGTCGCTCAGCACCAGCGAAGGTACGCCCAGCGCGATCGCCTCCAGCGCCGCCGTCGAGCTCACCGTGACGAACCCGGCCGCCCGCGTGAGCTGGTCGTGCATCGACCCGGCGGCGAAGGCGAGCCGCCCGGGCTCGCCCATCTCCCGCCACAACCGCTGGTAGTGGTGGCGCTCGTTGTGCGTCTGCCGCTCGTCCTCTAGGGCGCGCAGCTTGACCACCACGTCGAGCTCCGGCCGCCGGCCGGCGAGCTCGGCGAGCGCCAGCAGGACGCGCTCGCGCTCCTCGCGCGGGCGCGGCACCTTGGCCTGGGTGGCGAACACGATCCGGTTCCCGCCCCCGGCCACGGCATCGGCACGCAGGAACGGCAGCCTGGCCAGGCCGACCGCCCCTCCCCCGCCGAGCCGGCCGGCGATGTCGCGGAACTCGGCCACCTCCCGCTCGCTGTGCACCACGAACAGGTCGCAGCCGCTGCGGAACACCCACGCCTTCTCCGTGGCCGGCACCGAGATGCCCGGCAGCCCGCTGACGAACACGGGCCTCGGCCTCAGCCCCGCGAACACCTCGGAGACCAGCACGTCCACCACCGGGCCCGTGCAGGCCACGAGGATCACGTCCGGCCGCGTGCGCTCGGCCAGCCTGCGCACCGACCGCGCCGACACCACCGGCGGCGCCTCCCGCCC
>NZ_SMKO01000020.1 GCF_004348685.1 Nonomuraea deserti | reverse complement strand
CTCTCCAAAAAAGGTCTGAACCCAACTAAATAAAGGAATCCGTCAAAACCGACCATGTCGGTCGACGGGGTTGTGCATTCATGCACTGGCTTTTAACACACTGTTGAGTTCTCAAGAAACGCACGCGTCCATCCTCACCAAAACCCCGAACCCGGGATCCTCGCTCAGAGGCGTTCATTTCGTTGTGTCTTAACTCTTTCAGCCGTTCAAGTCTCTGTCAAATTGACCGGACCTGCACAACCTGCGGGAATTAAGCGCCGCCCCCTTTCGGAGACAACCCCTCTAACTTACCAGCCCGTAGACAGTTCGGCGAACCGATCTCCGGACTCAGCAGTCACAGGGGATCGCCGACGACCCACGACACAACACGCCTATATCACCGGAGTGAGAGGAAGAGGTTGTGCCGCACCGCGTCGGCTTCTCAAGATTAGCAGCGCTCCTGACCACTCGGGACTCGTTCGTCGCGCTCCATGGCCACAGATCGATCACGACCGAACATAGACTCCCCACGTGAGCAGCGACACGCCACCAGTGGCGAAGAAGGTCCGGACGGAGCGCATCCATCATGGCGACACCGTCATCGACGAGTACGCCTGGCTGAGCAACAAGGAAGATCCCGATACCACCGCCTATCTGGAGGCGGAGAACGACTTTCTCAAAAAGGAGACCGCTCACCTCTCCGAACTCCAGGAGCAGGTGTTCCAGGAGATCAAGGCACGCACCCAGGAAACCGATCTGTCGGTGCCGAGCCGCAAGGGCGCCTGGTGGTACTACACGCGCACAGAAGAGGGCAAGCAGTACGCCGTCTCCTGCCGCGTCCCCGCCGACAGCGACGCGCCCCCGGTGATCACGCCGGGCGAGCCTCTCGACCGCGAACAGGTGATCCTCGACGGCAACGAGCTGGCGGGCGACAGCCCGTTCTTCTCGGTCGGCGCCAGCTCCGTCACCCCTGACGGCTCGATGCTGGCCTACTCGACCGACTACAAGGGCGACGAGCGCTTCACACTGAGGTTCAAGAACCTCGAGACCGGTGAGGTGCTCCCCGACGAGATCACGGACATCTTCTACGGAGGAGCCTGGTCGGCGGACGGCTCCGCGTTCTTCTACACGCGCGTCGACGACGCCTGGCGCCCCTTCCAGGTCTACCGGCACACCCTGGGGACGCAGGAGGACGTGCTGGTCTACGAGGAGAGCGACGAGCGCTACTGGGTGGGCATCGGGCTGACCCGGAGCGAGCGCTATCTGGTGCTCAGCGCCGGCAGCAAGATCACCAGTGAGGTGCGGGTCCTCGACGCCATGGAACCGGCGGGCGAGTTCAGGGTCGTCCGCCCCAGGAAGACCGGCGTCGAATACGGCGTCGAGCACGCGGGCGACTTCTTCTACGTGCTCCACAACGAGAACGCCGAGAACTTCGAGCTGGCCACCGCCCCGCTCGACGATCCCGGCTCCTGGACCTCGCTGACCGCCCACAGGGACGACACGAGGCTGCTGGAGATCGACGCGTTCTCCGACCACGCCGTGGTGCACTTCCGGCGCGAGGGGCTGACCGGCCTGCGGGTGCTGCCCTACAGCTCCGCCGGCGGCACCTGGCGGGAGCGGGTCGAGGCCTCCGAGCGGAACGCGTACGAGATCGACTTTCCCGAGCCGCTGTACGACGTCGGGCCGGCGGGCAACCCCGAGTTCACGACCACGCGGCTCCGGCTGGGGTACACGAGCATGGTCACCCCGCCCAGCGTGTACGACTACGAGCTCGACTCGCACGAGCTGATCCTGCTCAAGCAGCGCCCGGTGCTGGGCGGCTACGACCCGGCCGACTACGAGCAGTTCCGCGACTGGGCCACGGCCGAGGACGGCACGAAGATCCCCGTGTCCATCGTGAAACGGAAGGAAACCGCCAGACCGGCTCCCACCGTGCTGTACGGGTACGGCAGCTACGAGACCTCCATCGACCCCGGTTTCTCGATCGCGAGGTTGTCGTTGCTCGACCGCGGGTTCGTCTTCGCCGTCGCGCACGTCAGGGGCGGCGGCGAGCTGGGCCGCCGCTGGTACGAAGAGGGCAAGCTGACCAGGAAGCGCAACACGTTCACCGACTTCGTGGCGGCGGCCGGGCACATGAAGGAGAGCGGCTGGAGCGAGCGGGTCATCGCGCGGGGCGGCTCGGCCGGCGGGCTGCTCATGGGCGCGGCCACGAACCTGGCGCCCGAGCTGTTCGCGGGCGTGGTGGCCGAGGTGCCGTTCGTCGACGCCCTGAACACCATCCTGGACCCGTCGTTGCCGCTGACCGTGATCGAGTGGGACGAGTGGGGCGACCCGCTGCACGATCCCGACGTCTACGCCTACATGAAGAGCTATTCGCCGTACGAGAACGTGGACGGCAGGGCGTACCCGCCGATTCTGGCGATCACGAGCCTGAACGACACGCGCGTCCTCTACCACGAGCCGGCGAAGTGGATCGCGCGGTTGCGGGCGACGGCGGGCGGCGGGCCGTTCCTGCTCAAGACCGAGATGGGCGCTGGGCACGGCGGCCGCAGCGGACGTTACGACGCCTGGCGTGAAGAGGCGTTCGCGCTGGCCTGGATCATCGAGAGGGGCACGTCATGACGTATCAGGCCGACGACCGGCGCTACGAGCGCCAGCCGTACAACCGCAGCGGCCGCAGCGGGGTGAAGCTGCCGGCGGTCTCGCTGGGCCTGTGGCACAACTTCGGCGACAACCGGCCGATCGACAACGCGCGGGCGATCCTGCGGCGGGCGTTCGACCTCGGGGTGACGCATTTCGACCTGGCCAACAACTACGGCGTCCCGTACGGGTCGGCGGAGCGGAACTTCGGCCGGATCTTCCGCGAGGACTTCGCGCGCCACCGCGACGAGCTGATCATCTCCACCAAGGCCGGGTTCGACATGTGGCCGGGCCCGTACGGCGAGTGGGGCTCGCGCAAATATCTGCTGGCCAGCCTCGACCAGTCGCTGGAGCGCATGGGCCTCGAATACGTCGACATCTTCTACAGCCACCGCCCCGATCCGGAGACGCCGCTGGAGGAGACCATGGGGGCGCTCGACCGGGCCGTGCGCTCGGGCAAGGCGCTCTACGCGGGCATCTCCAACTACACGGCCGAGCAGACCACCCAGGCGGCGCGGATCATGCGCGAGCTGGGCACGCCGCTGCTCATCCACCAGCCGTCCTACTCGATGATCAACCGGTGGATCGAGGACGGGCTGCTCGACGTGCTGGAGGAGGCGGGGATGGGCTGCATCGTGTTCTCGCCCCTGGCGCAGGGCGTGCTGACCGACCGCTACCTCGACGGGGTGCCGGCCGACTCGCGCGCGGCCACCAGCCGTTTCCTGCCGCAGGAGCGGATCGACCGTGAGCTGGCGCGCGACCTGAACGAGATCGCCGGGGGCCGCGGGCAGACGCTCGCTCAGATGGCGCTGTCGTGGGCGCTCAGGGATCCGCGGGTGACGAGCGTGCTGATCGGCGCGAGCAGCGTGCGGCAGCTCGAGGACAACGTGGCATGCGTGGACGGCCCCGCGTTCACCGAGGACGAGCTCGAGGCCATCGACAAGATCACAGGGCCCATCACAGGGCCTCGTGCCGCTGGAGGTAGGTGAAGGAGGCCCAGCCGGGCAGCACCGGCAGCCAGAACGTGAGCAGCCGGTGCAGCAGCACGGCCGACGTGGCCAGCTCGGCGGGCAGCCCCGCCACGGTGAGGCCCAGCGCGAGCGCGCCCTCGACCGCGCCCAGCCCGCCGGGTGTGGGTGCGGCCGAGCCGATCGCGTTGGCCGTGAGGTAGACGACGGCGACGGTGGTGAAGCTGAGCTGGCCGCCGAACGCCGCCACGCACGCGTCCAGGCAGACGATGAACGCGATGGTGATCATGAGCGTGCCCAGGCCCGCTTCGATCATCTTGCGCGGTGACTGCAGCACGTCGAGCAGCCGCGGCAGGACGTTGGAGAAGAGCCTGCTCATCCGCGCGGTGACCATCCGGCGCAGCGGCGGCACGCCGAGCACCACCACGACCAGCAGCGCCACCGCGAGCAGCACCACGACCAGCCCGCGCGACGGCGTGAACGCGGTGTTGGTGGTGGAGCCGGTGATGTAGGCGAACAGCAGCAGCAGCGCGATGTGGAAGATCAGCATGATGAGCTGGGAGGCGCCCACGCTGGCCACCGCGCTGGCCGGCGTGATGCCGCGCTTCTGCAGGTAGCGGGTGTTGATCGCGACGCCGCCCACCGCCGCGGGCGCGACGAGCTTGACGAACGAGGCCGCGAACTGCACGAGCACCGTGCGCCAGAGGGGGAGGTTCTCGGGCACGAACCCGCGTAGCATGAGCGCGGCGGCCACGAAGCTCACGAACGACGCGACCAGCGCCAGCCCCGACCAGGCCCAGTTGGCCGTGGTCACCACCTGGTAGACGTTGACCTGGCTGAGCTGGGACAGCAGGAAGTACGCGGCCAGCGTGCTGGCGATGATGGTGATCAGGGTGCGCGGCCTGAACCGCTCCAGCCGCACCTCCTCGACCTTGCCCTGCGGCTTGAGCGCCACGATGTGCTCGCGGATGCCGGGCAGGACCTGCTTGGCCTTGGCCAGGGCCGCGCGGGTCTCCCTGGTCAGGGCGATGCGCTGGAGCAGCGGCAGGGCGGCGGCCAGCGCGTCGGCCCCCATGACGGCCGCGGCGGCCCTGACCGAGCGTTCGGGGCCGACGCGCAGCGCCAGGTAGGTGAGGAGCTGGGCGACGTCCAGCCTGAGCAGCAGGTCTCCGGCGGCGATCTCGCCGCTGCGCGCGTCGGTGAGCACGACCCGGCCGGCGCCGTCGAGGTGGATGCTGTCGCCGGTGAGCCGGCGGTGCGCCAGGCGCTGGATCTGCAGCAATCCGACCTGCTCCCAGATCTGGGCGAGCAGGTCGTCGTCGATCTCCTCGTCCGGCACCTCGTCGAGCGGGCGCGTCTCGATGTGCTCGTAGGCGAGCAGCGCGGCCTCGGTGCCGATCTCGCTGGTGCCGAGCAGCCGGGGCGTGCTGGCGCCGGCCGCCTGCGCCGCGTACGCCATGAGCGCCTCGCGTTCGAGCTCGGCCCGCAGCGACCTGATGGCTCTGCGCCTGGTCTCGGAGTGGAGCCTGATGCGCCGCCAGAGGCGGTAGGGCAGCCCCGCCACCTGCCGGTCACGGTCGAGCACGGTGACGTCGAGGCTGCTGCCGTCCTGCAGCCCGATGGCGTAGCGGCGGCTGCCCTGGTGGTCGTCCTCGATGCGGCGGGCGGAGACCGGCGTGAACGACAGCTTGCGCAGCGCGGCCACCACGGCGCTGCCCGGCGGTCTGGTGTTGGGGCTGCCGACGCCGTAGAGGGTGGCGTAGCCGATGGCCATGCCGACCAGCACGGTCACGATGGCGCTCGGCAGCGTGATCTGCCTGCCGGAGAAGAAGGCCAGGATGTAGAGGGCGATCGTGGTCCACATCAGCATCCGCCACGTGGGGCGGCGCGAGATGCGCACGGCGGTGGCGTACGCGATCACCGAGGTGAGCAGCGTGTTGAGCGGCTCGATCTTCCTGTCGCCGGTGAGCAGCACGCGCAGGTCGTCGACGTTGCCCGCGACGAGCCACTGCCCGAGCAGGAACGATCCGGCGATGCCGATGATCGCGGCGATCAGCCCTTCGGCGACGCGCAGCCCGTCGCGGTGGAAGACCCGCTCGACGGCGAAGGCCGTGGGAACGATGAGCACGGCCGCGCCGCCGAGGAACGCGGCGATCCTGCTGAGCAGGGGGACGAGCTCGGCGCCCTCCTTGACGTCGGCCTCGAGGCCGATGAGCGTCTGCTTGGCCACCAGGGCGAGCAGGATCACCGCGCCGAGCACCGCGAGCGTGGCGAAGAAGCGCAGCAGGTCGGACGGGCGACGGAGGCGCTGCGGCAGGAGCGGCTCTACGACGTAGACGTCGGTGTCCGCGCGCGACTCGGCCACGGCTGGATCCCCCTCCGCGAGGTCCTCCGTGTCATCTCGTTCCCTGATTTCGGCCACCGACAGTGATTCTGCACCTTCCCGGCCGGACCGTGAGATCTTTGGGTTTCCAGTGTCCTCAAATCAGCCCCGTAGTCCTCGCACCGGGCAGGCTACACGCTGGAGTTCTCACCGTTCACCTCCGATTTCCCGGACGGGCGGCGCGACGTAGGCTGTGTACCATGGCGGGTGATTTGAGAGTTTTGGGGGCGTGTCCGCTGGACTGCCCGGATACCTGCTCCTGGGTGGTCACGGTGGAGGACGGCCGGGCTGTCAACCTCCGCGGCAACCCCGACCAGCCCTACACCCGCGGCGCGCTTTGCGTGAAAGTCAACCGCTACCTGGAGCACACCCGGGCGGACGACCGCATACTCCACCCGCTGCGCCGCACCGGGCCGAAGGGCTCCGGCCAGTTCGAGCGCATCACCTGGGACGAGGCCCTCGACGAGATCTCCGTACGGCTGCGCGGCATCGTCGAGGAGCACGGCGGCGAGGCCATCTGGCCGTACCTGGGCACCGGATCACTCGGCTACCTCCAGGGTTGCGAGGGTGTGGCCGGGCGGCGGTTCTGGAACATGCTGGGCGCCTCCAAGCACTGGCTCAACATCTGCTCGGGCGCCGGCAACAGCGGCCTGCGGCGGACGGCGGGCACCGCGGCCGGCATGGACCCGGAGAACTTCGCGCTGGCCAAGCTGGTCGTGCTGTGGGGCACGAACACGCTGACCAGCGGGCACCACCTGTGGAAGTTCATCCAGGACGCGCGGGCGAACGGCGCCTACGTCGTCGCCATCGACCCCATCCGCACCAGGACCGCAGACCAGGCCGACGAGCACCTGGCGATCAGGCCGGGCACGGACGCCGCGCTGGCACTCGGACTGCTCAACGTGGTGCTGGCGGAGAACGCGCAGGACGACGAGTTCCTGGCCGCGCACACCGAGGGCTGGGACGACTTCCGCGAGGAGATCCTGCGCCACCCGGTCGAGCGGGTGGCCGAGATCACCGGCATCCCCGCCGAGGCCGTCCGCGGGCTGGGGACGCGGCTCGCCCGCACCCGCCCGACCGCGCTGCGCGCCACGCACGGCCTCCAGCGGCACGCCGGCGGCGGCACCGCGCTGCGCACTATCGCCGCGATCCCCGGCGTCACCGGCGACTGGCGGTACCCGGGCGGCGGCGTCGCCTTCTCCACCAGCGACCACGTCCACCTGGCCGTCGACCGGCGCGACGACCTGCTGGCCCGGCCGGTGCGCACGCTGGTCATGACCAAGCTCGCCTCGCAGCTCCACGACGTGAAATGCCTGTGGGTGTACGCGGCCAACCCGGCGGGCTCCTCCCCCGACGCGAACGCCATCAGGCGGCAGCTTGCCCGCGAGGACCTGTTCACCGTGGTCATGGAGCAGTTCCCCACCGACACCGTCGACTACGCCGACATCGTGCTGCCCGCGACCATGCAGACCGAACACATGGACCTGCACGCCGGCTACGGGCACCTCTACCTGCTGTGGAACGAGCCCGCCGTGCCGCCGCCCGGCGAATGCCTGTCGACGACGGAGACGTTCAGGCGGCTGGCCGGGCACATGGGGATGACCGAGCCGTCGTTGTACGACTCGGACCTGGAACTGGCCGAGCAGCTGGTGTCGAGCGGGCATCCCTCCCTTGAGGGCGTCACCCTGGACCGGCTCCGCAAGGAGGGTTGGGTGCGGATGAACTACCCCAAGCCCTTCGCGCCGTTCGCCGGCGGCTTCCCGACGCCCTCCGGCCGGCTGCGCTTCCCGCCCGCGGCGGAGGCGTACGTGCCGCCCCACACGGTCCGCGCCGCGGGGTCGTCGCCGTACCCGCTGACGCTGATCACGCCGGCCTCGCACCTGTTCCTCAACACGACGTTCGGCAACAACCCGGAGCTGCGGCGGCGGGCCAAGGACCCGGTGGTGCTGGTCAACCCGGCCGACGCGGCGGCGCGCGGGCTGGCCGGCGGTCAGCGGGTACGCGTGCACAACGACGGCGGCGAGTTCCTGGCCGACGTGGAGATCAGCGACCGGGTGGCGGCCGGGGTGGTGGCCTCGCCCAAGGGGCGGTGGCCGAAGCTCACCCCCGGCGGCGCCAACCCGAACGCGGTCGTGGCGGAGCGGGACGGCGACATGGGCCGGGGGCCCGCCTTCCACGACAATCTGGTCGAGGTCAGTGCAGTTTGAGCTTGTAGCCGACGTGGGAGGCCGTGAAGCCGAGGGAGTCGTAGAAGCGGTGCGCGTCCGTACGTGACTTGTCGGAGGTGAGCTGCACCATGGCGCAGCCGCGCGCCCGCGCCCGGTCGACGGCCCACGTGATCATCTTGCGGCCGAGCCCCCTGCCTCGCTCGGAGGCGGCGACCCTGACGGCCTCGATCTGGCACCGCTCCGCGCCCAGCCGCGACAGCCCGGCCAGGTAGCTCAGCTGCATGGTGCCCACCACCTTGCCGTCGCGCTCGGCCACGATCAGCTCGTCGTACGGGTCGGCGTCGATCCGCTCGAACGCCGCCAGGTAGCGTTCGTCACCCGGGTCTCCCTCGCGCTGGGCCCCGAGCGGGTCGTCGGCCAGCATGGCCACGATCGCGGGCACGTCGTCCGCGCGGGCCTGCCGGAAGAGCAGCGACAACACGTAGTGGGACTCCATGAGGTCGGGGTTGGACGGCAGCGCCATGACCCGGCCGCTCGGGGTGAAGCCCTTGCGGGCGTAGAGGGCGCGGGCGGTGTGGTTCCGGTCGACCGCCCAGAGGCCGATCTCCTCAGCGCCGGTGCTCCTGGCCCACTCCACGGCCGTGTCGACCAGCCGGGAGCCCACACCCCCGCCTCTGGCCTCGGGGGCGACCCACATGGACAGCAGGTGCGCCCCGCTGTCCTCCAGCAGCACGCACACCAGGCCCACGTCGGCGCCGCCGCTCTCGGCCACCCACCACCGCGAGCCCGGATCGCTCGATCTCTCGGCCCATTTTTCGGGCGGAAAGGCGACCTCGCGTCCGTACGACGACCCGAAGGCGTCCGGGGCGTCCTGGAGGGCGCGCAGCCGGACCGACCGCAGCCGGTCAGCCTCGCCGGGGCCAAGATGCGTTATCACGACTTTCTGCATGTCCGCATGATGTCAGGGACAGGTCAGGGTCCGCCCCCGATGCCCCCAGGGTGACCGGAAAGGCAGCATGGGGGCATGAACGAAATCAGTCGACGCGACGAGGTATCGCTGTCGGGCGCCGCCCTGCGTGGCGCTCCTTGGAAGGCCGCCGCCATCAGCGGTGGCGTCGTCTCGGCGACCAGCTACGGGTTCGGCCTGCTCACGGGCGGCGGCGACCTGGTGTGGGCGCTGGGCCTGGGCATCAGCCTGTTCGCGCTGGTCGCCGCGATCGGCGCGGTGGCGAAGCCGGAGGACGGCGACCGGGTGACCCGGCAGGCTCGCGTGTGGTCGTTGCGGCACCCGTGGAAGTTCGCGCTGCTGCCCGCCGGCATCACGGCCGTGCTGGACTATCCGGTGCAGCTCGTGCTCGACGGGGAGGGCGTGTTCGGCTCGGCCGTCGACGCGCTGTGGCACGGCGCGCTGGTCTACCTCATCACCGCCATCGTGACGCTGACCATGCAGGGCAGGGCCCGATCGGCCCGCTGACCCCGCGTCAGCTCTGGGCCTCCCGCTCCTCCTGGCTGCGGCAGACGCAGAACTCGTTGCCCTCGGGGTCGTGCATGACCACCCAGCCGCTGCCGTCGGGCCGGCGCCGGTCGTCGGCGACGGTCGCGCCCATCCCGACCAGCCGCTCGACCTCCTCGTCACGGGTCCTGCCGTCCATGCCGTTGACGTCGAGGTGCACGCGGTTCTTGACCGTCTTGCCCTCGGGAACCTTCAGGAAGAGCAGGAACGGGTCCTGCTTGGTGCGGAGCATGATCTCGTCGTCACCGGGCTGGTCGCCCTCGCCCAGCGGCAGCCCGGTGGCCCTGCTCCACCAGCTGGCGATCTCGTACGGGTTGTCGGCGTCGATGGAGACGGCATGAATTTCGATCACCAAGCCACCCAACCCGACACCACCAAAGACGTCAAGCCAGTGTTCGCAGCCCGATGACGCCCGCCAGGATCAGCGCGATGCACGCGATGCGGGGCAGCGACACCTCGTCGCCCATGGCGATCATGCCGAGTATCGCGGTGCCGGCCGCGCCGACCCCGGTCCAGACGGCGTACGCGGTGCCGACCTCCAGGGACTTGAGCGCGTACGAGAGCAGGCCGAAGCTCAGCACGGCCGTGCCCAGGAACGACAGGGTCCACCACAGATGGGTGAACCCGTTGCTGAGTTTGAGCGAGAGGGCCATGGCGATCTCGAAGACGCCGGCCAGCACGAGAAGAATCCATGCCATGATCACGAACTCCTGGTGAACGAGACTGTGCGGATGCGTCGTCTTGTCGTGCCGGGTACGGCGCGTCTCGTCCGGGAGCCGTCAGCTCTCCAGCGACAACGTGCGGCCTATGCCTCTCATTCCCACCAGACCGTGGTCCACCGGTCTCTCGGCATCGGCCACATGCCCAGCTCCAGCACCGTCGACGCCACCTCGTCCGCCATGGACGGGTCGAGGCAGATCCGGCGGCAGGCGCTGGCGGCCAGCTCTTCCAGCGATGTGAAACGTTCCAGGGGCGCCTCTCGCTCCTCCACCCGGACGGAGTAGCCGAGCGCCGCGGCCAGCGCCACGCAGTCTTCCGCGACGGGCCGCACCGGCCGGTCGACCCCGTGGAAGTGCTGCCACAGCGGCGTCAGCCAGCTCATGGGGTGGCGGTGCGGCAGCTCCAGCACCACCCGCCCCTGCGTGCGGCGGTCGAGCGCCCGCAGGAAGCCGGCCAGGTCGGGAACGTTGTAGACGACGTGCGCGGCGATGGCCACGTCGGCCACGGGCACGTCGTCGGCCACGTCGGGCCAGCGGCCCGCGACAGTGGTGACCGGCACCCCCAGTTTGTCGGCCCGGGCCGCCAGATCCTCCAGCATGGACGCCGAGGTGTCGACCGCGTAGAGGTGACCGATGCGCTCCCGCAGCGGCAACGACGCGGCGCCGGAGCCGGCGCCGACGTCGAGCAGCGTGCCCTTGCCGGGCCCGGCCAGCGCCTCGGCGAGCCTGGTCGTGGTCGGGCCGTCGTCGGGCTCGGCCAGCGCCCGGTCGGTTCGGGTGGCGAACCGCTCGGGTGAGTGACCCCATGGATCAACGGGAGCCTTGGCCAAGATCGCTTCGGGAATGGCCCAGGATTCCAGTCGCTCTCGCCATCGGGCGGCGAGTTCTTCGGCGTCCATGGAGAGAGCATGCCATGCATAGCAGGGGTTACCCGCGGGTAGCATTTCAGAGTAAGGTTACTGGTCGGTACACCAAGCGCGGTTCAAGGAGAGCGACACCCATGGGCCACTACAAGAGCAACGTGCGCGACCTGGAGTTCAACCTTTTCGAGGTGCTCGGCAGGCGCGAAATCCTCGGCACGGGGCCCTTTGCGGAAGTGGACGAGGAGGTCGCCCGCAGCATCCTCGACGAGGTAGGCAGGCTGGCCACCGGCGTCCTGGCCGACTCCTTCGAGGAGGGCGACAGGCACCCGCCCGTGTTCGACGCGGCGACCGGGTCCGTGCGCGTCCCCGACGGCTTCAAGAGGTCGTACAGGGCGCTGGTCGACGGCGGCTGGACGCACATCGACCTGCCCGCCGAGCTGGGCGGCCCCGGCATTCCCCGGAGCCTGGCCTGGGCCACGGCCGAGATGGTGCTCGGCGCCAACCCGGCCCTCTACATGTACGCGGCCGGCCCCAACTTCGCCTACACCCTGTGGCGGGTGGGCAACGCGGAGCAGAAGCGCTTCGCCGAGCTGGCCATCGAGCGCAACTGGGGCGCCACCATGGTGCTCACCGAGCCCGACGCCGGCTCCGACGTGGGCGCCGGACGGGCGAAGGCGATCGAGCAGCCCGACGGCACCTGGCACATCGAGGGTGTCAAGCGCTTCATCACCAGCGCCGAGCAGGACATGACCGAGAACATCTTCCACCTCGTGCTGGCCCGCCCCGAGGGCCACGGCCCCGGCACCAAGGGGCTGTCGATGTTCCTGGTGCCGAAATTCCACGTCGACCTCGAGACCGGCGAGCTCGGCGAGCGCAACGGCGTCTACGTCACCAACGTCGAGAAGAAGATGGGCCTGAAGGCCTCCACGACCTGCGAGCTGACCTTCGGCGACAAGCACCCGGCGGTCGGCTGGCTGGTGGGCGACGTGCACGAGGGCATCAAGCAGATGTTCATGGTGATCGAGCACGCCCGCATGATGGTCGGCACCAAGGCCATCGCCACGCTGTCCACCGGCTACCTGAACGCGCTGGAGTACGCCAGGGCCAGGCTCCAGGGCGCGGACATGACGAAGATGTCCGACAAGACCGCTCCGCGGGTGTCCATCACCCACCACCCCGACGTCCGCCGCGAGCTCATGCTGCAGAAGGCGTACGCGGAGGGCATGCGCGCCCTGGTGCTCTACACCGCTACCTTCCAGGACGCCCTCCTCATCGACCCGGACGACCGGCACGCCCAGGCCATGAACGACCTGCTGCTGCCCATCGTCAAGGGGGTCGGCTCCGAGCGGTCGTACGAGCTGCTCTCCCGCTCGCTGCAGACCCTGGGCGGCTCCGGCTACCTGCAGGACTATCCGATCGAGCAGTACATCCGCGACGCCAAGATCGACTCCCTGTACGAGGGCACGACCGCGATCCAGGGCCTCGACCTGTTCTTCAGGAAGATCCTGCGCAACCAGGGCGCCGCGATCGGCGCGCTGCTGGCCGAGATCGACGAGTTCGCCGTCTCCGAGGCGGGCAACGGCCGGCTCAAGGAGGAGCGCAAGCTGCTGGCCGAGGCCGCCGCCGAGGTCAAGGCCATGGGCGACACCATGGCCGGCTGGGCGCTGGCCTCGTTGGAGTCGCCGCAGGAGGTCTACAAGGTCGGGCTCAACACCACCAGGCTGCTGCTCGCGCTGGGCGACCTGGTGATCGGCTGGCTGCTGCTGCGGCAGGCCGAGGTGGCCCTGGCCAAGCTGGCCGACGGCGAGGACCCGTTCTACCTCGGCAAGGTCGGCGCGGCCTCCTTCTTCGCCAAGACCGTGCTGCCGCGCCTGGCCGCCGAGCGGCGCGTGCTCGCCGCGACCGGCCAGGAGCTCATGGAACTGCCCGAGGAGGCCTTCTGAGGCCGTGGACGCCCGCTCCTGCCGAGAGGCCTTCTGAGGCCGTGGACGCCCGCTCCTAGGCCGCGGGCGCCCGCTCGGCGCGCCGGGCGGGCGTCCTGTCGCCCAGGCCACAGCCAGCGGCCGTCCCGGCGAGTACCTTCGCGGGCATGAGTTCCGCTTCTCACGATCATCCCCTGCCGCCCGCCCGCGTCGAAGAGGTGTCGGACGGCGTCTACGCCTACGTGCAGCCCGACGGGAGCTGGTGGATCAACAACACCGGTTTCCTGGCCGGGCGGCGCGGCGTCATCTGCGTCGACGCCTGCTCTACCGAGCGGCGGACGCGTGCGTTCAAGCAGGCCATCGGCCGGGTCAGCGACCGGCCGGTCACCACCCTGATCAACACCCACCACCACGGCGACCACACGTTCGGCAACTGGTTGTTCCCCGAGGCGACGATCGTCGGCCACGAGGGCGTGCGCGACCAGATCATCGCCGACGGCGTCCCCGCCTACCGCTCCGCCTGGTCGCCCGCGGTGGAGTGGGGCGCGATGGAGGTGACGCCGCCGTTCCTCACCTTCACCGACCGCGTGACCGTGTACTCCGACGACCTGAGGTGCGAGGTCAGGCACGTCGGGCACGCGGCCCACACGACCAACGACTCGTACGTGTGGATCCCCGGGCGGCGGCTGCTGTTCTCCGGCGACCTCGTCTTCAACGGCGGCACGCCGTTCGTGCTGATGGGCTCGGTCGCTGGGGCCCTGGACGCGCTAGCGCAGCTCAGGGGGCTCGACGCGGCGACCATCGTGCCCGGCCACGGGGAGATCTGCGGGCCCGAGGTCTACGACCAGGTCGAGGGCTACCTGCGGTTCGTGCAGGAGACCGCCGCACGGGGCAGGGAGGCCGGGCTGTCGCCGCTCGAGGCGGCCAGGGAGACCGATCTGGGCGAGTGGGCCGGGCTGCTGGACGCCGAGCGCATCGTCGGCAACCTGCACCGTGCCTACGCCGAGCTCGACGGCCAGCCGCCCGGCGCCCCGATCGACCTCGCCACCGCCATCCTCGACATGATCACCTACAACGGCGGCCGGCCCCTGTCTTGTCTGGCCTGAGAAGTCGCGGGTGTGATCGCGTTTACTCGGGTATGACCGGTGCTGTACACGCTTTTTTCCTGGAGGTCGTCATGGGTGTCGGGGTCAGCATCTTCTTCCTCACGCTCGGCGCCATCCTGAAGTTCGCCATCGAGCCCGATGTGTTCGGACAGAGCGTCCACATGGACATCATCGGCATCATCTTCATGATCGTCGGCGGGGTGGGGGTGGTCCTGAGCATCGTGCTGGCCCCTCGGCGGGGCCAGACGTCCGACCACCGGCTGATGCACCGGGAGAACAACCCTCCTGAGATCTAGAGCTTCAGCTGCACGGCGGCGCGGCTCGCGAGGATCGGCCTGATGTGATCGACGATCACCGCCTGGTGCAGGGGATGGTCGCGATAGATCAGGTAGTCGTCGACGCTGTCGAAGTCGGCCACCACCGCGTAGTCGTGGTTGCCCTGGTTGATGCCCGCGTCGGCGCCGACGGTGAAGGCGCACAGCTGGGGGATGACGCCGGGCAGTTTGCCCAGCTCGGCCGTCACGGCGGCCCGCTGCTCGTCGGTGGCGTCGTCTTTCCAGGTGAACAGCACGATGTGGCGAATCATGGGGCCAATGTATTTCATCGGGACGCCGGCGCCTCTGGTGTGATCGGGTGCGGGCGTCCCCGCCACGGCGATCGCCGGGAGAGGGGTCCTCCCGGCGGTCGCCGTACCCGGGGGTCAGCTCCAGGCGAGCATGCGGAGCGGGTCCTCCAGCATGGCTCCCACGTCACGCAGGAACAGCGAGCCCAGCTCGCCGTCCACGATCCGGTGGTCGAACGAGAGCGCCAGCGTCGTCACCTTGCGCACCGCCAGCTCGCCGTCGACCACCCACGGCATGTCCCTGACCTGGCCGAAGGCGAGGATGGCGGCCTCGCCCGGGTTCAGGATCGGGGTGCCGGCGTCGACGCCGAACACGCCGACGTTGGTGATCGTGATGGTGCCGCCCGACATCTCGGCCGGTTGCGTACGGCCCGCCCTTGCCGTCTCCGTGAGCCGGCCCAGCTGCGCGGCGAGCTCGGGCAGGGACAGCGCGTCGGCGCCCTTGATGTTGGGCACCACCAGGCCGCGCGGGGTCGCGGCGGCTATGCCCAGGTTCACGTAGTGCTTGACCACGATCTCCTGCGCCGCCTCGTCCCAGGAGGAGTTGATCGACGGGTGCCGTCCGGCCGCGGTGAGCACGGCCCTGGCCACCAGGAGGAGCGGGGAGACCTTGACCTCCGCGAACTCGGGGAGGTCACGCAGGCGCCGGACGGCCTCCATCGTCCTCGTCACGTCCACCTGGAGGAACTCGGTGACGTGCGGGGCGGTGAAGGCGCTGGCGACCATCGCCTGGGCGGTCATCTTGCGCACGCCCTTGATCGGGATGCGCTCCTCGCGCTCGCGCCTCGGCTGCGGCGCCGCCACGGGTGCGGCCCGGGTGGCCGCGTGCACGTCCTCGCGGGTGATCGAACCCGCGGGGCCCGTGCCGGTGACGTTCGCCAGGTCCACGCCCAGGTCCTTGGCCAGCTTGCGGACCGGCGGCTTGGCCAGCACCTGCGGCCCCGCCGGGGGCACCTGTGCGGCGGGAGCCGGTGCGGACGGGCTGTCCACCCCCACGCGGTCCGGGTTGGCCACCGGGGCGGCCGCGGCCGACTGTTGTTTGCGCGGGCGTCGTTTGGTGGCGCCCGTCTTGACGCCGTAGCCCACCAGGACCGCCTGGCGTTCCTCCTTGGGCGCCGGGCTGCCGTGCGCGCCGGGCTCGACGGCGCCCTCCGCCGGCGGCTTCGGGACCATGTCGTCGGCCAGGGCCCTGGCCCGGCCGCCCGGCCCGTCAGCGCCCTCCGCCGTGTCCCCAGCCGCTTCGCCCGCCGTGTCCACGGCGATGATCGGGACGCCCACCTCGACCGTCGTGCCCTCGTCGGCCATCAGGTCGGCCACCACGCCGTCCCACGGGATCGGCAGCTCGACGATCGACTTCGCCGTCTCGATCTCGACGACGATCTGGTTGACCTTGACGTCGTCGCCCGACTTGACGTGCCAGCGGACGATCTCCGCCTCCGTCAGGCCCTCCCCGACGTCAGGGAGCTTGAACTCGCGTCGCATGGACAACCCCCTCAGTACCCGAAGGCCCGGTCGACGGCGTCGAGCACCCTGTCCAGATCGGGCAGGTAGTGCTCCTCCAGCTTCGACGGCGGGTAGGGGGTGGAGAAGCCGCCGGCCCGCAGCACGGGCGACTCCAGGTGGTAGAAGCACTGCTCGGTGATCCTGGCGGCGAGCTCGGCGCCGAACCCGTTGTTGACGGGGGCCTCGTGCACGACCACGACCCGCCCGGTCCTGCGGGCGGACTCCAGGACCAGCGGCTCGTCCAGCGGGTTGAGCGAGCGCAGGTCGATCACCTCCAGCGAGCGCCCGTCGTCCTCGGCCGCCGTGGCGGCCTCCAGGCACGTCTTCACCATGGGCCCGTAGGCCAGCAGCGTGGCGTCGGTGCCCGGCCGCACCACCTTGGCCGCGTGCAGCGGCGGCCACCATTCGGTGGAGTCGGTGTCGATGTCGGCCTTCTCCCAGTAGCGGCGCTTGGGCTCGAAGAAGATCACCGGATCGTCACTGCGGATGGCCTGCTGGATCATGGTGTACGCGTCGGCCGGGTTGGAGCAGGCCACGACCCGCAGGCCGGCCGTGTGGGTGAAGTACGCCTCCGGCGACTCGCTGTGATGCTCGACCGCCCCGATGCCGCCGCCGCAGGGGATGCGTACGACGACCGGCAGCTTGATCGCGCCCAGCGAGCGCATCGGCATCTTGGCCAGCTGTGTGATGATCTGGTCGGCCGCGGGGAAGACGAACCCGTCGAACTGGATCTCGCACACCGGCCGGTAGCCGCGCAGCGCCAGCCCGATCGCGGTGCCGATGATGCCCGACTCGGCCAGCGGCGTGTCGATGACGCGGTCCTCGCCGAAGTCCTTCTGCAGGCCGTCGGTGACGCGGAAGACGCCACCCAGCTTGCCGACGTCCTCGCCCATGATGAGGACCTTGGGGTCGTCCTCCATGGCCTGGCGC
Organism: Nonomuraea deserti; assembly: GCF_004348685.1. Taxonomy (GTDB): domain Bacteria; phylum Actinomycetota; class Actinomycetes; order Streptosporangiales; family Streptosporangiaceae; genus Nonomuraea; species Nonomuraea deserti. The sequence continues at coordinate 65,212 of NZ_SMKO01000020.1, read as the reverse complement.
ATGCCTTCGTTGAGGGCCTTGGAAAGGCTCATGATCGTCATTTGGCGAACCCCTCCAGGTACGCGGCGAACTGGGCGCGCTCCTGGTCCATCAGGGCGTGGGACTCGCTGTAGACGTGGTCGAAGATGGCGAGCGGTTCGGGATCGGGCATGGCCAGGCAGCGCCTGCGCAGATCGGCGCCGAGCTGGGCGGCCTCGCCGTCGACGGCGTCGAAGAACGCCTGGTCGGCTTGTTCGTTCTTGAACAGGTAGGCCTTGACCCGCTCGATCGGGTCCTTGAGCTTCCACGCCTCCAGCTCGCTGGCCACGCGGTAGCGCGTGGGGTCGTCGGTGGTGGTGTGGGCGCCCATGCGGTACGTGAACGCCTCGATGAGCGTCGGGCCCTGCCCCGTACGGGCGGCTTCGAGCGCCTTCCTGGTCACCGCGAGGCAGGCGAACACGTCGTTGCCGTCGACCCTGATGCCGGGGAAGCCGAAGCCCGAGGCGCGGCGGTAGAGGGGGATGCGGCTCTGCTTCTCCAGGGGCTCGGAGATCGCCCACTGGTTGTTCTGGCAGAAGAACACGATCGGCGCGTTGAACACGCTGGCCCAGATGAACGACTCGTTCACGTCGCCCTGCGAGGTGGCGCCGTCGCCGAAGTAGGCGATGGTGGCGGCGCTGGCGTCGTCGCGCTGGATGCCCATCGCGTAGCCGACGGCGTGCAGCGTCTGGCTGCCGATCACGATCGTGTACAGGTGGAAGTTGTGCTCCTTGGGGTCCCACCCGCCGTGGTTGACGCCTCTGAACAGGCCGAGCAGCTTCACCGGGTCGACGTCGCGGCACCACGCCACCCCGTGCTCCCGGTAGGTGGGGAACGCCATGTCGACGTCGGTCAGCGCGCGGCCCGAGCCGATCTGGGCCGCCTCCTGGCCCAGCAGCGAGGCCCAGATGCCCAGCTCGCCCTGGCGCTGCAGCGCCACGGCCTCCAGGTCGATGCGGCGGACGAGCACGAGGTCGCGGTAGAGCGACCGGATGTCCTCGGGGGTCAGGTCGATGTCGTAGTCGGGGTGCTCGACCCGCTCCCCTTCGGGGGTGAGCAACTGGACGAGCTCCGGCGGCGCCTCAGCACCACGTGAGGCTTCGGTTGTCACGAGACCTCCTTCGCCGGTCTCGCGGCACATGTGCTGTGCTCACGGACGACCTCGACAAGCTCGGTCATGGCCACTCCTGTGCGTCAGGGCCGGGTGTCGATGGGGTTGCCACCTCAGGCCGGCCTCCTTGGCGAAGAACCATATGGTGATGGTTCGTACGCTTTGGGGCCATGGTGGCAGACGTCACAGCCCTGCGCGCAAGCCCCATGTCCTCCCCGTTCCCGTTGTGTCGGCGGCCACACGCGCCGGTAGGCTGTGCTTCCCACCCACCCACCGCTCCCAGGAGGAACGCAGTGGCCCGCGTCATCGTGGACGTCATGTTGAAGCCCGAGATCCTCGATCCCCAGGGCCAGGCGATCGCCAGGGCGCTGCCCAGGCTCGGCTTCTCCGGCGTCGCGGCCGTGCGCCAGGGCAAACGTTTCGAGCTGGAGGTCGAGGGCCCGGCCGACGACGCGGCGCTGGCCGAGGTGCGCAAGATGGCCGAGACCCTTCTGGCCAACACGGTGATCGAGGACTACACCGTCCGGGTTGAGGAGTAGAACGCACATTTGATCCCCCGATTTACCCCTGGTCGGTTAAAGCGGGGTTCTGACGTGCCACAATGCCACGGGCAAGCCAACAGTAAATAACAACAACGTGATTTTGCGGTTAGCCCCGATTTCACAGGGAAACCTACTCCAGGTGACATTCTGGCGCCCGGAGGAGTCCGGTGGATATTGAGTTCTCGTTGGCGTTGCCTCGGGATGCGATCGGCATACCGATGGTCAGGCGAGTGCTAGGCGATGCCCTGCGCTCACTCAACGTGAGTGAGACCTGCATCGCCGACATGCTGCTCGCCGTCTCCGAGGCGTGCTCCAACGCGGTGCGGCACGGAGGACCCGCCAACCGCTACGAGGTGACGGCGTCGATCGGTTACGGCCACTGCGACGTACGCGTCGCCGACAGCGGCGCGGGCGTGCCGTCGATGCCCGCGCACTTTCCCCCGCCCGACACCGAGAACGGCCGCGGCCTGCTGATCATGCGCTCCGTCGTCGACGAGATCTCCTTCGGCACCGAGCCCGGCCGCGGCACCACGGTCCACCTGCGCAAGACGCTCGCTTGGGACGACGAGGCGCAGGCCCGTCCCCGCGCGCTCGCAGCCGTCTGACCTGCGCCGGCGCATCGCGCACAAGCCGATGCGGACCACGCGCGAGCACCCGATAACCTGGGTTACACCGCCGCAGACCGCCGTCCGCCCCGAAGAGACGGTGGCGCGTGCGCGCGCATTCCTCGGAGGGGACGACTGTCATGAGCGCTGCCCGTGTGGGCGTAGTCACGTTTCCAGGAACTCTCGACGACCAGGACGCCGCCAGAGCCGTGCACCTCGTGGGCGCGCAGGCGGTTCCGCTGTGGCACGCCGACCACGACCTGAAGGGGGTCGACGCCGTGTTCCTGCCCGGCGGCTTCTCCTACGGCGACTACCTGCGCTGCGGCGCCATCTCGCGGTTCGCGCCGATCATGGAGGAGCTGGTCCCGGCCGCGGGGGCGGGACTGCCGGTGATCGGCACGTGCAACGGGTTCCAGATCCTGTGCGAGGCGCACCTGCTGCCCGGCGCGCTGACCCGCAACGCGTCGCTCCACTACGTCTGCCGTGACCAGCGCGTCCGCATCGAGCAGACCGCGACCGCGTGGACCAACGCGTTCGACCAGGGCCAGGAGATCGTGCTGCCGGTCAAGCACGGCGAGGGCCGCTACGTCGCCTCCGACGAGACGCTGGCCGCGCTCGAGGCCGGTGGCCACGTGGTCGTGCGCTACGTCGGCGGCAACCCCAACGGCTCGCTCAACGACATCGCGGGCATCCGCAACGAGGCGGGCAACGTGGTCGGGCTCATGCCGCACCCCGAGCACGCGGTCGAGGAGCTGGTCGGCGCGCCGAGCACCGACGGCCTCGGCTTCTTCACCTCCATCCTGAAAAACCTGGTGGACGCATGAGCGAGTGGAACGAGCGGCTTATGGACACGGTCCTTCGACCGGCGGAGGAGGGCGAATGATCGACAGCGTGCGCAAGGCCGCCAAGACCCCCGACGAGCCGATGCCCTTCGCCGAGCTGGGGATGAAGCCGGACGAGTACGCCCGGGTCAAGGAGATCCTCGGCCGCCGTCCCACCGGCTCCGAGCTGGCCATCTACAGCGTCATGTGGTCCGAGCACTGCTCCTACAAGTCGTCCAAGGTGCATCTCAAGCAGTTCGCCACCAAGGCGCCCAAGTCCGAGGCGCTGCTCGTGGGCATGGGCGAGAACGCCGGCGTGGTCGACATCGGCGACGGCTGGGCGGCCACGTTCAAGATCGAATCGCACAACCACCCGTCCTACGTCGAGCCGCACCAGGGCGCGGCCACCGGCGTCGGCGGCATCGTGCGCGACATCATGTCGATGGGCGCGCGGCCGATCGCCGTCATGGACGCGCTGCGCTTCGGCGGCGCCGACGCCGTGGACACCCGCCGGGTGCTGCCCGGCGTGGTCGAGGGCATCGGCCACTACGGCAACTGCCTGGGCCTGCCCAACATCGGCGGCGAGGTCGTCTTCGACCCCTGCTACATCGGCAACCCGCTGGTCAACGCCCTGTGCGTGGGCCTGCTGCGCAAAGACCAGATCAAACTGGCCACCGCGCCCGGCCCCGGCAACAAGGTCGTGCTGTTCGGCGCGTCCACGGGCCCCGACGGCATCGGCGGCGCCTCGGTGCTGGCCTCGGCGACGTTCGAGGACGAGTCACACGCCAAGCGTCCCGCCGTCCAGGTCGGCGACCCGTTCATGGAGAAGCTGCTCATCGAGTGCTGCCTGGAGCTCTACGCCGCCGACGTCGTCGTCGGCATCCAGGACCTCGGCGCGGCCGGCGTCTCGTGCGCCACGACCGAGCTGGCCGCCAAGGGCACCGGCGGCATGCACGTCGACCTCACCCGCGTCCCGCTCCGCGACCCCTCGCTCAGGCCCGAGGAGATCCTGATGAGCGAGTCGCAGGAGCGCATGATGGCCGTGGTCGAGCCGCGCGACATCCCGGCGTTCATGGCGATCTGCGAGAAGTGGGACGTCCCCGCGACCGTCATCGGCGAGGTCACCGACACCGGCCGCCTGGTCATGACGTGGGAGGACGAGATCATCGTCGACATCCCGCCGGGCACGGCCGCCGACGACGGCCCCGTCTACGAACGCCCCTACCACGAGCCGGCCGGCCAGGCCGCGCTCAACGCCGACACCCCCGACCGGCTGGAGCGGCCCGCCGACCTGCGCGAGACGCTGCTCAAGCTGCTCGGCTCGCCCAACCTGGCCTCCAAGGAGTGGGTGACCTCCCAGTACGACCGCTACGTCCGCTCCAACACCGTGCTGGCCCAGCCGGCCGACGCGGGCATGGTGCGGATCTCGGAGACCATGGCCGGCGCCGAGCACGAGCCGACGACCCGCGGCATCGCGCTGGCCACCGACGGCAACGGGCGTTACGCCAAGCTCGACCCCTACGCGGGGGCGCAGCTCGCGCTCGCGGAGGCCTACAGGAACGTCGCCGTGACCGGCGCCCGGCCGCTCGCCGTCACCAACTGCCTCAACTTCGGCTCCCCCGAGGACCCCGAGGTCATGTGGCAGTTCGCCGAGGCCACGCGCGGCCTGGCCGACGCCTGCCGGGCGCTCGGCGTGCCGGTGACCGGCGGCAACGTCTCCTTCTACAACCAGACGGGCTCGACGGCCATCCATCCCACGCCGGTCGTGGGCGTGCTCGGCGTCATCGACGACGTCGCCAAGCGGGTGCCGACCGGGTTCACCGCGGAAGGGCTGCGGGTCGTCCTGCTCGGCGACACGCGCGAGGAGTTCGGCGGCTCCGAGTGGGCCCACGTCGCCCACCGCCACCTGGGTGGGCTGCCGCCGCAGGCCGTTCTGGAGGCGGAGCGGGCGCTGGCCACGGTGCTGGTCGAGGGCGCCCGCAGGGGGCTGCTGGCCGGCTCGCACGACCTGTCCGACGGCGGGCTGGCCGTGGCGCTGGCCGAGTCCTGCCTGGTGCGGGGCGTCGGCGCCTCCGTGGCGCTGAGCGGCGAGCCGTTCACCGACCTGTTCAGCGAGTCGTCCTCGCGGGCGCTCGTCGCCGTGCGGCCGGAAGCCTACGACGAATTCGCGTCGTTGTGCGGGCGCCACGACGTGCCCTGCTACGGGCTCGGCATGACCGGCGGCGACACGCTGGTCGTCGAGGACGTGTTGGAGATCCCCGTGGCCGAGCTGAGGGAGACGCACGAGGCGGCGCTCCCCGCGCTGTTCGGCTGACGATCCGCCGGAGGGCCGGCCGGGTTTTCCGACCGGCCCTTCCAGTGAGTAGAACGACGCATTGGCGACGAGGATCTCGCGTGGATAATCGGTCTGTGCCCACCCCCGGTCCGACCTCTTACCTGCCTCCCGCGACCCAGCCCGTGCGGGGTGTGGTGTGGGGCATCCACCTCGTCCTGCCGCTGCTCGGCCTCTGGCTGCTGCTGAGCCAGCCGCACATCAACATCTCCTGGCAGCACAACGCCGGCCACTTCTGGATGATCATCCTCGTGGCCGGGGTCAACGTCGTGCTCGGCGCCATGGTCAGCGAGGCGTCACGGCGCCGCAACGACGCCCGGCTGTTCCTCGTCTCCATGGTCTTCCTGAGCAGCGCGGGCTTCTTCTTCCTGCACGGCCTGGCCACCCCCAAGATCATTTTGCCGACCGGCTCGCTGGGGTTCGACCTGGGCCAGCAGGTGGGCCTGTCGATCGCGGCGGTGTTCGCGTTCGGCTCGGCGCTGCCGCTGGGCGAGGCGGCGGCCAAGTCCGTCCTCGGCGCCCAGCACTTCATCCGCGGCGCGCTCGTCGGCATCATGGTGCTGTGGGGCGTCACGTCGCTGGTCCCCGGGCTGACGCCGCTCAGCGAGCCGCCGGCGGTCACGCCGATCGACTGGCTGATCTGGGCGTCCATCCCCGGCCTCCTGCTCTACGGCGCGGCCAGCGTGCTGATGTTCCGGCTGCATCGGCGGCGCCCCTCGGCGATGCTGATCAGCCTGATCACGGCGTACGCGCTGCTGGCGGAGAGCATGATCGCCGGGATGTCGCAGCTCAACTGGCACCTGTCCTGGTGGGAGTGGCACCTGCTGCTCACGTTCGCCTTCGTGTTCGTGGCCTACAGCGCCTACCTGCAGTTCCGGCGGGAGGGGTCGAGCGCGGGGCTGTTCGACTCGGTGGCGCTGGCCGCGACCGTCCGCCGCATCCAGCAGGACTACGACAAGGCGCTCGAAGAGCTGGTCGAGCACGTACGCCGCGGCGAGCCGCTGGCCGCGACCCGGCTGTCGGGCAAGTTCCGGCTCAACGAGGGCCAGGCGGCGGTGCTCGGCCGGGCCGGCGAGGCGCTGGCCAACGAGCGCGAGCTGTCGGAGCGGCTGGCCGCCCTGGTGTCGGTGAGCGCCCAGACCCGGATCGGGCTGCCCGAGCAGGAACTGCTGGCCTCGTCGCTGGAGCGGGTGCGGCAGGCGTACGGCGACGTCAAGATCGGGCTGGTCGCCGACGGCACCACCCAGATCGGCTCGCGCGACTACCGCTTCGACGGCGACACCCCGATCCGGCGCGACCACCTGCTCGCCTTCCCCCTGACCGTCAAGGGCAGGCTCGCCGGCGTGCTGGAGGTGCCGATCGGCCGCACCAGCCAGGACGAGGCGCTGGCCGCCACGCTGGCGGGACAGCTGTCCATCTCCCTGGAGAACGCCCGCCTCTACCAGGAGCTGCACACCCTGTTCCACCAGTACATGTCGCCCGACGTGGCCCACGCCCTGCTCGCCGACCCCGGCCAGGCGGCGCTCGGCGGTGAGCTGAAGGAGCTGAGCGCGCTCTTCGCCGACCTCAAGGGCTTCACGACGTTCTCCGAGAAGGTGACTCCCGGCGAGATCGTCGAGATGCTCAACCGCTACCACACGGCGGCCGTCCCATGCATCCTCAACAACGGCGGCACCATCGTCCAGTTCGTGGGCGACGCGCTGCTCGCCCTGTTCAACGCGCCCGCCCTGCAGGCCGATCACGCCAGGGCCGCCTGCCGGGCCGCCCTCGACATGCAGCGCGCCGCCGCCGAGGTGGCCGAGGAGATGGCGTGGAAGCGGGTCGACGACGTCGAGTGGCCGACCTTCCGGGTGGGCGTCAACACCGGCCCCGCCCTGGTCGGCAACATCGGCAGCCCCGAGCTGCGCGGCTTCAACGCGATGGGCGACTGCGTGAACGTGGCCGCCAGGCTCCAGGGGGTCGCCGAGCCGGGCACGGTCGTCATCGGCGAGACGACACTCAGGCAGCTGGGCCGCGACGCGGCGGTGCGGCCCCTGGGGCGGCTCAACCTCAAGGGCAAGGAGGAGCTCGTCGCGGCGTACGTTCTCACCGATCTGCCGTAGAGGGGCGGCCTCCCGTACCGACATAATCGGCCCATGAAAGCAGAGCCCGGCGAGTTCCTGTCCCTGCTCACCGACGATGAGGTGGCGGCGCTGCGCTCGGCAGGCCGGCTGCGCCGCTGGGACCGCGGCACGACCGTCATCACCGAGGGCGACACGTCCGACTGGGTGCTCGTGCTGCTGGAGGGCCGGGTGAAGGTCTCCTCGCACACGAGCAGCGGCAACGAGGTGGTGCTCGCCGTGCGCGGCCCCGGCGGGCTGATCGGCGAGCAGTCGGCCATCGACGGGTCGCCGCGCTCGGCCACGGTCACCACGCTGGAGCCGGTCACGGGCGTCGTCGTCCGCGACTTCGTCTCCTTCCTCGAGTCCCACGGGCGCGTCGCGGTGCTGCTCATGAAGCTCGTCAGCGAGCGCCTGCGCGACTCCGACAGGAAGCGCATCGAGTACGGCGCGTTCGACACCACGGGCCGGGTGGCGACGCGGCTGCTGGAGCTGGCCGAACGCTACGGCGAGCAGACCGACGCCGGCGTACGCGTGGCGCTGCCGCTGTCGCAGGACGAGCTGGCGGGGTGGACGGGCTCCTCCCGCGAGGCCGTCAGCAAGGCGCTGCGCACGTTGCGCGACCGGGGGCTGATCGAGACAGGCCGGCGGCGCGTGATCATTCACGACGTCGAGGGGCTGCGCCAGCGTGCCCGCTAGCCCCGGCGGCAGGTCAGCCGTACGCCGTACGTCATAGTGGGGGCATGGTCGCGGTCACCCCCCAAGACGGCAGCCGCCTGCGCTACGCCTGGCGCGTCTGCGCGGTCACCAGCCTGGGGCTCGTCCTCATCGGCATCGCGGGCAGCACGCTCAACGTCGCGCTGCCCACGGTGGTGCGGCACTTCCGCGCGGGCCCGCTGGAGTCCGGGTGGATCCTGCTGGCGTTCCTGCTGGTCAACACCGCGAGCCTGGTGTTCTTCGGCCGGGTGGCCGACCTGCTGGGCAGGCGCGAGGTCTACCTGACGGGGTTCGCGCTGTTCACCCTGGCCTCGCTGCTGGCCGGGCTGTCGCCGGACGTGTGGTTCCTGATCGGGATGCGGGTGTTCCAGGCTGTGGGGGCGGCGATGATCCTCGCGAACGGCACGGTGATCATCACGGACGCGTTCCCGCCGGAGCGGCTCAGCCAGGGCATGGGCGTCTACATCGGCACCTTGTCGGTGGCGCAGCTGACCGGGCCCACGCTCGGCGGCCTGATCGCGGAGACGGCGGGCTGGCAGTGGATCTTCTGGGTGAACGTGCCCGCCGGGCTGCTCGCGCTGGGCGTGGGGGCGACGATCTTACGCAAGATGCCCAGAAGGCCGAAGGAGCCGGTGGACGCGCTGGGCAACGTGCTGCTGTTCGCGGCGTTGTCGGCGGTGCTGCTGGCGTTGTCGGAGGCCGGCTCCGGCGGCCTGGCGAGCCCCGTCGTGGCGGCCGGGGCAACAATCTTCGTGGTGCTGGTGCCGCTGGTCGTGCTGGCCGAGCGGCGCTCCGCGAACCCGGTGCTGGACCTGCGGTTGTTCGCGGGTCGGCTGCTGGCGTACGCGAACCTGGCGTCGTTCTGCAACGCGCTGGCCCGCTCCGCGCTGATCCTCGTGGTGGCGCTGTACTTCCAGGCGGCCAGGGGCGTGGACGCGTTCGCGGCAGGGCTGAGCGTGCTCCCCGTGCCCGTCGGGATCGGGCTGGCCTCCCCCCTCACGGGCCTGCTGGGGCGGCGGGTGTCGCCGTACGCGCTGTCGATCGGCGGCGCCACGCTGAGCGCGGCGGGGCTCGGCACGCTGATGCTGACGGCCGATCCGGCGACGCCGTACTGGGTGATCGGGATCGGGTTGTTCCTGGCCGGCTGCGGCAGCGGAACGTTCCTGACCGGCAACACCACGCAGGTGATGCGGGCGTTGCCGGCCGGGAGTCTCGGGGTCGTCAACGGGTTCCGCGTCATGATCATGAACGTCGGCGTCGTGATCAGCGTCGGCCTGTCGCTCAGCGTGCTGACCAGTGCGGTGGGGCCCGCGCTCAGGGCCCAGGTGTACGCCGGGACGTTGTCCACCCTGTCGCCGGTGGCGGTGGGGCAGCTCATGGACGGCTTCCAGCGGGCGTACGCGGTGCTCTTCGCCGTGGCCCTGGCCGGCGCCCTGCTCGCCGCCCTGGCCCGCCCTCGGACCCGCTGACGTATCACCGGACGGAACGACCCCGTGGCGCCGTCGAGCGCACCAGGACACCGAACACGATCGGAGCTCGGGCTCATCCGAAGGAGGAGGCGAGCATGCGTTCCACGTCGCGGTAGCGGGAGACGGGGATGAGGTGCACGCCGTCGAAGGCGCCGGAGTCGCGCAGGGCGAGCGCCTGCTCGCAGGCCGCCTCCACGCCCGCCTGGCGGTCGGCGGCCACCTGCTCCACCAGGGCGTCGGGCAGCGCGATGTCGGGGATCGCGGCGGCCAGGCCGCGGGCGTGGCCGGCGCTGGCCAGCACCATGACACCCGCGTAGACGGGCACGTCCACCGGGTGCGCCTCGCGCCAGCGCAGCTGGGCCTCCACCGAGAAGGAGACCTGGAGGAAGAGGAAGTCGGCCGCGCGTTTCCAGGCCGGCAGCGGGCGCAGCCCCGCCGCGGCGCCCAGGCGGGAGCCGGGCGAGAACTCCCTCGCCTCCGCGATCATGGAGCGCACCGTGAGATCGCTCGTACGGTTGCCGCTCGCCGGCTTGTCGCCGTAGACGAACAGGAACTGCTCCACGCCGTACGCGGCCGCCGTCAGCAGGTCGCGGCGGAAGCCGAGCAGGTTGCGGTCGCGCGAATTGAGGCAGGCGATGCCGCGCCCGCCCATCGCCTCGACCTCGTGCGCCACCGCGACGCTGGACACCGTCGCGCGGCCGATGTGGTTGTCGGGGATGAGGAAGGCGTGGGCGACCTTGCTCATGGTGTCGATCTGGTGCCTGACGTGCTTCAGATCGGGCTTGGTCGGCGGTTCGATCTCACAGATCAGCTCGAAGGCCATGAGTCACGACTCTAACGCCGGGCCGCCAGCGCTTCTATGCCGCTGAGCACCAGGTCGACGCCGAACGTGTCGTACAGGTGCGGGTCCATCGGCTCGACCAGCGGGCCGGCCATCTCCACCAGGTGCGGGTAGCGCTCGCCGGGCAGCGACTGCAGGCCGAGCCGCTTGAAGCTGACCTGCTGCGCGAAATCCTCGCCGGACAGGTAGGCCTGGTGATGGACCGGGGCGTCGGCGATGGCGATGGCGCTCTGCAGCAGATATTTCGTGATCAGACAGCTCTCCTCCACGCTGAACCCGGCCGCGCGAGCCAGCCCGAGCGCCTGGTCCCAGACGGCCAGGAAGTTCGGCACCGCGACGGCGTCGATCTGCTCGATCACGTGCTTGGCGCAGGGGTGTGTGCGCAGGGTGTTGATCAGGCCCTCGGTCAGGTCGCGCAGTTGCTCCTGCCACGGGCGCTCGTCGGCGGGCTTGGGCGCGAAGCCGCCGATCAGGTGGTCGGCCATGCCGATGATCAGCTGCTCCTTGTTCTTGAAGTGCCAGTAGAGAGCCATCGGGGTGACGCCCAGGTCGGAGGCCAGCCGCCGGATCGTGACGGCGTCAAGCCCTTCGGCGTCGCCGATCTCCAAGGCCCGCTCCGCGATCGCCCGCGCGGTCAGTTTTCCCATCACGGTTGACAACTATACGACGTACACGTTCAACTATACGACGTACAAGTACGCTGTATAGGAGGAACTGTCGTGCGATGGTGGGCGCTTGGCGCGGTGACCCTGGGGACGTTCATGACGTACCTCGACAACAACGTGGGGAACGTCGCCCTGCCGACGATCCAGCGGGAGCTCGGGCTGTCGATCTCCGACCTGGAGTGGATCGTGAGCTCGTACATCCTGCTCTTCGCGGGGCTCATGCTGGCCGGCGGCCGGCTCGCCGACGTGTACGGCGCCCGCCGGGTGTTCCTGGGCGGCCTGACGATCTTCACGCTGTCCTCGCTGGCCGCCGGCCTGGCGACCACGGGCGCGGCGCTCATCGCCGCGCGGGCCGTTCAGGGCGTCGGCGCGGCGCTGCTCACGCCCACGGCGCTGGCCCTGATCGGCCAGATCTTCCCCGACCCCGGCGAACGCGGCCGGGCGGTGGGCATCTGGAGCTCCGCGGGGGCGCTCTCCATGGCGTTCGGCCCGTTCGCCGGCGGTTTCGTCAGCGAGCACCTGCACTGGGGCTGGATCTATCTGATCAACGTCCCGCTCGGCCTGGCGGCCTTCGGCCTCGCGCTCTGGGCGGTCAAGCCCGCCTTCACGCGGGTACGGCGCAGCCTCGACCTGCCCGGCCTGGCGGCCTCCGCCGTCGCCCTGTCCGCCTTGACGTACGCGCTCATCGAAGGGGAGGCGGCCGGCTGGACCTCGCCCCGGATCCTGGCCGCGTTCGGCGTGTCGGCGGCGGCGGCCGCGGCGTTCCTGCTGGCCGAGTCGCGGGCCGCCGAGCCGATGGTGGCGATGGTGTTGTTCCGCTCGCGGGTGTTCAGCGGCGGGCTCCTGACCAGCGGGATCTGGTCGTTCGGCGTGTTCGGGATCTACTTCTTCAGCGCGCTGTGGCTGCAGAACGTGCTGGGCTTCTCCCCCACCGAGGCCGGCGCCGCGTTCGTGCCGATGGCGCTGGTCATGGCCGTGGTCGCGATGTCGTCGCAGCGCGTCAGCGCCTGGCTCGGCATCGGGCGCACGGTCGGGCTCGGGATGGCGCTCATGGGCGTGGCGATCTTCCTGATCTCCCGCGTCGGCGCCGGCGGCGGCTACCCGGACGTCCTTCCCTGGTTCCTGCTGTACGGCCTGGGCGGCGGCATGCTGGTGCCCCTGACGTCCGCGGTGCTCAACGGGATGCCCAAGGACAGGTCGGGCGTGGCGTCGGGCATGCTCAACGTGTCACGTGAGGTGTTCGGGCTGCTCGGCATCACGCTGCTGGGCGCGATCCTGAGCGCCAGGCAGGCCGCCGTCGACCGGGCGCCGCTGCTCGCCTTCCTCGACGGCTACCAGTTCACCCTTGTCGTGGCGGCGGCCGTGATGCTGGCGGGCATCCCGGTCGCGCTGCACGCGCTGCGCGAGCCCGCCCCAGGCGACGAGCCCGCCGAGCCCGCCGGGCCTCAGGCCACCGCCTCGGCCACCATGGGCTCCGCGAACTGAGTGCGGTACAGCTCCTCGTAGCGCCCCGCGGCCTCCAGCAGCTCGGCATGCGTGCCGCGCTCGACCACCCGCCCGTCCTCGATCACCAGGATGACGTCGGCGGCGCGGATCGTGGACAGCCGGTGGGCGATCACCACGGCCGTACGGCCTTCCAGCGCCTCGCCGAGCGCCGCCTGCACAGCCGCCTCCGACGTGGAGTCGAGCGCGGCCGTGGCCTCGTCCAGGATCACCACCCTGGGCCTGGCCAGCAGCAGCCGGGCGATCGTCAGGCGCTGGCGCTCGCCGCCCGACAGCCGGTAACCGCGCTCGCCCACCACCGTGTCGAGCCCGTCGGGCAACGACTCGATCAGCGCGGCCAGCCGGGCCCTGGTGAGCGCGTCCCACAGGTCGTCCTCGCTCGCCTCCGGCCTGGCCAGGAGCAGGTTGGCCCTGATCGTGTCGTGGAACAGGTGGCCGTCCTGGGTGACCATGCCGAGCGTGTCGCGGATCGAGTCGGCGGTCAGGTCGCGCACGTCGACGCCGCCGAGCCGGACGGCACCCGCGTCGACGTCGTACAACCTGGGCAGGAGCTGCGCGATGGTGGACTTGCCCGCGCCGGACGAGCCGACCAGCGCCACCATCTGGCCGGGCTCGGCCCGGAACGAGACACCGTGCAGCACCTCGACGCCGCCGCGCGTGTCCAGCGTGGCGACCTCCTCCAGCGAGGCGAGCGAGACCTTGTCCGCCGACGGGTAGGCGAAGCGCACGTCGTCGAACTCGACCGACACGGGGCCCTCGGGCACCTCGCGGGCGTCGGGCTTCTCCTGGATGAGCGGCTTGAGGTCGAGCACCTCGAAGACGCGCTCGAAGCTGACGACCGCGCTCATGACGTCCACGCGGGCGCTGGCCAGCGCGGTCAGCGGGGCGTACAGGCGGGTGAGCAGCATGGCCATCGACACCACCGCGCCGGGGGCGAGCTGGCTGCGCAGCGCGTAGAAGCCGCCGAGCCCGTACACGAGAGCCAGGGCCAGCGCCGACACCAGCGTCAGCGCGGTCACGAAGACCGTCTGGGTCATGGCGGTGCGTACGCCGATGTCGCGCACCCGGCGGGCCCGGGAGGCGAACTCCGCCGACTCGTGCGCTGGGCGGCCGAACAGCTTGACCAGGGTCGCGCCGGGCGCGGAGAACCGCTCGGTCATCTGGTTGCCCATGGCGGCGTTGTGGTCGGCCGCCTCGCGCCGCAGCCTGGCGATGCGGGTGCCCATGCGCCGCGCGGGCACCATGAACACGGGCAGGAGCAGCAGCGCGAGCAGCGTGATCTGCCAGGAGATGGCGACCATCGCGACGAGCGTCAGCGCGAGCGTCACGACGTTGCCCGCCACGCTGGACAGGGTGTCGGTGAACGCCCGCTGCGCGCCGATGACGTCGTTGTTGAGCCGGCTGACCAGCGCGCCCGTGCGGGTCCTGGTGAAGAACGCGATCGGCATGCGCTGCACGTGGTCGAAGACGGCCGTGCGCAGGTCGAGGATCAGGCTCTCCCCCAGCCCCGCGGAGAGCCACCGGTTGAGCAGCCCGATCCCCGCCTCCGCCACCGCCAGGCCCGCGATCATCAGCGCCACCACGACCACCACGCTGAGCGGCTCCGCGTTGAAGATGGCGTCGATCACGCGTCCCGCGAGCAGCGGTGAGCCCACCGCCAGTCCCGCCATCACCACGCTCAGCAGCAGGAACAGCGCGAGCCTCCGCCGGTGCGGGCGGGCGAACCCGGCGATACGCCGGAGCGTCGCCCTGGAGACAGAGCGACGCTCCTGCCGGTTGTTCATCGAGTACAACTGGTGCCACGCGGTCATTTCCATGCTCATGGCATGGACATTAGAGCCTCAGGTTAACTTGAGGTCAAGAGCCGATCTTCAGGCCCTTCCGGTGCCAGACGACCGCCACCGACGGGCGCGGCTGGTCGCCGTCGGGCCAGCGGCTGCCCGGATTGTCGGGGCCGGCGCCGTCGATCTCACCCGGATGCTGCACCGCGACGAACACGCTGCGCTGGTCCTTCGTGACCATCGGGCCGCACGTCTCGGCGCCGACCGGAACCGTGAGGAACTGGCGCAGATGGCCGCGCTCCCTGCCGCGCACGGGCATCACGAACAGCCCGTCGTTGGTGCCGAGCGCGTTGCCGTCCGTGGAGATCCACAGGTTGCCGTCGCGGTCGAACGTCACGTTGTCGGGGCAGGAGATCGGCGAGACCTTCTTCTTGTCGTAGCCGGCGAAATAGGTGTTCGCGTCGTCCGGGTCGCCGCAGACCAGCGGCACCGACCAGGCGAAGCTCCTCGCCCCGGCGTCGTCGCGCCGCTCGATGATCTCCAGGACGTGGCCGTGCTTGTTGGCGGCGCGCGGGTTGGCCTCGTCCGCCTGGGCCGCGGTGCGGTCGGAGTTGTTGGTCAGCGCGACGTACACGCCGCCCGTGACCAGGTTGCGCTCGATGTCCTCGGGGCGGTCCATCTTGGTCGCGCCCACCTTGTCGGCCGCCACCCGCGTGTAGACGAGCACCTCCTCCGCGGTCATGCCCTGCACGTACGACCTGTCGCCCGAGACCAGCGGGATCCACTCGCCGGAGCCGTCGAACTCGCCGTCCTCGGGCAGCTTGCCGGACCCGTCGATCTCCTTCTCCGGGCTGTCGCCGGTGAACTTGGCGACATACAGGGTGCCCTCGTCGAGCAGGTCGCGGTTGTGCCGGTCGGCCCCCTGCCGGTAGCGGTCCTTCGAGACGAACTTGTAGATGTACTCGAAGCGCGAGTCGTCACCCATGTAAACGACCAGGCGGCCGTCGCGGGCCAGCGTCGTGTTGGCCGCCTCGTGCTTGAACCGGCCGAGCGCGGTGCGCTTGACCGGCGTGGAGTCCGGGTCGAACGGGTCGATCTCCACGATCCACCCGAACCTGTTGCACTCCTGCGGGTGCTTGGCCAGGTCGAAACGCTCGTCCACCCGGTCGAACCGGCGGCTGATCTCCGGCGTGCCCTCCGCGATCGTGTAGCGCTCGACGTACGGCCGCTGCTTCGCCGGCACCTTGTCGCCGTTGACGAAGTACTGGTCGAAGTTCTCCTCGGCGGTCAGCACCGTGCCCCACGGGGTCGTGCCGCCCGCGCAGTTGTTCAGCATGCCGACGGGCTTGCGGCCCTCGGGGTCGGCGTCCGTCCTGAGCAGGTCGCTGCCCGCCGCCGGCCCGGAGAACTTCATGGGGGTCTCGGCGGTGATGCGCCGGTTGTAGCGGCGACGCCCCTTGGTGACCAGCTTCCACTCGCCGGCGCGACCCTCCCGCTCGATCTCCACGACCGAACCGCCGTGCCCGGCCAGGCCGATCCTGATCTGCTCCTCGGTGGCCTCCGCGCCGCCCGGGTAGTCGCGGAACATCAGGCTCTCGTCGGTGTACTCGTGGTTCACCCACAACAGCGCCCGGTCGCGGCCCATCGGGAACATCGTCACGTAGTCACAGTTGTAGCCGAACTGCTTGCTCTGCGCCTCGGCGCTCTGGTTGTCGAAGTCGAACGCCGGCGCGTCGGGCAACACCGGGTCGCCCCAGCGCACGACCACCGAGGAGCGGTAGTTCTCCGGGATGGTCAGCTTGTCGTCCTTGTTCGGCCGCACCGGCGTGAAACGGAGATCACCGCCTCGGCCGCCATGCTGCTCCTTCGGCACCGCCCTGGGCTCCTCGGCCAGCGCCGGCGCCGCCCCCGCCGCACCCACGCCCGCCACGAGAGCGCCGAGCGCCCCGGCGCGCAGCACGCCGCGCCGCGACAGCGCCTCCTTCACCACATCACCGAAATAGGCGTTGCCGGTGGTGTTGGCCACCTCATGCGCGCACGCGTTGCCGCAGCGGAACTGACAGGTCAGCGCGGATCGGCCACCATTGTGCGGGGTGGAGATCAGCGGAAGCAGCCGACCTCCCGCTTCGGGGTTCGACACAGGTCCTCCATCGAAGTGCGGTCGTACGGCGGGGAACGCTACGGCCACCGGCGAAACCACAGGTGAACGAAGACCTCCGTCTTGATGAACGCTTCCCGGGAGACAATGGTCGCGTGCCACCACGCAAGCTCGACCAGGAGAAGCTGAGATCGGCCCTCGACGGCCAGCTCGTCGCCCTCGACCAACCCCCCTACGACGGGCCCGCGTCCGCCCTGCCCGACGCGCTCGTGGCCGCCGTGCTGACCGCCTACGACCGCGGGCTGAAGCCCGAGCGCGACGCGGCCAGGCAGGCGGTGCGCCACCTGCTCGACCGGCTGGCCACCGCCGCACCCGGCAGGACCGTCGAGGTCCGCGTGCCACCGTACGCGGCCGTGCAGGCCATCGCCGGGCCCCGCCACACGCGCGGCACCCCGCCCAACGTGGTCGAGATGGACGGCCGCACGTGGATCGAGCTCGCGCTCGGCCGCCTCACCTGGGCCGAGGCCCTGGCCCGCGGCGCCGTCTCCGCCAGCGGGGCACGCGCGGACCTGTCAGCGCACCTGCCGCTCTGACGGCCCCTCTAACGGCCGCTGTTCATCCAGGGGAACTGGCTCTCGAAACAACGGTCGGCGAGCTGGCCGGGGAGGCCGGCGCACTCCTGCGCCACGTTCCACAACCAGATGGCCACGATCGCGAACAGGATCAGCGACAGGACGCTCAGCACGATGCCGGCGATGGCGCGACCCTTGCCGGCGCGCTTGGCGAGGGCCACGCAGCCGAAGACTATCGACAGAATGGCGGTGATCACACCCGTGAAGCACACGAACACCAGGAACGGGCTGGCCACGCCCAGCACGAGCGAGGCGGTGGCCAGGCCGCTGCCCGGCTTCGCCTGCTGGTAACCGGCTCCCGGCATGCCGTACGGGGATTCGGGGCCGGGGCCGTAGCCGGGCGGGCCACCGTACGGGCTGGAGGGCACCGTGCCCGGCACGGTCGGCTCGTCGTCCCGCGGCGTGCCCCCGGCCTGGTACGGCGACCCGCCCCGTCCCTCCTGGCCCGGCCAGCCCTCCTGGCCCTGCCGCCTCTCCTCGCCCTGCCGGCCTTCCTGGCCGCCCTGGCCTTCCCGGCCCTGCCAACCTTCCTGGCCCTGCCAACCTTCCTGGCCCTGCCAGCCTTCCTGGCCCTGCCAGCCCTCCTGGCCGCCCTGGCCTTCCGAGGTTCGGCGGCCCTCCTGGGCCGGGGTGCCGCCCTCAGGCGACGGTGTTCCCCCGCGCGAGCCGCCTCCCGGCGGTTCGAAGCTCGGCTGGTCGCCCTGCTCGTAGCGCGACGGCGCGGGCCTGCCCGGCCCCTCCCCCTCTGACGGGTCGGACGTCCAGCCCGGGTACGGCGGCGTGCCACCGGGGATCGGGAACACCTGGGTCTCCTCGGCGTCACCCCCTGTCGGCTGTGGCACCTCCGGTGAGGTGGGCAGGTCGGGATGGCGAGGCTCGCCGACCGGTCTGGGCTCATGCGTGGGCGGCACGTCCGGACGCGGCACGATGGGTGGCGCGGGAGCGATCGGCTCCTCGCCCTCCTCACCGGCGCCCTCACCCTGCGGCCCGGGCCCTTCACCCCGGGACCCGGCGCCTTCACCCTGCCGACCGGCGCCCTCACCCTGCGGGCCGGCGCCTTCACCCTGCCGACCGGGGCCCTCGGACTCCTCGCTCCGGAACTCGCCGCCGACGCCCATGGACTCGGCGTCGCCGCCTCCAGCACGCCCGCCGGCGGGAACGTCCGGCGCCGCGCCGCCGGTGGGCCCGGCGCCGGGCCCACCGGCGGACCACTCCTCCGGAGGCCGGTCGCCGCCCGTGGGCCCCGGCTCGTACGGTCTGAGCGTGGGCCCCCGCTCCTCTTCGTCCAGCGTGCCCTCGCGCCACCACTCGGGCTCGTGTTGCGGCGGAGCGTGGCGGGGCGCGCCCTCTTCCGGACGGCCTTCGTGCGGATCCTGCCCGCGGCGGGTCTCGTCCGGGTCCCCAGGTGTGGTCACGTCTGCGTCTCCCGACGGGTCTACATGCCGGATACTTCACCCTTTCGCGCAGGGCGACGCCTAAACCGCACGACACGGTAAGAGGCCGCTCATCCTTGGGTCACCATGCGCCAAAGGCCCTGCCCGCGGGCAAGATGGGGGGATGCTGGACGAGACCCTGTCGTATGCGCTGATCAAGGTCGTGAAGACCCAACGCAACCGGATGGCCGCCGCGCTGTCCCCGCTCGGCCTGCACGTGGGGCAGGAGATGCTCCTCAACCAGCTGTGGAAGGAGGACGGCCTGACCCAGGGCGAGCTCATCGCCCGCCTCGGCGTCGAGCCTCCCACCGTCACCAAGACCCTGCAGCGCCTGGAGCGTACGGGCTTCGTCTACCGGGTTCCCGACCCTGACCGGCCGAGGGTGTCCCGTGTCCGTCTCACCGATGCGGGCAAGGCGCTGCGCGAGCCCGTCGAGCAGATCTGGACCACGATGGACGAAGATCTCCTGCGCGGTTTCGATCCCGGCGAGCGTGACCTGCTCGCGCAGCTGATCCGCCGCGCCATGCCCTGACGTTTCACCACGGGCGAAAACTCCTTGCGGCCGCGCCACCCTTCTTGTTAGCTGGCTAATTAGTCGGCTAATCATCAAGAGGGGCTCTCATGCACGCACTGGTCACCGGCGGCTCGTCCGGCATCGGCGCCGCCACCGCACTCGCCTACGCCCGGGCCGGCGCGCGGGTCACGATCACGTACAACTCGGGCGCCGACCGTGCCGCCGAGGTGGTCAAGCGGATCGAGGAGGAGGGCGGCGAGGCGGCGGCCGTACACCTGGATCTGGAGGACCACGCCACCGTCGCGCCGGCCGTCTCCGCGGCCGGCCCGGTGGACGCGCTCGTGGCCAACGCCGTCCGCTGGGGCACCGTCATGCCCGGCGGCATGGCGTTCGAGGACGTGCCGGCCGCGGAGTGGTCCGCCGCCCTGCACGCCAACGTGGTCGGCAACGCCCTGCTGATCCAGGCGGTGCTGCCGCAGATGCGGCGCAGGACGTTCGGCCGGATCGTGCTCGTCTCGTCAGGGGCGGCCGAGGAGGGGCAGCCGGGCCCCGGCCCGTACGGCACCGCGAAGATGGCGCTGCACGGCATGGCCCGCGCCATCGCGTGGGAGGCGGGCAGGGACGGCATCCTGGTCAACGTGGCCGTGGCCGGGCTCACCATCACCGGAGCCCAGCGCCCGATCCCCCCGCAGCTGCTCGACGAGATCGCGTCCAGGACCCCCACCCGCAGGCTGAGCACGGCGGACGACATGGCGGCGCTGATCGTCTTCCTCGGCTCGGCGGACAACCGCAACCTCACCGGAGAGATCATCCGCGACGGCTCCAATGCGGGCAGGTCAGTCCACATCGTCTGACCTCCGACCCGAGTGTGCGAGCACGGAAGCCGCCAACCTAGACTGAGGCATGTGCTGAAGGGCGACGGCCGGCTCGGCCATGACCTGGACCCCCAAGACAACGCTCCCAAAGACGCCTGTGGCGTCTTCGGCGTCTGGGCGCCAGGCGAGGAAGTTTCCAAACTCACCTACTACGGGCTGTACGCGTTGCAGCACCGCGGCCAGGAGTCCGCGGGCATCGCGGTCAGCGAGGGCAGCCGCATCCTCGTCTACAAAGACATGGGCCTGGTCGCCCAGGTCTTCGACGAGTCGGTGCTGGGCACCCTGCGCGGCCACCTGGCCATCGGCCACTGCCGCTACTCCACCACCGGGTCCAGCGTGTGGGAGAACGCGCAGCCCACGCTGAGCTCGACCGAGGTAGGCGGCCTCGCGCTCGCCCACAACGGCAACCTGATCAACACGCCGGAGCTGGCGCAGCGCCTGGCCCCCGGCTCCACCCGGGCGACCACCGACACCGAGGTCCTGACCTCGCTGCTCGCCCAAGACCGCACGCGCACCGTCGAGGAGGCCGCGGCCGAGCTGCTCCCGCAGGTCAAGGGCGCCTACTCGCTGGTCTTCATGGACGAGACGACGCTCTACGCGGCCCGCGACCCGCAGGGTGTCCGCCCGATGGTCCTGGGCCGGCTGGAGCGGGGCTGGGTGGTGGCCTCCGAGACGGCGGCGCTCGACATCGTGGGCGCCACGTTCGTCCGCGAGATCGAGCCGGGCGAGCTGCTCACCATCGACGAGCGCGGCGTGCGTTCGCGCAGGTTCGCGCTGGCCGAGCCGAAGGGCTGCCTGTTCGAATACGTCTATCTCGCCCGCCCCGACACCACCATCGCCGGGCGCGGCGTCCAGGTCACCAGGGTCGAGGTGGGCCGCGTGCTGGCCCGCGAGCACCCGGTGGAGGCCGACCTGGTCATCCCCACGCCCGAGTCCGGCACGCCGGCCGCCGTCGGCTACGCGCAGGAGAGCGGCATCCCCTACGGCCAGGGCCTGGTGAAGAACTCCTACGTCGGCCGCACGTTCATCGAGCCCTCGCAGACCATCCGCCAGCTCGGCATCCGGCTCAAGCTCAATCCGCTGCGCGAGGTCGTCGAGGGCAAACGCCTGGTGGTCGTGGACGACTCGATCGTGCGCGGCAACACCCAGCGCGCCATCGTCAAGATGTTGCGCGAGGCGGGCGCCAAGGAGGTGCACGTCCGCATCTCCTCGCCGCCGGTGGCCTGGCCGTGCTTCTACGGCATCGACTTCGCCACCAGGGCCGAGCTGATCGCGGGCTCGCTGACGGTCGAGGAGATCCGGGCCTCGCTGGGCGCCGACTCGCTCGGCTACATCTCGCTTGAGGGCCTGACCATGGCCACCACCATTCCTTCCGACCGCCTCTGCATGGCCTGCTTCACCGGCTCCTATCCCATTCCCATCGACGAGGACAACGTGGGCAAGTTCGTCCTGGAGAGCAAGGCATGAGCACCTACGAGGCCGCCGGGGTCGACATCGAGGCAGGCGACCGGGCCGTCGCGCTGATGAAGGACAGGGTGGCGCGGGCACGGCGGCCCGAGGTGGTCGACGACGCCAGCGGCTTCGCCGGCCTGTTCGACGCCTCGGCCCTGCTGCGCTACCAGCGGCCGCTGCTGGCCTCCTCCACCGACGGCGTCGGCACCAAGGTCATGATCGCCCAGCGCTACGGCAAGCACGACACGATCGGCATCGACCTGGTCGGCATGGTCCTCGACGACCTTGTGGTCTGCGGGGCCGAGCCGCTGTTCATGACCGACTACATCGCCTGCGGGAAGGTGGTGCCCGAGCGCGTCGCGGAGATCGTCGGCGGTGTGGCCGAGGGTTGCCGGCTGGCCGGGGCCGCGCTGGTGGGCGGGGAGACCGCCGAGCATCCGGGAGCGATGGGCCCGGACGAATACGACCTCGCGGGCGCCGGCACCGGCGTCGTCGAGGCCGCCGGCCTGCTGGGGCCCTCGCGGGTGCGCGCCGGCGACGTGGTGCTCGCGCTGGCCTCCTCGGGCGTGCACTCCAACGGCTACTCGCTGGTGCGGCACGTGCTGCGCAAGGCCTCGCTCTCCCTCGACACCGAGCTGCCCGAGCTGGGGCGGCCGCTGGGCGAGGAGCTGCTGGAGCCCACCCGGATCTACTCCCTCGACTGCCTGGAGCTGGCGCGCTCCGCCGAGGTGCACGCCTACGCCCACATCACGGGCGGCGGCATCGAGAGCAACCTGTCGAGGTCGCTGCCCGGCCACCTCGACGCGCTGCTCGACCGCTCGTCGTGGACGCCGCCGGCCGTCTTCGGGGTGCTCGCGGGCCACGGCTCGATCGCGCAGCACGACATGGACCGTACGTTCAACCTCGGGGTCGGGATGGCCGCCGTGGTGGCCGCCGACTCGGCCGGCGAGGCCCTCAGGGTGCTGGCGGCCCGCGACGTCGACGCCTGGGTGCTGGGCGAGGTCGTCCCCGGCGAGGGCCGGGCGCGCTACCGCTGACCGGTCACTTGTGCCGCTGGTAATAGCGGGCCACGCGGACGCGGTTGCCGCACAGGTCGGGCGAGCACCAGCGACGCCGCGGATGGGCGGGGAGGAAGAGCCGGCGGCATCCCGGCCCTTCGCAGCCGCGCACCTTGCCCACGTCGGGGTCGGTGAGCAGGGCCACGGCGGCCTCGGCCAGCTCGGTCAGCAGGCGGGCGAGCGGCGTGCCGTCGCGCTCCGCGCCGCGCCGTAGCACCGCGCCCCGCACCTCCAGGCGGGGATACGCGGGGGCGACGCGAAGAGCCTGGTTGATCGCGTCGATCGCCCCGGGCGGCGGCGGTGCGGCCTGGCGCGCCGCCTCCAGGGCCCGCTCCACGTGACCGCGCAGGTCGCGGACGGCGGCCAGGTCGTCAGGGCCGAGCGGAGCCTCGGGCACGGCCAGCCGGCCGGCCTGCTTCGCGAGCCAGGCATGAAGACCTTCCGCGGTCGCCAGGGCGTCGTGGTCGCCGCCCGACGGGGTGCGGACGCCCGTGTTGACCAGGTCGAGTGCGAGGGGCTCGCCTGTCAGCAGATCCATGCGCCTAATGGTAGGACCTTTCGCCGTAGACGCATTAGCCGCTGGGAGGACCCGCCTCACACCCGCACAGGTCCTGTGGCGCCTGCGCACGCCCGACCGGGCTTCGGGCACACGCCACCATCGAGGAACGCACCCGGGCCTCGGCCAGCGGAGCGACCACGCGCTCAGCCGAATGGCGCGCGAGCGCCGCCCTCACCTTCGGGTTGCGGAAAAGACCCGATCTTCGCCGAGCCCCTCATCACCGATTTTCCCGACGAGCCGGCCACGGAAAAGGCGGCCCACGTGACGAAAGCCCCACGGTTACCCGTGGGGCCCGACGAGTGCGGGCGAAGATCCGGCGCGAACGCCGGGCTCTCCGCCACGTCACCCAGAAGAACGGCTATCGGCGACCGGCGCGGCCGTCGTCGTCGTCTCCTGCGCCATAGTCATCGGCGTAATCGGCATAGCGATCCGCCAGCTCATCGTTGAGGTCGTCGGCGTCGTCATTGCGGCTGGAGTCTCCGACCCCGAGTTCGTCGCGAAGACGGTCAAGATCCGTGCCACCGCTGTTGTACTTCAGCTGGCGAGCAACCTTGACCTGCTTGGCCTTTGCTCGGCCGCGCCCCATTGGCTCGACCCCCTCGTGTGGGGTCGTCCCCGACCCCTCGTCGCTAACGCACCACACACTGACGCCGCCTGACTCCGGGCGTCAGCCTATCGTTCGCCTATTACCGTACCTGTTTTGTGCCCAGCTCGGTACGTCGTATGGGCGCGGGGCGTCAGTGGCCCAGCCAAATGGCCCGTATCCGCCCGACTTCCGACATTCTGCGCTCCGCCAGCCTATCTGCTGCGACCGCGGGAGGAACGCCCTCGTCGGCCGCTATCGCGAAAATTTTCAATGTCGTGTCATAGATCTGGGTGGCCTTGGACCGGGCCCGCTCCATGTCGAAGCCCTCGGTCTCGTCGGCGACCTGGATGACGCCGCCCGAGTTGACGACATAGTCGGGCGCGTACAGGATCTCACGTTCGGCGAGCTGTTTCTCCACGCCGGAATGCGCGAGCTGGTTGTTGGCCGCCCCGCAGACGATCTTCGCGCGGAGCTCCGCGACCATCTCGTCGTCGAGCACCCCGCCCAGCGCGCAGGGCGCGAAGACGTCGATGTCGGAGCGCGCCATGGCACGCGCGTCGGCCACCACGTCGACCTCGGGGCGGCGGGCGCGCACGCGTTCGACCGCCTTGGGGGCGACGTCGCAGATCACCACCTCGGCGCCGTCTTCGCGCAGCAGCTCGACCAGGCGGTGACCCACCTTGCCCACTCCTTCCACGCCGACTCTCCTGCCGTGGAGCGACGGCGTGCCGTAGACGCGCTCGGCCGAGGCCCGCATGCCCTGGAACACTCCGAAGGCCGTCAGGATGGACGAGTCGCCGGCCCCGCCGTGGGCCGGCGTGCGGCCCGTCACATGGCGCGACTCACGGGCGATGACGTCCATGTCCTCGCTGTAGGTGCCCACGTCGCAGGCAGTGATGTAGCGGCCGCCGAGCGACTCGACGAACCTGCCGTAGGCGCGCAGCAGCGCCTCGCTCTTGTCGCGCGTCGGGTCGCCGATGATGACGGCCTTGCCGCCGCCCAGGTCGAGGCCGGCCAGCGCGTTCTTGTAGGACATGCCCCTGGCGAGGTTGAGCACGTCGGCCAGCGCCGCCTGCTCGTTCTCGTACGGATAGAAGCGGGTGCCTCCCAGCGCCGGGCCCAGCGCCGTGTTGTGGATGGCGATGATGGCACGCAGGCCGCTCTGCTCGTCGGCGCAGAAGACGACCTGCTCATGCACGTCCTTATGGGACGCTCCGAAGACGTCGGTCACGGTAGTGACTCCCTGTCCGGTCCACCGCACCTTCGCGGCGGAGATCGCCTCATAGCCTAGTCTCGACAGTGCGCGCAGGGTTCGCTTCGTGACACGATGCCTCCGTGCTGCCCTATGCCGCCTACCTCCGCGTCTATGAGCCACTGACCGCGTTCGCCGAGCCCGAGCGCAAGGTGTGGGCCGACTACGCCGACTCACGCGACCGTCCGCGGCGCGCGAACGCGCTCAACGCGGAGCACGGCGAGTCGGTCATGCGCCTGCTCGGCATGCCCCCTCATCCCGTTCCCGCCCAGGAGAGCCCCAACGCCTATCTGCGGCGCGTTGAGGACCGTCTGTACGTCTGCCCGTGGCAGACCCGTCTGCGCTCGTGGCTGGCGTTCTCAAGGCTGCGCGGCGCCACGCCGGCGAGGCTGATGGACCGTCTCGTGCCCAAGGCGATCGCCGAGCAGACCGCCGACGACTTTGATCGCTACAAGCGTAAGGCGGGCTCGTCCGCGCTGCGCACGCACATCCGCACCACGGCATGGCACGTACCACCGGCCTGGTTCGTGCCGTTCGACGGCAACGAGCGCTGGCTGGTGCTCGGCTCCGCCGGCCCGGGGCAGGACGTGACGACGGCTACGGGGCGTAACCTCATCTATGTCACCTCCATGGCGCAGGCCAGGCGGCGGGCGGCGCGGGCGCTCAACGTGCTGCGCCGGCACCTCGGCGACGTGGCGTCCAACTTCGACGTCGAGGACATCGCCAGGTGGCTGGAGGAGTTCCATCCGCACTCGCTGGTCGAGCTCGACTACGGCGGTCTCGTGCACCTCATGGACGACGACGCGCTGCAGGCCGACCAGTCGGTCGCCGAGCTGTCCGCCGCCCTCACGGGCCTGGACACGGGTCAAGAAGAACTTGCCTACGCCATGTATCAGAGGGTCATCCTGCGGTGGAAGTCAATGCAACAACTGGAATCTGCCAACTGAACCCCAATACGACCGTCTGACCTGCATGAGTAGGTCACGTCTCGCGGCTGCTCTCTTCTGCGAACTGAGTAGTTTGCCGTTTTCACTGCGATACCACGAACCGTGTCGCTAGAATCACCGAGCGTGACATGGCCACGGGGGCGGGCAGTTGGGTCAAAGAAGGGCTCGCCAATCGCTCTGCGTGGCGGTATGGTCACATCGGGTGATGCCGCATATGGCTCGGAAAAGCCGCACGCTCTGCGCCATAGGGGGACATCCGTGACACGCGCAAAGGCAGTCACAGGATCGCTAAGCCGGTCCACACGGAGGAGAGGCCGCACAAATGTCAGCTCGTACACCCGAGGCCGAGCCGCTGCTCACGCCCGCTGAGGTCGCGACCATGTTCAGGGTCGACCCCAAGACCGTTACGCGGTGGGCCAAGGCGGGCAAGTTGACGTCGATTCGTACCCTCGGCGGTCATCGGCGTTACCGGGAGACCGAGGTCCGCGCACTGCTCGCGGGGATCCCGCAGCAGCGCTCGGAGTAGCCGAGAGGGTCGTCACGGACCTCAGGGGGGTTGAGGGTGGACCAGGCACGCAACGGAGCCCGGTCCACCGTGTGACGACGTGACGTCGCATGGGAAGTTGGCGCCGCCCGCCCGGCGCCATCCTTCCCGGCTTCCGCCTCCCACCGTTACGCCAGCCGCTCCAGCAGCCCGGCGACGTCGCCGTCATACCTCGCGGCGACGCCGAGCAGCGCGACCATGTGATCGACCAGCATCTTCTCTAGCGTCGGTCGCTCCACGTCGCGGTGCTCCAGCCAGTCGAGGCCGGCCGTCTCCACGGAGGCGATCCACGACCTCAGGGTCGTGCGCAGCACCGGGCTGGGCTCCTCGACGCGCATCTGCTTCTGGATGAGGCGGAAGAGGCGCCGGCGCACGCCGTCGACGATCTCGCCGACCTCGCCCGCCCTGTTGGCGGGACCGCCGCGCAGGAGCGCGGCGAACCCGGCCGCGTGCTCCTCGACGAAGTCGAAATAACGCTTGAGCCCGGAGGCCAGCTCGTCGAGCGGCCTGCCGCCCTCATGCGGCCGCAGCCGCGACTCCAGCTGCTCCGCCGCGCTTCTCAGCGCGGCCACGTAGAGCTCCTGCTTGCCGCCGAAATAGTGGTAGACCAGGGCCCGCGAAGCCCCCGCCGCCGACGCCACGTCGTCGATCGAGACATCTTCCGCGTCGCGCGTGCTGAACAGCTCCAGAGCCGCCGCCATGAGCTCCTCGCGACGCCGGTCGACGCTGAGCCTGCGCCGAGCCGGGCGCGCCTTCTCGGCTGACTTACCTGGTGTCACATCTGCACAGTATCCGACCTGTGCCCCGGCCGAAGGTGGCGCCTGTTCGGCCAATATCGGGCTCTCTGTAACGGAAGCCGTACCCTGCGGCTAACTCGATCGTTTGGTCAGACAGGTGCCCATATCCGCATCGCGGGGGAGACACATGTCAGGACCGCCCGTCAACACGTCATCCATCGCCGAGCTCAGAGAGGTAGATACCCTGCCTCGGCCCAGACCCACCATCCGCAACGTCGCCGAACGAGCCGGCGTCTCGAAATCGCTGGTCTCACTCGTGCTGCGCGGATCTCCGCACGTGAGCGAGCACCGGCGCCAGGCCGTGCTGCAGGCCGCACGCGAGCTCGGCTACCGGCCGAACGCGGTCGCGCGAAGCCTGGTCGAAGGGCGTACCCACCTGGTGGGAGCGCTCGTCGCCAACCTGCACAACCCGTTCTACGCCGAGTTCCTCGACGGACTGCAGGAGAGCCTGCACGGCGACGGCCTGCGTATGCTGATCGGGAACAGCCAGTGGGATCCGGCCTTCGAGGACGAGGCCGTGGAGGCCTTCCTCGAGCTCAGAGTCGACGGGCTGGTCCTGCTGGGCATCGCTCCGACCAGCGAGACGCTGATCGAGGCCACCTCCTACACGCCCACGGTCGTCGTAGGGGAACGTGACATCGATCTCGACGGCGTCGACATCGTGGTCGACGACGACCAGCTCGGCGCCCGCCTGGCCATCGACCACCTGGTCGAGCTCGGCCACAAGCGGATCGCGCACATCGAGGGCCCCCGCTCGTCGCGCTGCGAGGGTTACCTCGTGGCGATGCGCAGGCACTCGCTGGCCCCGTACATCATGGTCGAGGCGGCGGACGCGACCGAGGACAGCGGCAGGGAGGCGGCGCTCGCCCTGCTGACCCGCGACCCCAGGCCGACGGCGATCTTCGCGGCCAGTGACGCGGTCGCGCTCGGCGTGCTCTCGGCCGCCGACGACCTCGGCCTGCGCGTGCCCGAGGACCTGTCGGTGGTCGGCTACGACAACACGCACCTCGCGGCCTCCCGCCACATCTCGCTCACCTCGGTCGACCAACCCCGCCGCGCCATGGGCAGGTCGGCGGCGGCGCTGCTCAGCGACCGCATCGGGGACCCCGCCAAGGGCTCCCGCCTGCGGGAGGTGCGTTCCGAACTGATCGTGCGACGGAGCACGGGGCCCGCCTGAGGCGAACGGGAAGCCTGCGCCGCTGCAGGTTTCCTGTTGCCCAAACCTGGGTCAAGCCGCGTGGCGGCGCGATGACGCGCCGGTTTACTCGTCAGGGTCATGCTAAGAGTGGCCGGCTCGGTCCGGTCACGGTCTGATCCGGGGGAACAGTCATGCGTGATCCGGAACTGGTGTCCTGCGCCCAGCGCGCCGCGGCGGAGCTAGAGCGCGCCTGGGGCCACTGGCGAGCGGGCCGGGGGCGGGGCGCCGACGCCACCGCCGAGTCGGTCGCCAGCTACGTCGCCCACTCTCTCGACCATCCGTGGGGCCGTCCCCGCGTCGTCCTCGGCCTCGACGCCGAGGACGCGCGGGAGCTGGCCGCCCTGCTCGAACGGCAGGAGGTCGGCGAGCGCGTCTGGTAGGAGCACATCCGGCGAGGACGCGGCGCGTTCGCACCGCACTCGGCATATGAGCCGCCCTGTCTCCGGGGTTCACGTAAGTTGGACGGCATGCGTGCTCTTCCCGTCACGGTCCTCGCCGTCTGCGGCCTGATCGCCTCCGCGTGTGGCGCCACCGGCTCCGGTGACGCCGCGGCAGGTCAGGCCGCCACCACGAGCACGGAGGAGCAGGCCCCGTCCACGGCGCCCGCCGAGCCCAGCGAAACCCTCGACCCCGTCGAACCCGTCGATCCCGTGAAGACCGCGGAGCCCGCGGAAACCGCCGAGCCTGAGGAGACGCAGCAGGCGCGGCCGCTCGACGGGATGGTCATCGTCATCGACCCGGGCCACAACGGCGGCAACTACCGCGCTCCGAAGGCCATCAACCGCCAGGTCGACGTGCTGACCAAGAAGAAGGCCTGCGACACCACCGGCACCGCCACCAACAACGGCTACAGCGAGGCCGCGTTCACCTGGGACGTGTCCACCCGGATGGTCGAGATCCTCGAAAGGCGCGGCGCCACGGTCAAGCTGACCAGGTCGAGCAACGACGGCGTCGGCCCCTGCATCACCCGGCGCGCCGCCATCGGCAACAAGGCTGGAGCGGACGCCGCGATCTCCGTGCACGCCGACGGGGCGGGGCCGGCCAACCACGGCTTCCACGTCATCATGCCCAGGAAGATCAACGGTCCGGTCGACGAGGTCGTGGACGATTCGAACCGGCTCGGCATCGCGGTGCGTAACGCCTTCGCCGAAGGCACCGGCCTGCCCTACTCCACCTACATCGGCAGGAAGGCGCTCGACTACCGCAACGACCTCGGCGGGCTCAACCTGTCGAGGGTGCCGAAGATCTTCGTCGAGTGCGGCAACATGCGCAACGCCGCCGAGGCGGCCAAGTTCCAGCGGCCGAAGTTCCGGCAGAAGATCGCGGTGGCGCTGGCCAACGGATTGCAGCACTATCTCAAAACATGATTCCTCACCCTACGCTGCACAGTGATCTGTCCGTTTCCTTCGAGCTGGCCGCAGGCGCCACGGTGTCCGGCGATCTGGCCGACGCCGTCCGCCTCGCCCTTCCCCTGCTCGACCTGCGGCCGGGCGACTCGGGTGAGATCGACGTCCGGCAGGACGCCGCGCTCGGCGCGGAGGCCTACCGGCTGACCACCGGGTCCAGGGGTGTCGAGATCGTGGCCGGCGGACGGGCGGGCGCGTTCTACGCGGCCCAGTCGCTGCACCAGTTGCTGCCCGACGCCTCCTACCGGTTCTCCGAGCAGGCGTCGTGGCCCGTCCCAGGGGTGCGGATCGAGGACGCGCCGCGCTTCGCCTGGCGCGGGCTGCACCTCGACGTGGCCCGGCACTTCTTCCCCAAGCGGGAGCTCCTCCGCCTGATCGACCTGATGGCGGTGCACAAGCTCAACCGGCTGCACCTGCACCTGGTCGACGACCAGGGGTGGCGGGTGGAGAGCCGGGCCTACCCGCTGCTGCACGAGGTCTCCTCGCACCGGCCGCGCACGGCGGTCAACGCCCACGGCGAGCCGTCCGCGTACGACGACGTCCCGCACGGCGGCTACTACACGCTCGACGACCTGGCGGAGATCGGCGCCTACGCCCGCGCCAGGTGCGTCACGATCGTGCCCGAGATCGACGTGCCGGGGCACGCCTCGGCGATCCTGGCCGCCTACCCGTCGCTGGGCGCCACCGGCGAGCGCTACGACGTGCTCGACCGGTGCGGCATCTCCCCCGCGATCCTGTCGCCGCTGCCGCCGACCGTCGAGTTCCTCACCGCGATCTTCGACGAGCTGATCGGGGCGCTGGGCGAGACCCCCTACGTGCACATCGGCGGCGACGAGGTGGTGCTCGACCACTGGACCGGTTCGGCGGAGATCGCCGCCTACCGCGACTCCCTGGACCTGTCCACGTCCGTCGAGTTGCAGGCGTGGTTCCTGCGGCGGCTGGCCGACGTGCTGGCCGAGCGGGGGGCGCGGACCGTGGTGTGGGACGAGGCGTTCGTCGGAGGCGGGCTGCGTCAGGACACGATCGTCATGCCGTGGCGCGGCATGGGCGTGGGCCGCCGTGCCGCCGCCGCGGGGCACGACGTGGTCGCGACCCCGGTGTTCCCGCTGTATTTCGACTACGCGGAGTCCGGCTCCCCCGACGAGCCGAGAGCCATCGGCGACACCATCACCCTTGGGGATGTCGCCGCCTTCCGCCCGGCGCCCGAGGACTGGACGGACGACGAGCGCGCCCGGGTCGTGGGCGCCCAGGCGCAGCTCTGGAGCGAGCGCGTGCCCGACGCCCGCACGGTCGACTACAAGCTGTGGCCGCGGGCCTGCGCGCTCGCCGAAGTGGCCTGGTCGGGCGGGGCCGCCGGGGGCTTCGCGGACCGCCTGGAGCGGCACCTGGGCCGGCTCGACGCCATCGGGGTGGAATACCGGCCGCTCGCGGGGCCGCACCCGTGGCAGCGGCGGCGCCCGCACCGGCCGAGCGAGATTCCCATGTCCGAGCGGATGGCCCGCATCGAGGCCATGACGCACGACCCGGAGTCGACCAGGCCCAGCCTGTGAGCCGGCCGGGCGCTCCCGGGACCGCCGGTGAGAGGGCCTCGCGGGGACGCGCTCGCCGCGCGACCGGTCAGAGGGCCGGGCGGGCACGTCGGGGACGCGCTCGCCGCGCGGCCGGTCAGCGGGCCGGGCGGTCGTTGAGGATGCGCTGGAAGAGCCGGTGGTCCTGCCAGCGCCCGTCGATCTCCAGATAGCGCGGCGCGGTGCCGTAGAGCTCGAAACCGGCCTTGCGGAGCACGCTCTGCGAGGCCACGTTGTCGAGCAGGGTGCCCGCCGCGATCCGGTGCAGGCCGACGTCCTGGTCGGCCATCCGGCACACCTCCAGCACCGCCCGGGTGGCCAGGCCGCGCCCCGCATGGCCGGCGTCGATCCAGTAGCCGAGGTCGGCGCTGAGCCATGGGCCGCGGACGATGTTGCTGAGCGTCATGCGGCCCACGACACGCTCGCCGTGGAGGAGCAGCCACGGCACCGCCCGGCCCTGCTGCTGCTGCGCGAGCAGGTCTTTGAGCCGGTGGGCCTGGCCGGGCAGGGTGAAGAAGTCGGCTGGCCGCCGGGGCTCCCACCGGCGCAGATGCTCGCTGTTGCGGACGTAGGCGTGAAGCAGGGCCTCGGCGTCGCGCTCGGCGGCCAGGCGCAGGACGACGCCGTCTGGGAGGGGCACCTCGGGAATCACCGTCACAGCCTAGTGTCAGGCGGTGCGGCCGATCGCGTCGGCGATCGACGTCATGCCGTGGCGGCGCACCCGGCGGGAGAGCTGCCGGTGGATGCGCGAGGCCCACAGCGGGCCGCCGTAGATCCAGCCGGTGTAACCCTGCACCAGCGTCGCCCCGGCCAGCAGCCGCTCCCAGACGTCGTCGGCGTCCTCCACGCCGCCTGCCGACACCAGCGTGAGGCGGTCGCCCACCCTGGCCCTGAGCCGTCGCAGCACCTCCAGCGAGCGGGCCTTGAGCGGGCGCCCGGAAAGCCCGCCGGTCTCGCCGCCGTGCCTGATCGTGGTGTTGGTCGCGATGATCCCGTCGAGGCCGAGCTCCACCGCCAGGTCGGCGACCGCGTCGACGTCGTCGTCGGCGAGGTCGGGCGCGATCTTCACCAGCAGCGGCGTGCGGCGCGGCGTGCTGTCGGCGACCTCCTTGACCGCGGTCAGCAACGGCCGCAGCAGGGCGACCGCCTGCAGGTTGCGCAGGCCCGGGGTGTTGGGCGAGCTGACGTTGACCACCAGGTAGTCGGCCATGGGGGCGAGCTCCTTGGCGGCGGTGACGTAGTCGGCCACCGCCTCGGACTCGGGCACCACCTTGGTCTTGCCGATGTTCACCCCGATCACGACCGGGAGGCCGCGCGTGCGGCGCAACCTGCGGGCCGCGGCCGCCGCGCCGGCGTTGTTGAAGCCCATCCGGTTGATCACCGCCCGCTCCCGCACCAGCCTGAACAGGCGCGGCCGGGGGTTGCCCGGCTGGCCGTGGGCGGTGATGGTGCCGACCTCGACGTGCCCGAAGCCGAGCGCGGCGATGCCCTCGGCGCACGCGGCGTCCTTGTCGAACCCGGCGGCCAGCCCGAGCGGGCCGGGGAAGTGCACCCCGAACGCCGTCACCCGCAGGGCCGGGTCGTGCGGCGCGAAGGCCCGGTGCAGCAGCCGCTTGAGCAGCGGCAGCCGCGCGAGGAGCGCGAGGGCGCTCACGGTGAGGTGGTGCACGGCCTCGGCGTCGAAACGTCGCAAGACCTGCGTGAACACGAGGCGATACATCACGGGTCAGGCTACCAACCCGGCCTCGTAGGCGATGATCGCGGCCTGCACCCGGTTGCGCACGTCGAGCCGGGTGAGGATGGCGCTGACGTACGCCTTCACCGTGCCCTCCACGATGTGCAGCCTGCGGGCGATCTCGGCGTTGGACAGGCCGGCGCCGAGCAGGGCGAGCACCTCCCGCTCGCGGTCGGTGAGGCTCTCGACGCGGTCACGCGCCTCGGCGCCTCTGGCCATCCGGCCGCCCGACAGCTGGGTGATCACCCGATGGGCGACCTTGGGCGACAGGTACGCCGCCCCCTCGGCGACCGCGTGGATCCCGGCGATCAGCTCCCGCGGGTCTCCCGACTTGAGCAGGAACCCGCCTGCTCCCACGTCGAGCGCCTTGGCGATGTAGTCGTCCTCCCCGAACGTGGTGAGCATCACCACGGCCACGCCCGGCGCGGCCCTGCGCAGCTCGGCCGCGGCCGCCAGCCCGTCGAGCCTGGGCATGCGGATGTCGAGCAGCGCCACGTCGGGCCGGTGGCTGATGGCCAGGTCGACGGCCTGCCTGCCGTCGGCGGCCTCGGCCACCACCTCGAGCGACGGGTCGGACGCGAGGATCGCCCGGACACCCGCTCTGATCATGGCCTCGTCGTCGGCGAGGAGTATGCGGATCACACCTTCTATATTGGCCCCCATGGCACAGGTGAAGGTGTACGGGCGCAGGGACGTGTGGGCGGGCCGGCAGCGTGAGGTGTCGGACCTCATCCAGTCGTGTCTGGTGAGCGCCTGGGGGCTGCCCGAGGAGAAGAGGTTCCACCGGTTCCTGCTGCTGGACGCCGACGACTTCGTCTGCCCGCAGCGGGGGGAGCGTTATCTCGTCATCGAGGTGGTCTGCTTCACCGGCCGCAGCGACGATGCCAAGCGGGCGCTGATCCGGGAGATCTACGCCAGATCCGGCTATGATCCCGAAGACGTTGAGATCACCATCATCGAGATGCCCAAGGTCAACTGGGGCATCCGCGGGGTTCCCGCTGACGAGCTCGCCCTGCCGTACAACGTGGAGGTCTGACGTGTGGGGTGACGGCGGCCGGACGGTATGGTCCGACTCATGAGCACTCACTATGACGTCGTCGTTCTCGGCGCGGGTCCAGGAGGATATACGGCCGCCGTCCGCGCCGCCCAGCTCGGACTGCGGACCGCGGTCGTCGAGGAGAAATACTGGGGTGGCGTCTGCCTGAACGTGGGCTGCATCCCCTCCAAGGCGCTGCTGCGCAACGCGGAGCTGGCCCACATCTTCAACCACGAGGCCAAGACCTTCGGCATCAGCGGCGAGGTCAGCTTCGACTTCGGCGCGGCCTTCCAGCGCAGCCGCAAGGTGGCGGACGGGCGGGTCAAGGGCGTCCACTACCTGATGAAGAAGAACGGCATCACGGAGTACGACGGCCGGGGCACGTTCCTGGACGCCAACACCCTCCAGGTGAACGGCGAGACGATCACGTTCTCCCACTGCATCATCGCGGCCGGGGCCACCACCAGGCTCATCCCGGGCACGCAGCTGTCGGAGCGCGTGGTGACGTACGAAGAGCAGATCCTCACCGAGGACCTGCCGGGCAGCATCATCATCGCGGGCGCCGGCGCGATCGGGGTGGAGTTCGCGTACGTGCTGCACAACTACGGCGTCAAGGTGACGATCGTGGAGTTCCTCGACCGGGTCGTGCCGCTGGAGGACGAGGAGGTGTCGGCCGAGCTGGCCAAGCGGTACAAGCGGCTCGGCATCGAGGTGATGACCTCCACCCGCGTCGACGGCATCGAGGACACCGGCTCCTCCGTCAAGGTCACCGTCACCAAGGGCGGCCAGACGCAGGTGCTGGAGGCCGACAAGGTCCTGCAGGCCATCGGTTTCCAGCCGCGCGTCGACGGCTACGGGTTGGAGAAGACGGGCGTGGCGCTGACCGACCGGGGGGCGATCGCCGTCGACGGGCGCTGCCGGACGAACGTGCCGCACATCTTCGCCATCGGCGACGTCACCGCCAAGCTCATGCTGGCGCACGCCGCGGAGGCCATGGGCATCATCGCGGCCGAGACGATCGGCGACGCGGAGACCATGGAGCTCGACTACGTGATGATCCCGCGGGCGACCTACTGCCAGCCGCAGGTCGCGAGCTTCGGCTACACCGAGGCGCAGGCGCGCGACCTGGGCTACGACGTGAAGGTGGCGAAGTTCCCGTTCACGGCCAACGGCAAGGCGCACGGGCTGGGCGACAGCGCCGGCTTCGTCAAGATCATCAGTGACAACACGCACGGCGAGCTGGTCGGCGCCCACCTGATCGGGCCGGACGTCACCGAGCTGCTGCCCGAGCTGACCCTGGCCCAGCAGTGGGACCTGACGGTGCACGAGGTCGCGCGCAACGTGCACGCGCACCCGACGCTCGGCGAGGCGGTCAAGGAGGCCGTGCACGGCCTCGCCGGACACATGATCAACATGTAGGACCGCCGGCGATCGGTACGGCGGGCCGCCGTACCGATCAGCTGGTGCAGCGGCGTTTTCTCACCAGATCTTCAGAAACCGTCCATTTTTCTCCCAGGATGCCTGGAGAGTTTGGAGTCGACCGAAGAACCCTTCGCATCGGACGGTGTCCCGCATGACCTCCACCCCCGCCGAAGACACCACTGTGCAGTCGGCCCGCCGCCGGCGTGCCCCCGCCGGCCCTTCGATGCTCAGGCTCGGCCTGCTGGCCCTGGTCGCGATCGGCATCGCGGGCGCTGCGGCCGAGCTCGCCTTCGAACGCCACTGGGGCAGCCCGACGCAGCTGATCCCGTGGGCGACGCTGGCGCTGCTGACGGTCGCGCTGGTGCTGGTCGCCCTCCGCGACTCCCCCGGCACGCTCACCGTGGTCCGGGCGCTCGCCCTGATCGTGCTGCTCGCGGCGGCGTACGGCGTGTTCACCCACGTGTCCGTCAACCACGGCATGGGCGCGATGGACCCCGCGTGGGACTCGTTGTCGCCGCTCGCCCAGTGGTGGTCGGCGCTGACCAAGTCGGTCGGCAACGCGCCCCCGCTCGCGCCCGGCATGCTCGCGCAGAGCGCGCTGCTGCTCTTGCTGGTCTCGACGGTCCAGCGGCCGGCGCGATGAGCCGCCGCTAGGCGAACGGCGCGACGATCTCGCGCACGGCCTCGGCGCACTCGGCGGCGTGGTCGTCGTGCGCGATGCTGCTCAGCAGCTCCCGCAGGTGGAACAGGGGCAGGCGGTCCCGCCAGCCGCCGTCGAGACCCGCCGCGTCCGCGTACACCTCGAAGAAACGGTCGGAGGCGGGCGGGCGCGGCGAGCACCACAACATGCTGAGGTCGGCCTCCGCCCAGCTGTAGGAGACGGCCGGGTCGATCAGCGCCGGGCCGCCGGTCCGGCCGGAGAGGATGTTCTCGCGCCACAGGTCGCCGTGCGTCAGCACCGGCGGCCGTGGCGGCAGCAAGTCGGGCAGGGCGGCGCAGAGGCGTTCGAGCGCGCGCCGTTCTGCGGCGTCGAAAGCCGCTTCCACGCGTGGTTCCGGGAGCCAGCGCAGGATCCGGCGCCGCGCGAGGAAGGCGTGCCCGTCGGTGTCCCAGGTGTTGTCCTGCCGCAGGCGCCCGAGCCAGCCGTCCCGGTGCCAGCCGAACCGGTCGCTCTGCGTGGTGGTGTGCAGGTGGGCGACGGCACGGGCCAGCTCTTCCCAGAAGCGTCCGTCGTCGTCGCGGCGCGGCGGTAACGGCTCCAGCACGAGCAGGCGGGGCGTGACCGCCAGCACCTCGGGCGTGGTGACGCCGCCCATGGCACGCAGCACGCGCAGCCCCTCCGCCTCGACCTCGAACAGGTCGGGGACGTCGGCGCGCAGCGTCTTGGCGAACACGCGGGAACCGTCGCGCAGGGTCGCCAGCCCGGCCAGCGCCACCACCCCGCCCTGAGCGGCCTCCGCCGCCACCGCGTCGAATCCGGCCGTACGCAGCCGGTCGAGAAGAAGGTCCATGACCACATATCCAACCCGAACCGGCTATGTTGGTCACATGACTTGGTCATGCGACCAGCATTTACGGAGAGGAAGCCTGCATGCGCGTCACGGTGAACGGCACGTCGTTGTTCGTGGACGTCGAGGGCCCCGCCCTCGTGCCCGACGGTGACACGATGCGAGACAAGCCCACGCTCCTCCTGCTGCACGGCGGCCCGGGCCACGACCACTCGATCTTCAAACCGGCGTACGCGCGGCTGGCCGACCTCGTCCAGATCGTCTACGTCGACCAGCGCGGCAACGGCCGCAGCCAGGACTCCGACCCTTCCACCTGGCACCTCGACCAGTGGGCCGACGACATCCCCGCCCTGTGCGACGCTCTCGGCATCACCAAGCCGATCGTGCTCGGCTGGTCGTTCGGCGGCATCGTCGCCATGCACTACGCCGCCAGGCACCCCGATCACCCCGCGAAGCTGATCCTGCAGAGCACGATGGCCCGCATGGACGTCGACCAGGTCGTCGAGGGGTTCCGCGCGGAGGCGGGCGAGGCGGCGGCGCTGGCGGCCAAGGCGTTCCTCACGGAAGGCACGCCTGAGACGTTCGCGGGGTTCGGGCGGTTGTGCGCGCCCTCCTACAGCCCGGATCCGGCCTTCCCCTCCCCCGAGGACATCCAGGCGATGATGCGGATGATCCCCAACCCGGAGCTGACGATGAGGTTCATGTCGCGGGAGCGGTTCGACCTGCGGGGCGAGCTCCGCGACGTCCGCTGCCCGGCGCTGGTGGCGGCCGGCGCGCATGACCCGATCACACCGCTCGCCTCGGCGCGGGAGATCATGACCGCCCTGCCCGCAGGGGCACGGCTGGAGATCTTCGAGGAGTCGGGCCACTTCATCGCCGACACGGAGGGCGAACGGTTCTTCGCGCTCCTGCGCGCCTTCATCGAGGCGCCATGACGATCCGCGGCCGCGTTCAGCGAGACATGACCACCTTCCCCGCCGCGGTCAGCGGGGCGCCATGACCACCTTCCCCGCCGCGGTCAGCGGGGCGCCATGACCACCTTCCCCGCCGCGGTCAGCGGGGCGCCGCGATGACGTACCTGTCCGCCGACGAGCGGCGGCGCGTCATCGTCGACGCCGCCGTCCGCGTGATCGCCACCGAGGGCCTGGCCCGCGCGACCACCCGCCGCATCGCGGAGCAGGCGGGGGTGCCGCTCGGCACCCTGCACTACTGCTTCCGCAACAAGGACGAGCTCAACCTGCTCATCCTCGGGCGCGGCCGCGCCACGATGCTGGCCGCCTTCGAGGAGCTCGACCGGGGGGCCGGGTTCGAGGTGACCGTGCGCGAGGTCGTGGCGACGTACTGGCGGTGGATCCGCGACCACCACGGGCTGCATCTCGCGCTGATGGAGCTGCTCATGTGGGCCATCCGCAACAAGGAGGCGGTCGTCCCCGGCCGGGACGTCTGGGCCGAGATCAACGCCCCGCTCGGCGGTGACCTCATCGACT
Organism: Nonomuraea deserti; assembly: GCF_004348685.1. Taxonomy (GTDB): domain Bacteria; phylum Actinomycetota; class Actinomycetes; order Streptosporangiales; family Streptosporangiaceae; genus Nonomuraea; species Nonomuraea deserti. The sequence continues at coordinate 26,601 of NZ_SMKO01000020.1, read as the reverse complement.
CCGCCCTGACCGCCGCGGCGGAGCGGGACGGCCTGCGCACGGCCGTGCCGGTGCCCGAGCTGGCCCGGTTCCTCATCCACCGGATGGACGGCCTGGTCTTCGAGTTCGCGGAGACGTCGGACGAGGCGAGCTGCGAGCGGCAGACCCTCCTCCTGGCCGACGCGCTCGTCCTCCTGGCCCTGCCGCGTCAGGGTTTGCGGTAGGCGAGCAGGTATCTCCAGAACAGCAGCCGCCGCAGGCGGAAGCCGGGCAGCAGGACGCCCGCCTCCTGCCGGATCTCCGCCAGCGTCATCCGGGGCTGCTGGACCGGCGCGGGGGACGGCTCGCCCCGGCCGGCCATGGCGAGACTGACCGCCGCGTTCACCGGGACGGCGGCCAGGCTCCAGGCCAGGTCGGTGGGCGTCGACTCGCGGTAGCAGCCCAGAATGGCCAGCACGCCGCCGGGGGCGAGCGCGTCGCGCAGCATGGCGACGGTGCCGAACGGCACGTGGTGGATGCTGGCCAGGCACGAGATGTAGTCGTAGTGGTCTTTGAGCAGCTCCGTCTCCGTGATGTCGGCGCAGCGGAAACGCGGCCCTCCACGGCCCGGCGACGCCGCGACGGCGGATGCGATCACGCGTGCCGACGGGTCGACGGCGTCGACCTCCATGCCCAGCTCCGTGAGCCGCCGCGCGAAGCGTCCTGTGCCGCATCCGACGTCGAGCGCGGTGCGGCTCTCACGGGGGACCAGGCGCAGGAGCATCCCGTGATAGTGATCATTGTGATCGAAGGCCATGGATGAACTCTGCCAGATTCGCTACAACGCGAGGAATAGGTTCGGCCCGAGGCACGATGGACCCGTGGCGATCCTTTTTCCGCGCTTTCCTTGCCGAAAAGAAAGCGAACCGGAAAGGCTGCTCGAAATTGCTGAAAGGGCCATTCTGGGAGGAAACATCAGGAGGCGGCGTCACGGAGCAGCAGGGCCGCCTGGACGCGGTTCGCGCAGCCGAGCTTGGTCAGGATGCGGCTCACGTAGGTCTTGACCGTCGCCTCGCTCATGTGGACGCGCCTGCCGACCTCGGCGTTGGACAGCCCTTCCGCCACCTGCCGGAGCACGTCCAGCTCGCGCGGGGTGAGCGCGCCCAGCCGCCGCTCGGCGTCGCGACCGCGCTCGCCCGCGTCGGACGAGACCATGCCCAGCACGTGCCGCGTCACCTCGGGCGACAGGTACGCATGTCCCGCGTGCGCGGCACGAACAGCCCTCATCAATTCCGCCGGATCACAACTTTTGAGGATAAATCCGGAAACGTTCCGCTGGAGGGCCAGCCGTACGTTCTCCTCGTCACCGAACGCGGTCAGCATCACCACCCGCGTCTCCCCCAATTCCGCAGCCGCGGCCAGCCCGTCGAGCACCGGCATCGCGATGTCGAGCAGCGCCACGTCCACGTGCAGGCGGCGGGCGGCGAGCACCGCCGCCCGCCCGTCGCCCGCGCACGCCACCACCTCGATGTCGCCCGCCGACTCCAGAACGGCGCGGATGCCGGCCGTGATGAGCGGCTCGTCGTCGGCGATCAGCACCCTGATCACGCCGGCGCCCCCACCGCGTCCCGCGCCAGCGGCAACATCGCGACCACCCGGAACTCGTACGGCTCCGCGTGCACCCGCAGCAGCCCGCCCGCCGCGCGCACCCGCTCGGACAGCCCGGCCAGCCCTGCGCCGCCCGACGTCGCCGGCCCGGTGCGGGTGACGGCCGGGTTGGCCACGCTGACCAGGAGGGCGTCGGGCTGCCAGTCGAGCGACACGCGGATCGGCGCGCCGGGCGCGTGTTTGGCCGCGTTGGTCAGCCCTTCCTGGACGACCCGGTGGGCGGCGTGGCCGGCGTCCGCCTCCGCGAGCGGCGCGGCCGGGCCGGACCGCTCGACCGTCACCGTGAGGCCCGCCGCCGCGGCCCTGGCCACGAGGTCGTCGATGCCCTCCACGCCCGGCCGGTCCGCGTGGCGTAGCGCGCCGACCACCTCGTGCAGCTCCGTCATGGCCGTACGGGCCGTGCTCGCCAGGCTGCGTACGGCGCCGCGCTGCTCGGCGGGCAGCGCGGCGACCTCCAGCGCGGCCGCCTGCACGGAGACCAGGCCGAGGAGGTGGCCGAGCGAGTCGTGCATGTCGCGGGCGATGCGCAGCCGCTCGCGCAGCCGTTCGCGCTCGGCGGTGAGCTCCCGTTCCCTGCGCTGGTGCTCGCGCTGCTGGGCGAGGTAGCGACCGGCCAGCACCGGCAGCGCGGTCAGCACCCCGGCGCGGGCCAGCACCACGAACGGCTCGGGCGCGAACGCGGTGCGCTGCGCGATCATCAGCAGCAAGCCCAGGTGGGCGACGGTCGCGGCGAGCGCCACGATCGCGTGCCACCGTGCGGAGATGCGGTGCCCGGCTTGGTAGCCGGTGCAGACGAGCAACGCGTACGAGCCACCGGTGAGCACCGCCAGGCTCAGGGCGACCAGGAACGCGGCGAGCGGCCTGCGCGGGGACACCGCCATGGCCAGGCCCGTCACCGCGGCGAACGCGGCCAGGGCCCAGCCTTCCGTCCCGACCAGCCACAACAGCGCCGTATCGGCGGCCGCTACCGCCACAACCCAGGCCATACGCCTCACCCTACTCACGGCATCCGTCAACTTTGGAGAACAATCTCCGGCGACTTCCGGCGGCAGACGGGCGGGCCCGCCGGCTCGTAGCGTGCCGACGTGATCCGAACTCTCCTGGCACTCACCGTGCTCACCACACCCGCCCCGGCCGCGCAGGACCTCCAGTGGACCGCCTGCCCCGGAGACACCAAGTCCGAGCTCGAATGCGCGGACCTGCCCGTCGCGATCGCCCCCGGCAGCGACAGGAAGCTCACCCTGAAGGTGGCCCGGCTGCCTGCGACCGGCGAGAAGAAGGGCACCGTGATGATCAACTTCGGCGGCCCTCAGGGTGACCAGATCGCCATCATGCGGTCCTGGGCGAAGATCTTCACGAAGATCCGGCAGTCGATGGACGTCGTGACCTGGGACCCGCGCGGCTACCCCGGACTCAGCGAACCGGTGCTCCAGTGCGACTGGGGCCCGCTGCGCACCCCCGCATTCCCCGACGACCAGGCCGGGCTGGACCGGCTCGCCGCCGCGAACAAGGCCAGAGGCGACCGGTGCCGGAGCACGGATCCCGAGCTCTTCGACCACATGGACTCCGCGAGCGACGCCCGCGACGCCGAGGCCGTCCGGCGCGCGCTCGGCGAGGACAGGATGAACTTCATCGGCACCTCGTACGGGGGCACCATCGCCCAGGCGTACGCCCGGCAGTTCCCCGACCGGGTGCGGACGATGTACGTCGACGGCACCGGCAACCACAGCACCCGGAACTGGGAGCGCGAGCTGACCGCCATCGCCCGCGACCACGAGCGGCTGATGGACCGGTTCTTCGCCTGGGCGCCCAAGGGCACGGAGCGGCGCTGGCGTGAGCTGGTGGCCAGGGCCGGCAAGGAGCCTATCCCCGCGCCGAAGGTGAAGGCCCGCTACGACGGCACGCAGTTGCGCTTCCTCGCCGTCCAGAAGGGGAAGCGCGGCCCCGCCGAGTGGGATGCCCTGCTGGCGGCCATCAAGGCGGCGGAGGGCGGCGACGCCTCGGGGTTCGCGCCGCGCGGGCCGGACCCGTACCCCGCTCTCATGGGTGGCGGCGTGAAGGAGTGCCTCGACTTCCCCAGGCCGGATAGTCAGCGGAAGCTGGCGCGCACGGTCAAGCGCCTGCGGAAGGTCGCGCCCAGCATGGGGGCCGCGTTCCCGCTGGCCTGGCACGCCCCGCTCACCTGCGCGGGCTGGCCCGCGCAGGTCGCCAACCCGCCGTCGCCGCTGCCGGGGAAGCTGCCGCCCATGCTGGGGGCCGGGACGTGGCTGGACTATGCGCCGACGTCACGGGTCGTCGAGCAGGTCAAGGGCAGCCGGATGATCAAGTTTGACGGCCCGGGGCACAACCTCTTCGCCGCGATGGCGAACGCGTGCGTCATCGACCACGTCAGCGCGTACGTCACCACGCGCAAGCTCCCGCCGCGCAACATCGAGTGCGCCTGACCACTTCGGCTGTCGTTTTCGCGACATGTCGTTGTTTGCCCAGGCAGAAAATCCGCTACGAGCAGGCGCGATGCTCCATTCTCTTGAACGAGTGAAGCCTAGGTCACCCCCACCGACAGATCGGTTCGTTCATGCGATGGATCACCCGCCTCGCCGCCGTCGGCGCGGGCCTGGCGATGATTGCCGTACCGGTGCCCGCGCACGCGGCAGCCCCCGAGCCGGCGGCCGGCTCAGACCCGCGCCGGGTGACGCTGATCACCGGCGACGTGGTGACGGTCCAGGAGTTCGCGGGCGGCAAGCACGCGGCGACCGTGCAGCCCGGCAAGGGCCGCGAGGACGTCAGGTTCTTCACCAAGGAGGAGAACGGCGACCTGGTGGTCACCCCCGCCGACATGGTCCCCTACCTCTCGCAGGGGCTCATGGACGAGCGGCTGTTCTCGGTCAGCGACCTGATCGAGCAGGGGTACGACGACGAGAGCAGCGACGTCCTGCCGCTGATCCTGGCGTACAAGGAGAACCGGCAGGCCGTCACGCTGAAGAGCGTCAACGCGCGCGCCATGCGGGCGGACAAGGACGCGCTGCCCGTGCTCTGGGAAGCCGAGCGCGCCGGAGCTCGCGGAGGCGAGCCGCGGCTGCGCGACGGGCTGGCCAAGATCTGGCTCGACGGGAAGGTCACCGCGTCGCTGGAGCACAGCGTCCCGCAGGTGGGAGCGCCGCAGGCCTGGCAGGACGGGTACGACGGCAAGGGGGTGAAGGTCGCCGTCCTGGACACCGGGATCGACGAGGCCCACCCCGACGTCGCGGCCAAGGTCACCCAGACCCGCAACTTCACCGACGACCCCTCGGCCAAGGACGAGCACGGCCACGGCACCCACGTCGCCGCCACGGTGGCGGGCACCGGCGAGGCGTCCGGCGGGCTGCGCAAGGGCGTCGCGCCCGGCGCGGAACTGGTCATCGGCAAGGTGCTGGACGCCAGCGGCAGCGGCACCGAGTCGCAGGTGCTCGCGGGCATGGAGTGGGCCGCTCGGGAGAGCGGTGCCGACATCGTCAACATGAGCCTCGGCGGCGGCCCCACCGACGGCACCGACCCGCTCAGCAAGGCGGTGGACGTGCTGACGGAGGAGACCGGCAGCCTGTTCGTCATCGCCGCGGGCAACGACGGCGACGACTACTCGGTGGGCTCGCCGGGAGCCGCCACCTCGGCGCTGACCGTCGGCGCGGTCGACAGGAACGACGCGCTGGCGCCGTTCTCCAGCCGCGGCCCGCGCCTGGACGAGGCGATCAAGCCGGACATCACCGCCCCGGGCGTGGACATCGTCGCCGCGCGGGCGGCGGGCACCGGGCTGGGCACGCCGGTCGACGACCGGTACACGAAGCTGTCGGGCACGTCGATGGCCACGCCGCACGTGGCGGGCGCGGCGGCGGTGCTGGCCCAGCGCCACCCCGAGTGGAAGGCCGGGCAGCTGAAGGACGCCCTGGTGTCCACGGCGAAGACCGTCGAGGGACAGACGCCGTACGAGCAGGGCGGCGGCCGCCTCGACGTGGCCCGCGCCGTGCGGCAGGCGGTCTCGGCCACCGCGTCGCTCAGCATGGGCGTGCACGAGGACGGCGGCACTGACACCCCCGGCGGCACCATCACCTACACCAACACCGGCCAGGAGCCCGTCTCGCTGACGGTCGCCGCCACCCTGAGCAACCTGGACGGCGACGCCCCCGGCGACGGGGCCGTGAACCTGTCGGCGACGAGCGTCACCGTGGACGCCGGGGCGAGCGCGACCGTCGAGACCACCGTGGACCTGACCAAGCTGGTGCACGGCAGGCACGTCGGCTACGTCACCGCCACCACGGCGGACGGCTCGGTGGCCGCGCACACCACGCTCGCGCTGACCCGTCGCGGCAAGATGCACAAGGTGCACTTCACCGGCGTCGAGCGGGACGGCAGCCCCGCCCGCGTGCCGCTGATCACCATGTACGGCGCCGCCGCCAGGGACGACGCCTACGGCTACATCCTGCGCGAGCACGAGGGCTGGACTGTCGAGGTGCCCGAGGGCACCTACCACATGCAGGCGATCATGGGTGAGACGAGCGACGAGCTGCCCGTCGACTCCCTCATCCTCAACCCCGAACTGCCGGTCACGTCGGACATGGAGGTCGTGCTCGACGCGAGGACCGCCGTGCCCGTCGAGATCAGGACCTCGCAGGAAGTGATGCAGGAGGGCATCTCCACCTACTTCACCCACCGCACGTACGGCTCCCGCAGGATCAGCCTGAGCTCGATGAACTTCCCCTCGGTCGACGGGCTCGCGGTCACCCCCACCGCGCCGGTGCGCAACGGCACCTTCGAGTTCTCCTCGCGCTGGCAGCTGGCCGCGCCCCGGGTGAGCGCCCGGCTGGGCCGCGACCCGCTGGTGGTCCGCCCGACGATCCGGTCGCCGGAGATCGACGGCAGGAAGCGCTGGCGGCTGGTCGACGGCGGCACGGGCGACGTGAGCGGGCTCGACGTCAAGGGCAAGGCGGTCGTCATCACCAGCGCGTCGTTCGGCGACTGGGTGAGCAAGCTGAAGGACATCGCCGCGGCCGGCGCGGCGGCGGTGGTCGTGGTCGGGCCGGACGGCCGGGCCATGTGGCAGCCGTGGTCGCCGGTCGGCGACCGTGACCCGCTGCCCACGCTCATGATCACACACGACCGCGGCCAGGTGTTGCTGGAGAAGACCAGGGCCGGCGGCGCCAGGCTCGACGTGACGGGCCAGTTCGCGACGCCCTACCTTTACGAGGTCATGCAGGTCTCCTCCGGCCGGGTGCCCGAGCGGATCGTCCACGAGGTCACCTGGCGCAACACCGCCAGGGTCGACGCCGGCTACCAGGAGTCCGGCGGCGGCTCGTACGGCAAGGACCAGCGGTTCGGTTGGCGGCCGTGGCAGACGTACGACCTGGACCTGCAGATGGAGACGCAGCGCGTGGTGCGCACCCCGCTGCGCAGGGCCGAGTACATCAGCTCGGGCGACACCCAGTGGCAACACGTGGTCCAGCACATGCACACGTGGGAGTCGATGAACCGGCTGCGCGGCGGCCTGACCGACCAGCCCAGGACGTACCGGGCGGGCGAGATCGCCAGGGAGCGGTGGTTCGCCCCCGTCGTACGCCCGGCCGCGCTGTCCGCCACGCGCACGGGTGACGCCCTGTCGGTGCACGTGCCCGAGTTCGTGGACGCCGACGGCCACTACGGCTACGCGGGCGGGAGCGGCGACAAGGACACCACCGCGGCCCGGGTCTACCGCGACGGCGAGCTGGTGGAGGAGCGGAACAACCTGCGGGGCGACATCGCCGCCGTGGAAGGTGACGCCGAGTACCGCCTGGAGCTGTCCACGACCCGGACCTCGGAGGAGTGGCGGTACGCCACGGCCACCGAGAGCTCCTGGACGTTCAGGTCCGCCCGGCCGGCGGGCGAGCAGCGGCTGCCGCTGCTCGGCGTGGACTACGACGTGCCCGCCGACCTGGAAGGGAAGGTGCGCCGTACGCTGCCGGTCGCGCTGGGCTTCACCGCGCGGGACGCGAGGAAGCTGACCGCGGAGATGTCGTACGACGACGGCAGGACCTGGCGCAGGCTGCCGCTCCTCCCCCTGGGGCAGGGCCGGTACAAGGCGCTGGTCTCGCATCGCGGGTCCGACACCGGGGTGTCGCTGCGGGTCGTCGCGACCGGCTCTTCGGGCGAGCGGTTCGAGCAGACCATCACCCGGGCGTACGGGGTGAAGTAGCTACAACCAGCGCTCGCGGGCCGCATGCCAGGCAAGTTGCATCCTGGTCTGCGCGCCCGCGAGCCGCATCAGGTGGTAGACGCGGCGCTGTACCGTACGCAGGCTGAGCCCGAGCTGGCTGGCGATCGACTTCTCCGGCACCCCGGCGACCAGCAGCGAGAGCAGGTAGAGCTCGTCGGCGTCCAGCGGGCAGCCAGGGGCGGTGTCGGTGACCTGCCCGTCCTCCAGGAACCTGATCGGCGTGGCCCGCTCCCACTGGGCCTCGAACAACGCGATCAGCGCCTCCAGCAGGCTGCTCCCATGCACCAGCGCGGCGGTCGGCTCGGTCGTCCGGCCGGCGTACTGCACCAGCGGCAGCAGCGCGGTGGACCGGTCGGCGATCATCATCCGCACGGGCAGGAACCGCACGGCCCGCGCCTGCTCGCCCAGCTTGATGCCGAACGCCACGTTGGCCACCATCCCTGCCTCCTCCAGCAGGGCCCGTTCGTAGATGACCCGGTAGGCCACGCCGCGTCCGAGCGCCTCGAGCTCCTCGGTGTTGTCCGTGGACGGCATCACGACGTGGCCGGCCCGGCAGAAATACATGACCTCCTCGCGGGCGCTGTCCTGAAGGTGGCGTACCTGCTCGCGCAGCGCGGCCCGGCTCGGCAGCACCTCGATCAGCCGGTCGGCGTCGCTGCGGCGCAGGCTCGCGCGGTATTCCTCGGCGAGCTGGTCGACCGCCTGCCGTGCCCAGTCGATCGTCTCCTGCTGCCGCACCAGCCGCGGCCCGAGCGCGACCTCGGGCGCGACCGGCGCGAACCTGCGCCCTGCGCTGCCCGCGACCTCGCGGACGAGCCCCATGCCCGCCATGGACGCCAGCGCGGCGGCCGCCGCCTCCCGCGTGAGGTCCAGTTCCTCGGCCAGTCCGGTCAGATCCGCCTCGCCGGCCCGTACGAGTAACCGGTACGCCCGCTCCTCCACCTCGCCCAGCCCGGCAACCTCCAGCATGTCCCCCATGATGACATGCACACCAAAGGGCACATATACGCACATATGGTGCAGCGCGCGGTGAAAGTTTCATCGCCGGTTGACGAGCCCGCCGCCCGCCGCTCATGATCATGCTGCCTCCTGGTCAGGAGGAGGCGTCGAGTGATGACCACTGTCCACGGGCGAGGTGCACCGATGCCGACAACCCTGCTGCGGGCCGCGTCCGCGCTGCTGCTGACGCTGACCGCGCTCAACACTCCCACGGCGTACGCCGACGTCCCGGTGGAGGTGACCGTCAACACGCGGGCCGCCCTCGCCACCGTCCCCGACACGGGCATCGGCGCCAACCATGCCATCTGGGACACCCACCTGGGCTCCGACGAGACCGCCGACCGGCTCAAGGGCGCGGGCGTGAAACTGCTGCGCTACCCCGGCGGCTCCTACTCCGACATCTACCACTGGGCCGACCACACCGCCCCAGGCGGCTACGTCGCGCCCGGCACCGACTTCGACACCTTCATGCGCGGTGTACGGCGCACCGGCGCCCAGGCGATGGTGACCGCCAACTACGGCACAGGAACGGCGGAGGAGGCCGCAGCCTGGGTACGGCACGCCAACGTCACCAAGGGCTACGGCATCACGTACTGGGAGATCGGCAACGAGAACTACGGCAACGGCCACTACGGCGCCGCGTGGGAGGCCGACGACCACCCCGACAAGAGCCCGGCCGAGTACGCCCGCCACGTCGTCGCCTACTCCGACGCGATGAAGGCCGTCGACCCGGACATCAAGGTCGGCGCGGTGCTGACCACGCCCGCCAACTGGCCCGACGCGATCGTGGCCGAGGGCGACGCCGGCAGCTGGAACGAGGTCGTCCTGTCGACCGCCGGGCCCAAGATCGACTTCGTGGTCCTGCACTGGTATCCCGGCGCCCTCGACCGGGTGGGCCACGTACCCGACATGATCCAGCTCACCCGCGAGCAGATCGCCCGGCACGCAGGGCCGGACGCGGGCCGGATCGGCATCGCCATGACCGAGTTCAACACCGGCTCGAGCAGCAACGGCACGAACACCCAGCCCGGCGCGCTGGCCGCCGCCGACTCCTACGCGACGCTGCTGGCGAACGGGGTGTTCACGGTCGACTGGTGGAACGTCCACAACGGCATCGGCGCCGTCACCGAGGTCGAGGGGCACACCGACTACGGCGACTTCGGCCTGCTGTCGAGCGCGGCGTGCACTGCTGACGGCAGCGTCTGCGAGCCGCCGCTGAACACCCCCTTCGCGCCCTACCACGCGCTGCGGATGATGAGCGAGTTCGCCCGGCCCGGTGACCAGTTCGTCACCGCCGCGACCGACCAGCCCGCCGTCTCCGCGCACGCCGTCCGCCGTCCCGGCGGCGACCTCGCCGTCCTGCTGATCAACACCTCGTCCGGCACGTCCCACCCCGTGACCATCGACTACGAGGGCTACACGCCCGCCGCCGGGCCGCCCACCGTACTGACCCACACCAACGGCGCCACGTCCATCACCACCACGGCCACGGGCAGCGCCACCGCCCAGACCCTCCCGCCGCTCTCGCTGACCACGCTCGTCCTGCACCCGGAGACACCCGATACCGGCCGCCCCGGCGCGCCCGGGCAGCCCACCGCCACGAACGTGACCGCCACCACCGCCACGATCACCTGGCCGCGCGCCACGGCCGGCTCGCGCCCGATCGCCAAGTACGAGCTGCACCGCCGGAACGGCGCCGTCAGCGAACAACTCGGCGAGACCGCCGGCACGTCGTTCACCGTGGACAACCTCGAACCGGGCACCCGCCACACGGTCAACGTGATCGCCCGTGACAGCGGGGGCGGCCTGTCCTGGTCGTCCCCGCCGCTGACGTTCACGACCACGACACCCGCCACCAGCTCCTGCACGGCGCGGCTGAGCATCCAGTCCGACTGGGCCAGCGGCTACGTCGGCGCCATCGACATCACCAACGACGGCGCCCCCGTGAACGGCTGGACGCTGACCTTCTCCTGGCCCAGGTCGTGGCAGAGCCTCGGCAGCGGCTGGGGCGGGGTCTGGACGGAGGACGGGCGGGACGTCAAGGTCGTCAACGAACCCGGCAACGGCACGCTCGCCACCGGCGCGTCGACCTCGATCGGCTTCGTCGGCGACTACACCGGCCCGAACGTGCTGCCCTCCGTCTTCAAGCTGAACGGAGCGGTCTGCACGTCCGGGCCGCTGTGACGCCGGTCAGCCGACGGCGTAGGCGCGGGTGATCGTCTGGGTCAGCCCGGCGCCATCCGCACTCGTCACCACCGCCCGCAGGGAGACGAACCCGGCCGCGTCGGGGTTGCGTACCTTCGCGGCCCACCTGGAGCCGTCACGGGTGACCGGGACCCGGCGCCAGGTCGCACCGTCGTCGGCGGACATCTCCACCGCGACCTTTCCGACCTTCGCCTCCCCGGATCCGGAATTGCGCCCGATCCACAAAGGCACCCGCGTCAGGCTGCCCTTCTTGGCGCGGTTGTACGCGTCCAGCCCCTCGGGGCTGTACCGGACGGCCATCAGAGGCAGCGCCCGCTCCTCGGACGTGCTCTCCGACCGGAACGTCCACACCGACTCCACGCCTGTGGACAGTGCCGAATGCTCGACCTGCCTGCGCATGGAGGCGGCCAGCGTGTACGCGCCCGCCTCCGCGGGAAGCGCGGCCCGCAGCTGACATGTCTCCGGCTGATACGTGCTGCAGGAGGTCAGGTCGGCCCTCGCCACCTCGCGCCCGTCCCTGGCCAGGGTCGCGGTGCCGGTGGCGGCCGTGTCGAAGCCCGACCGGCCCTCGCCGCCGTCCGCGAACAGTCCCGCCCCCGAGAAGATCAGCCGATCTCCGGTACGGCTGCCGCCCGGCACCAGGAACGACGGCCCGGTGACCGCGGCGTTCCACACCTCGCCGGTTTCACCGCGCCTGGCGACCCGTCCACCGTCGACCATGGTGGCGGTGCCGGTGCTGAGCCCGCTCTCGTACGCCAGACCGGGAGTCCGGTACTGCACGAGCGTGGCGGGCAGATCGATCTCACCGACCAGCGCGCTCATTCCCGTGCCAGGCAGCTTGGACGTTCCTATCCCCGCAAGCGGCGTTCCCGTGGCGGCTACTCCGGAGGCCCGGTAGGTCGTGGTGACCTTCGCCAGCTCATCGCGCTTGGCGTGGTAGGCCGGATCCTCGGGCAGGCCGCCGGAGCGTCGGTAGGCGAGGTGGTAGACGTATGGGCTTGGCGACACATCCTTGCTGGTCCACAGGGTCTTGAACGTGTAAGTCAGGCCGGACACGCGGCTGGGGACGACGAAAAAGCCCCCTTCGAGGCCGTGGTAGATCCCGCCGGCGTTCCACCCGCCATGAGCCAAGGATTGCTCGACGCCGTCCTGCCGTTCGGCATCCGGATCGTCGACGGTGACCTCCACGGCCTTGCCCTGGCGCGCGTCCACCGTCAGGCTCCGGTCCTCGCCGTCGATGTGCGCGGGCGTGACGGCGATGGTGGAGGTGCTCTTCTCCCACTGGTCGGTGTAGAGGTGCCAGTCGCCCTTGGGCAGCCGGATCGTCGCCACGCCGTCCTCGAATGCGGGCAAGTGAAAGGCCCCTGTCTTCGCGTCGTAGATCTGCGCGAAGAAGGGGTCCGCCTTCCGCCCCTCCCTGCCGATCGTGGTGATGGTGAGGTTGTACGACTCCGGCTCGACGTACGCGCCGGCCGGCGTGCGGACCACCGTCTCCCCCGACGTGGCGTTGATCGTCCCCGGGTGGTCGCCGGTTTGCTGGTCGCGGGCGTCGATGGTGAGCGTGACCTCCGCCTTGCCCTTGGCAGGAACCGTGACCCGGGCGTCCTTGAGCTTCAGCACGTCACCCTGCGCCGACAGGTCGAGGGTGACCGGGGTGTCGCCCTCGTTCGCATAGGTGATCGTCCTGGTCGCCACCCGCTCGTCGGCACCGTCCCAGGGGAAGGCGGCCCACAGGTTGGCCGGCTCGGCCACCACCTGCTGATTCAGCCCTCGCGTCAGGTCGACCAGCCCCGCGCCCTGCTCGTAGAGGGTCGCGTCCCCCTTGGGCGCGGCGCTGCCGATCAGCGCCGCCTTCAACCGCGCGCCCGTCCACTCCGGATGGCGCTGCGCCATGATCGCGGCGGCGCCCACCACGTGCGGGGCGGCCATCGAGGTGCCGCTCATCGACCGGTAGGGGCCGTCGGCGGTGCCCGCCGCCGCGGGGGCCATGATGTCCACCCCCGGCGCCACCACATCGGGCTTGATCGCGTGGTCACCTGTGCGTGGCCCGCGACTGGAGAAGTCGGCCGTCCGGCCCTGCTTGTCCACCGCTCCCACGGTCAGCGCCGCGTCGGCGCTGCCGGGGCTGGCCACCGAACCGGGACGGCCGTTGTTCCCTGCGGCCGCCACGAACAGCGCGCCGGTCTGCTCCGACAGCGTGTTGACCGCCTGCTCCACCGGGTCGAGGCCGGGGCCGTCCAGAGTGCCGAAGCTCATGTTGACGACCTTGGCCTTGACCTCGACGGCCGCCCACTCCATGCCGGCAAGAATGGCCGAGTCGGTAGGAGACGATGCGCCAACCTTGCCGATGGCCAGCTTGGCCCCCGGCGCCACGCCGCGGTACTTCTCGCCCCGGCCCGCCACCGTCGAGGCGACATGTGTGCCATGACCGAGGGTGTCACGCATATCGGGAGAGTCGCTGAAGTTGTGCTCGTAGGCCACCGCGTCCTTGAGGTCCCGGTGATCGGGGTCGTAGCCGGAGTCGAGGACCGCGACCGTGACGCCCTTACCGGTGAACCCCTGCTGCCACGCCTGCGGCGCGCCGATCTGCTTGACGCTCTCGTCCAGGAAGAAGGACCGACGGCCGTCCAGCCACAGTTTCGTGCCGCTCACCGCCAGCGTGCGAGCGCCGCCGGTCAGGTCCTTCCAGGTGTTCAAGGCGTCCGCCTTGGGCACGCGCGCCGTGCTCATCCCGATGCTCGACAGCCGCTTGACCTGCCGGGAGTTCTGCGGCGCGAACGCCTGCCCGCTCGTGCCCTGCGAGATCACGGGGATATCGGCCCTGGCGGCGTCGCCGTACCCCCACTCAACCAGTTGCGTGACGTCGAACAGCCTCCGGTCGAGCACCCCTTGTGCGAGCAGCGGCTCCGCGTCAGAAGGAACCACGTGGAGATGGCCCTCACGCACCTGGCTCCTGAACGCCACCTTCCGCCCCGCACCCGGCTCCACCCGATGCCCTGATCCGGTGAGCACGACACGGTCACCGGTGATCAGTGTCACCTCCTCCCCCGCCGCCGGCGGGGCCTGCGCTGCCGATACCGCCGGTGTGGCGACGACCGTTGCCGCCATGAGAACGGCGGCGAACGATTCTCGTAATTTCACCATTGACCTTTCCTTGGATGTGCGTCGCTCCGGCCGTCCAGTCCTCGGCGCGCACGCCTGCCTGGTGGCTCCGTCATGGGCACAGCGGCGTTCACCGGGACAGTTGATTCGTCCACTCCGAGGTCAGCCGGTAGCCGGTACGGCCGCCCAGGACGCTTCCGTCGTTGCCCACGACGACGTTCGCGCGGCTCACCCGCGAGGTCTCAGGGTCAACGACCAGCTTGATCTCTGAACCCCACGACGTCGGGATCGAGAGAGCCTCGCCTCCCTCGACCGCGCCCCGGCTCTCGACGCCCGGCAGGTCGGCGAGCGCCCGGAACGCCGCCGCGCGGACGTCCGAAGGCGCCGGCATCGAAGTGATCAGCGCAGCGAGCCCGTGGACGACGTCGGAGCGCTCTTCATCGGCCGCCGTCACGCCGAGATCCTCAAGCTCCTCGACCGCCGCCGGGTGGTCCTCAGGTTCGTGGGTATCGCGGATCCAGGCCGTCAACCTCTCGGGATCGGCCGGCAACGCTTGGAGCTCGTCCCACGTCAGCTCCACATCCCCCATGACGAACGGTCTCGGGTGGCCGGGCCCCACCTTGTCGGGATTGGCGGGCGTGCCCCTGGACCAGCGCCGGCCATCGCGGCTGACCCAGTTCTCCATGACCAGCTCGCTGTGGTCCGCTTCGGCCCTGGTGTACCAGTACCTCCCTGGATCCTCGGGTGACCGTTCCGCACTCGTGGCCGCCACCAGCAGGACCTCCCTGCCCGAGCCCGGCGCGGAGGTCGTGCCGACCATCGTCACCCCGACCACCAGCGCGAGCACCGCCGCGGCGACCATACCGAAACCCGGCACGAGCCATCCGAAGCGCCGGCGCGGGCGCGCGCCCATCCTCGCCAGCAGCCGGTTCCTGCTGCACAGCTCCACCTCGCGGGGCGGCTCAGGCTTGGCCAGCAAGGTGGCGATCGGCCTCAGGTCGTCATCCATGTACGGACTCCTTGTCGATGATGGCGTGGAACTTCGCACGCGCCCGGCTGAGCCGTGAACCCACCGTGCCCGGGGAGATGCCGAGTGCCTGGGCCACCTCGTCGTAGCTGAGCTGGCCCAGCGCCACGAGCATCAGGACGTCACGCTCGCCTTTGGACAGCGTGGCCAGCGCCTGCGCCAGGCGTGGCTGCATGCGCTGCGCGGAGACCGAGGTGACCACGCTGTTCTCGTGACCTTCCGCCGCCGGCTCCAGCGCCATCCGGGACAGCGCCCGGTAATGGCGCGCCTCCTTGCGCCGGTGCCTGGCGACCAGATTGGTGGCGATGCCGAACAACCAGAGCCGCAGCCCGCCGCGTTCCGGGTCGAACCGGTCACGCTGGTCGAAGGCCAGCAGAAAAGTCTCGGCCGCTATGTCCTCGGCGGCCTGCGTATCCAGCCGGCCCGCCACGTACAGGTAGATGTCGCGGAAGTACCGATCGTGCACCTCGGTGAACCGATCGGAGTTCCTGCGGTACTGGGCGACGAGTTCGGCGTCGCTCACTTGCTCGCCCACGTCGGCGGTCAAGTCGCCATCTCACTCATGAGCATGCCTCCCGGGTCGCGAACAACGGTCACCCTTCCTTCGCCGCACACCAGGATCGTCTTCCGTCGTCCCACGTACCGGTTATCCCACCGGCGCCCACATTGCCAGCAGCCTCCCGGCCGTCTCGTTTACGGTCAGTTCGGTGGTGTCCAGCCACAGGTCGGCTCCGGCCACCGACTCCTGCTCCCGGAACAGCATCGCGAATCCGTCCCAGGTAAAGTGGACCGGCCGCCCCATGGCCCGCTCGCGCGCGCATGCGTACGCCACCCGCAGCCGCATCACCAGCAGATCCCGCAGGGACGCCCGGTACACCGCGAGCGTCTCCTCGTTCAGCACGTCGGCGACGACGACGTCCATCCCGGCGGCCACGAAGTTGCCGGCCAGGCTGCACGCGTTGACCGCGCTGAGCCGCCGCTGCCTGCGCCCTTCGGCGCCGTCCCACGGAGCGACCGCCCCGGCGAGCACGAGCTGGCGCACGTCGTCCACGTCGATGAAGGCGCATCGGGCGCGCGTGCCCGCGACCCGCCGCCCCAACGTGCTCTTGCCCGCCGCCGGAGGCCCGGACAGCACCAGGACCCGCATGCCCGCGCTCCAGGTGATCATGAAAGGGCCGGAGCGCACTAGCATAGCCGCCATGCATCCGCCCGGCCCGCACCACCCGTGGAACCAGCCACCTCCACCCGCCCCTTTCGGAGTGCCTCCAGGGGGTCCTCCAGGAGGCCCTCCAGGAGGTCAGGCGCATCTCGTCCTCGACGTGAAGCGGCATTGGATGGGTTTCATGCTCGCCATGATCACCCCCAAGATCATCCTGAACGGCCGGCCGATGCTGGGCCGGTGGGGCCGCAATGTGATCCCGCTTCCTCCCGGCCAGCATCACCTCCACGTCCACCTGCCCTATCTGTTCCCCGCGCAGATCGGCCCCGCGGACTTCACGGTCTGGCTCCAGCCCGGGATGGCGTTCGACGTCGAATATCGCGCCCCCGTGTGGGCCTACGCCCGAGGCGCCCTCGGCCCCGCTCCCCAACCGTGGAACGGGCAGGGCTGCATGATCACCCTTTTGGTGATCGCGGGCGGCGGGCTGGCGCTCCTGCTCCTGCTGATCCTCGTCACGGCCCTCTCCCTCGGCTAGGCATCCCGCAGGGGACGGCGCGCTTCATCCGGATCCGGCCGGTGCGCGAGTGCAGGCGAGGAAGTCCAAGGCCGGAAGGGTGTGCTGATCAGCGCGCTCTCGGCAAGCTCAAGCCCGGTGATGCCCCTGAGGTGGTGCGCACGGGTGGTTCTGGCATCCCGGAGTCGTCGCTCCGCGACGTCTTCGGGTGCGACCATTCTGATCCTCACCTGTTGGTTGTGCCCGGCATGGCAAACGACATCTCCTTCGACCACGGCACCCGGCTCGATGCTGTCAGGACGAGGCCGGTGCTGCCGTGCCGGAAGTCAGAGCCGCCTGTACGATGCGGATCGCCTCACCCGTGTCGATGCCGACGCTGGCGATCACGGCCGCGTAGTCGGCGGCGGCCCGGCGGGCCCGCTCCCGGCCCTCCTCGCCGGCGGCCGACACGAACGAGCCTGCCCGCCCGCGCGTCTCGATCAGCCCCGCCTCCTCCAGCTCCCGGTAGGCCCGGCCGACCGTGTTGACGGCCAGGCCGAGGTCGGCCGCGAGGTGGCGGATGGTCGGCAGCCGGGCGCCCACGGCCAGGGTGCGGTCCTGGATCTGCCGGGCGAGCTGGGCCCGCAGTTGCTCGAACGGCGGCACCGGCGAGTCCGCGTCGATGACGATCATCGGGGGCTCATGGCCCGCCGGGCCACCGTCGCACTCGACGGCGTCCTGGCCTGGAGCGCAACGCACGCGGCCAGGCCCAGAATCAGGTAGGCGACCGCAGCGGCGCTCCACCAGCCGGGAGCGGTGCCGAACAGCAGCACCATGGGCAGCGACCACTGCACGCTCGGCATGGTGAGCTCGCGGGCGTCCTCGACGCGCATGATGACGTCGGCGGTCAGCGACTCCTCGTCCTCTGCCATGACCGGTCGCCTGAGCAGGTGGCGCAGTTGCATGGCGATGATGGCCGTCACGCCGAGCACGCCGATCAGCAGGACGATGGCCAGCTGCCGCACGGTGGGGTCGGGAACGGCCAGGGCGCTTCCGGCCAGCGCCATCGCACCGGTGAACGTGGCGGCCGCGAAGACGGCGTACGGCCGGCCGAGCACGGCCCGCCAGCCGGGCTGGATCAGATGGGCGGCCCTGCGGGACAGCGTCGCGCCCGCCCGCTGGTCGACGCGTCGCACCCACCAGTCGAGCAGCGACTGTGCCAGCAGCAGCCCGGCCACCAGCGCGGTCAGGGCCAGCAGCGGGCGATGCGGCTGGAAGCCGCCGAAGGCGGAAGTGGCGGCGAGCGCGCTCGCGAGGATCAGCACGGTCAGGATGATCTGAGCGGCGAGGCGGGCGCGTCTGCGGACCGCCAGCCGGCTGGCCAGCAGCGGGGTGGGGCGGGCATCGGCCAAGTCGTGCTGGACCAGCCACTCACCCGCCAGTCGCAGGTCGGCCGCACTCGCCGGCGGGCCGGCGTCCGGAAACGGTCCACGGGTCATAGCGCCTCCTTTGTCGCAAGGCTTGTCTCAATAGAGTGCGTCATTCCTTGCGACAAAGTCAATGGCCCGTGGGTTCCCGTCGTTCCGGTGGCGCGAGCCAGGAGATGTCAATAGGCGTCCATCGGCGACATGAGCACCTGCTCGGAAGGGGTGTCCGGCATCAGAGACCCCCACGCCCGTCTATGGCCGTCCAGGCTTGTCGTCGGCAACAGCGTTAGCAAGATCACATGCTGGGATGCTCGTCAGGGCGAGGAGAACGGACATGGGGCAGGTCCGGTCTACGACTCGCGCCGAACTCCACGAATTTTCGCCGTCCTTGCACAAGACTCAGCTCGCAGTTCGGTCCCCCCGCAATGTCAGCCGCATCGCGTCGCAGGCGATGGTCCGCTAGCTTCTGCCACTGGAGATCAGAAAGCCCCGAACGGCGATCCGTCCGGGGCGTTTTTGCTGGTCGTGTGAGGTGGTCAGGGGCGGGGTCGAACCGCCGACCTTCCGCTTTTCAGGCGGACGCTCGTACCAACTGAGCTACCTGACCCAGAGCGGTCCTGACGGGACTTGAACCCGCGACCTCCACCTTGACAGGGTGGCGAGCACTCCAAACTGCTCTACAGGACCTTGCGTTTCTTGCTGTTTGCGCTCGCTTAGCTTACCAGCTTTCCGGTGATCCTCGACCAGCCGTTTTCCGGTGTGCCAGGCGCTCGCTGTGCCCCCAACGGGATTCGAACCCGTGCCGCCGCCTTGAAAGGGCGGTGTCCTAGGCCGCTAGACGATGGGGGCTCAGGATTCCCTGTCGCCTTCCGTCGGAGACCTCTGAAGCATAGGGGACGATTGCCCCTGATGCCAAAGCGGCGAACCGGCGGTCGGCGTCTGTGGGCCAGTGACGGATCCCGTTGGCGACGGGGCGTTCGTTGGCTCTGGAGAAATCATACGGTCTGGGTCGGCCTCCACGTGACGTTGGATGTAGACCGACTGTTCCCCCAGCCCGCCGAGGGTGATGTCGTCCCAGGCTTGCAGGCGTTTCGTCTCCTTGTCGAAGTACAGAACCGAGGCCTGGACCGGAGTCGGCTCGGCGTGTTCGAGGGCACGCAGGCCGGCGCCTCCCGTGGAGCCCTGCACGAGCATGCGGGTGCCTGAGCGGAACATCGTGGTCCTGCGGTCGTGGGTGTGGCCGGCCAGGATCATGGGGGCGGCTCCGGAGAAACCTTCGGCCACGTCGGGGTCGTGTACGGCGATCAGGTCCGGCTCGTCGACGTTGGGCAGGTGGGAGCGGGCATATTCGTCGAGGGTGCCGGGCTTCGCGGAGACGGGCACGGATTTGTCCGGAGTGAAGCGGGGATCGCCCAGGCCGTAGATGGTCAGCCCTTCGACGGTTTTGGTCTTGTCGTCCAGGACGATGGCGTTCTTCTGCTTCGCGACCGCCTTCTGGGTGGTCATCGAGTCGTGGTTGCCGCGGACGAAGACGTACGGGAGCCCGAGCCGGCCGATCTCGTTGACGAATTTGTTCTCGGCCTTGGTGCCGTGGTCCGAGATGTCGCCCGTATCGATGATCATGTCCACGGCGAACTGGTCTTTGAGCGACCGGATGACGTTCCAGGCGATGGGGTTGATATGGATGTCCGAAACGTGGAGGACTCGAATGGTTTTAGGGTCGGCCTCGTACAACGGCAGCGTCGAGACGGTGTCGTAGAGCTTGGAGACGTTCGTCACCAGTTTGGTGAGCTGCGACCGGTACGACTCGAAACGCGTCACGATCGACTCGGCGCTGCCCACCAGGGACGGCGCCGCGGCGACCAGGCCCGAGTAGCGCGGCTCGACGAGCGAGTTGGGGCGGAAGGTGAGCGCGGCGAGCGCTCCCGTGCAGGCGAGCGCCACGGAGGCGGCCAGCAGCCCCACCAGCGCCACGCGCGGCCTCCTGAACACCATCAGGACCGCTATCAGCGCCCCCGCGCCCGCGCACAGCAGGGAGCGGATGACCAGCGCGCGCACGCCGTCCAGCAGGTCGGTCTCGATCAACGCCGGCAGGCGGTCGGCCAGCCGGGGGTCCTCGAGGAGGGCTCGGGCGCGGTCCTGGTCGATGTTCTCGAGGGTGATGCGCAGCCTGAGCGGCGCCGCGTGCGTGCGGAACGTGAGCGTGCCGAGCGGGCTGGCGTCCACGACGGTCTCGCCGCTCCACGCCGGCCGCAGCGACATGCCCGTCTCCACGGGACCGATCTCGGCGCGTACGGTGCCGCTGAAGAAGATGCCCAGCCAGGCGCCCACAGCGGCGACGAAGAGCACCGCGACGGCTTTCGAGGCCCTCGACCGGATAGCTGCTTTTGACCAGTGGACGAACTTCATACGGTTTCTTGCATACCCGACGGGCGGGGCACAATGGCAAGTGTGATCGAGGTAACCCGGGAGAAGTTCGAGGAACTCGTGGCCGAGGCATTGGACACGATCCCCTCAGACCTCGCACGCACCATGAGCAACGTCGTCGTCACGGTCGTCGACGATCCGCCAGAGCCCAATCTGCTCGGCCTGTACACCGGCATCCCCCTGACGGAACGTGGCGACTGGTACTCGGCCGTTCTTCCCGACCGCATCGAGATCTACCGCAATGCGATATGCCAGATCTGCGATACGGAAGAGGACGTGATCGACGAAGTTCGCATCACCGTCATCCATGAGATCGGGCACCACTTCGGCATCGACGACGCGAGGCTTCACGAGCTCGGCTGGTAACCCTTTGCTTCCGGTTGACTTCTTTGGGTTGCGGCTTGCCATTGCGTTCGGCAACCTTAGGTGACATACCGAACACAGTGAGTCAGGCACAGCGGAGTCCAATGGGGGCCATGCGGGCGCGACGGCTGCCAGGACGACATCGGCGTGCCGAAGGACGACAAGTCACCTATCGCGAAGTCATCGCGATCAAAGAATTCCGGGCACTCTGGTACGGCCAGGGCCTTTCCCTCCTCGGAGACCAGCTCGCCCAGGTGGCGCTCGCGGTGCTCGTCTACGACCGCACCCAGTCGGCGCTGGCCACCGCCGCGGTCTACGCGCTGACCTACCTGCCCTCGATCGTGGGCGGCCCGCTGCTGGCCGGCCTGGCCGACCGGTTCGCGCGCAGAGGCGTCATGCTGTCCTGCGACCTGATCAGGGCCGCGCTGGTGGCCGTGATGGCCGTGCCCGGCATGCCGTTCTGGGCCCTGTGCTCGCTGGTGTTCCTCGTGGTGCTGCTCAGCGCACCGTTCTCGGCGGCGCGGGCGGCGCTGCTGCCCGAGGTGCTCGAAGGCGACATGTACGTCATCGGCTCGGCCCTGCAGAACATGACGAACCAGGCCGTCCAGATGCTCGGTTTCGCGGCCGGCGGAGCGGTGATCGCGACCATGGGCCCCTACCGCGCGCTCGCCCTCGACGCCGCGACGTTCATCGGATCCGCGTTGATCCTGGTCTCCGGCGTGCACCGCCGCCCGGCCGCCCACAGCGAGGGCGGCAGACCGTCCATGTGGACCATGACCATGGCCGGAGCCCGGCTCGTGTTCGGGTCGAAGAAACTGCGGACGATCGTCCTGTTCGCCTGGTTGTGCGGCTTCTACATCCTGCCGGAGGGCCTCGCCGCGCCGTACGCGGCCACCCTCCACACCGGAACCCTGCCGATTCCGGTGATCACCGGGCTGCTGATGGCCGCCATGCCGACCGGGACGGTCGTGGGGGCGTTCCTGTTCAGCAGGTTCGTGTCGCCGCCGCGGCGGCTGCGGCTCATGGGGTGGATGGCCATGCTCAGCTGCGCGCCCCTGATCGTGACCGCGCTGCGGCCCCCGCTGGCCGTGGTGCTCGCGGCATGGGTGCTGTCGGGGATCGGCGGGGCGTACCAGCTCGCGGCCAACGCCGCTTTCGTCCAGAATGTACCGGCCGAACGGCGTGCCCAGGCGTTCGGCCTCGTCCAGTCGGGGTTGATGGCCGTACAGGGGATCGGGATCCTGGTCGGCGGGTTCGCGGCGGAGAGACTCGGCCCTGAGCCGGTGGTCGCGCTGGCCGGGGTGACCGGAGTGGTCACCGCCGCCGTGCTCGCCATGGGCTGGACCGAGTCCCGGGGTGAGATCCGCGCGCCGTCATGATCATGGCTGGGGCTTGTGCTCGCCGCTGCTCCAGTCGGTGTGCGTACTACGGTTCTGCTGCTTGTTGACCAGGTCCTGGACGATCGAGGTCTCTGCCTGCTCGTCGGGGATCAGCAGCCAGCCGATCACGTACACGCCGACGCCCAGCCCGCCGAACAGCGTCGCGATCGCCAGCGCGATCCGTACCATGTTGGCGTCGATCCCGACATACTCGCCGACGCCCGCGCAGACGCCCGCGACGATCCGGCCTTTGTGAGTCCTGCGCAGCTTCTTGACGTTGTCATCGCTCATGCCTCAAGACTGCCCTGCAGGCTGGTGTTAGCACATCCGGATTCTCCCTGGTAGAACCCTGGTAGTCCCTTACGCGACGAGAGGACCTCTGCGATGGACGACCTGCTGCGCCTGGACGACCGGCTCAACGCAGATCAGCGGCTGATCCGCGACACGGTCAGGTCCTTCGTGTCCGACCGCGTCCTCCCGCACGTGGGCGACTGGTTCGAGGAGGCCGCCTTCCCCGCGCGCGAACTCGCGCCCGCGCTCGGGTCGCTCGGCGTGCTCGGCATGCACCTGGAGGGTTACGGCTGCGCCGGCACGGACGCCGTGTCGTACGGGGTGGCCTGCCGGGAGCTGGAAGCGGGCGACTCCGGGCTGCGATCATTCGTGTCCGTCCAGGGTTCGCTGGCGATGTTCCCGATCTGGCGGTACGGCTCGGATGAGCAGAAAGAGGAGTGGCTGCCCCGGATGGCCGCCGGCGAGGCGATCGGCTGCTTCGGCCTGACCGAACCGGACCACGGCTCCGACCCCGCCAACATGCGCACGTACGCCAAGAAGGACGGATCCGACTGGATCCTGAACGGCGCCAAGATGTGGATCACCAACGGCTCGATCGCCGACGTCGCCGTGGTCTGGGCCCAGACCGACGAAGGCGTCCGCGGCTTCGTCGTCCCCACCTCCACCCCCGGCTTCACCGCCCCCGAGATCCACAAGAAACTCTCCCTGAGAGCCTCCGTCACCTCCTCCCTCTACTTCGACGACCTCCGCCTGCCCGCCTCCGCCGCCCTGCCCGGAGTCACCGGCCTCAAGGGCCCGCTGTCATGCCTCTCCGAAGCCCGCTACGGCATCGTCTGGGGCGTCGTCGGCGCCGCCCGCGCCTGCCTCGAGGCGGCCGTCGACTACGCGAAGACCCGCGTCCAGTTCGACAAACCGATCGGCGCGTTCCAGCTGACGCAGGAGAAACTCGCCTGGATGTACGTGGGCGCCGCCCAGGCCCAGCTCACCGCCCTGCACCTGGGCGAACTGAAGGACGCGGGCCGCCTCGAACCCCGGCAGATCAGCTTCGGCAAGCTGGCCAACGTACGCGCCGCCCTCGACATCGCCCGCCAGGCCCGATCCATCCTGGGCGGGAACGGGATCACCCTGGAGTACCCTGTGATCAGGCACATGAACAACCTGGAGAGTGTGCTGACGTACGAAGGGACGCAGGAGATCCATACGCTGGTGCTGGGGGAAGCGCTGACCGGGCTGGCGGCCTACCGATGATGGAGGCGTCGCGGGCAGGAAGGTAATCTCTGTACCCTTGCTGTAGCTAGGGGCGTTAGCTCAATTGGCAGAGCTGCGGACTTTTAATCCGTAGGTTCCGGGTTCGAGCCCCGGGCGCCCTACCCGAATGACCTGGGCGGACTCCCCGATCTTCATGATCAGAAAGTCCGCCCGGTTGCGTTTTCAGTTGCAGTTATCCCCAGAGCGCGCGGCCCATGCGGGCTGCTGCTTCGGTTGAGAGTGTCGCCGTGATGTGGGTGTAGCGCTTCGTCGTGGTCAGTTGTGAGTGGCCGAGGATCTCCTGAACAACGCTGATGTCCACGCCTTGTTCGATGAGGAGTGTTGCGGCGGTGTGGCGGGCATCGTGGACGCGGGCGTCCTTGTCGACTTCGGCCAGGCGTAGGAGTTCCTTCCACTCGTCCCAGTCCTGGCCGGCGTCTATGGGTCGTCCGTCCGGATGGCACCAGACGAGGTCATAGTCCTGCCACCGCTCCCCCGCCGCTTCCTTCTCGGCACGCTGGGCCTCTTGGTGGAGCTTGAGGAGCGGGATCAGCGGGGGCGGGATCATGACGGTTCGCTTGCTCTTGCCCTTGGGCTTCACGAAGGTCCAACCGCCCACGCGTTCGGGGCATGAGGGCGCGTGCTTGGCGCAGTCGGGAGGGCAGAATTTCTGCCCTGCCTTGTCGCACACGTGCTTGCGGCCGGAGGTGCGCTTGGCCTTGGGGCAGTCCTTCGGGCACGGGTAGCGGTGGAGCCGTTCGCCGCAGGCGTGCGGGTCCTTGCAGCCGTGGCGGTAGCGCTGGTGCTTGATCTGCCAGAAGACGCGGATGACGCCTTTCTTGAGGTCCACGTACTTCCAGCGAAGACCGAGCGCTTCACACTGCCGAAGGCCGAGAGCCAGCGCCACGGACCAACGTGTTCCGTTCCTCTGGCTGCCGGCCACGTCGAGGACATCGCGGGCCTCGTCGGCGTCGAGCGGTTCGATCTCCACGTCTTCGGCGGTGGGAGCGTCGATCAGCGTGCAGACGTTGCGGGCGACCTTCTCTCGGCGCACCGCGATCTTCAGCGCGCGGGAAAGGATCCGGTGGATCTGGAGAATCGTGTTCTGGGCGAGGCCCTGCTTGGCGAGATAGGCGTAGAAGGCGTCCAGGTGTTCCGGGCGCAGCCGGTCGAGCCGATGGGCGCCCAGTCGCGGGATGATCCAGTGTTCGACCTTGGGGCGGTACGTGCTCACCAGCGTGAGATCACTGACCTTCAGCGGCGCGATCTCGTCCAGGTAGATGCGCATCCACTCGGCGACTGTCGGAGCGCGTCCCGGCTTGTCGGTCTTGCCGGAGTCCCGTTGTTTCTCCAGCTCACGTACCTTGCGTGTCACCTCGGTTTCGGAGTTGCCGATGCGATGACGACGGTCGGGAGAGCCGTCGTCCTTGACGCCCATGGTCACCCAGCCGTGCCACTTACCGTCCTTGCCGAGGAAGATGGAGGAACGTCCATTGGGTTTGCGCGCCATCAGGCCACCTCCGTACTCTCCAGGGCGCGGGCGAAGTCGAGGAGGGCAGCGGCAGGGATCAGACGGTACCCGTCGCGCTTGATCGACCGGAGCTCTCCGGTTTTGATCAGCCGGAAAATTGCCGTACGGCTCATTCCCAGGACCGTGGCCGCGTCGTTCGGCCGGTAGAAGAGCCTTTCCATCAGGCTGCCTTCCCTTCTGCTGCCGAAAGATCTTGGCCGTCTGCTCTGGCTTCCAACTCCCTGAGGTGGGCTCGCCAGCGTTGCCGTTCATGGACGGAGCGGAGGAGCCGTACGGCGGGGGGTGGCACGTTGGCGTCTCCAGTCGGAACGGGGCGCCAGATGTAGCGGTGTGGGTCGATGGGTTCGTCGGTTTGGCCGAGGGCTTCCAGGACCCAGGTACGGCGGTCCTGCTTGTGCTCGGCCAGGGTCTTGTTGGACCACTTACGGGAAACCAGGACGCGACGTCCGGCATAGCCGAGGTGTTCGGGCTTGTGTGCCTTGCCCCGGCAACGGCCGGGCTGCATGCCGGCTTTAGCCCTCTTGGGCTGGAGGCCGTAGCGCAGCCAGTTCGGGCAGGTGGGCGAGCAGGGTTCGTAGCGGAGGGCGTCGAGCATGCGGGCGGCGTGCTCCTGCTGGGCCTGGCCGCCGTCGAGGGTGTCGCCGATGGACTTGGTCAGGTACTTGGACAGGTAGCGGATGCACTGGTCGGCGTCCGGAGTGCCAGCCAGCACGCCCTGGACATCGACTTGTTCGCCGAAGCGGAGGACGTGGAGCGGTTCGGCGTCCTCGTCAAGGCGGCGGCGCGGCGCGCCGCCGTGCCCCCGGCCCTCCGCCCGCCCTCCGTCCGGGCGTGCGGCCTGGGGGCCGGTCCCGGACGGCGGCGGGACACCGGGCAGGGCACCGCACGCTGGCCCCGCCGTACTGACCGAACGCTCCGACCCGGGGTGGTTGCGTCCACAGGAGTGGTGTACGAGTTTGGCCTGGTCACAGGCGTGACGTCGTGAAATGAAGACGGCCATCGCGTGATCCTTCGAGTAGCAAAGATCAAGATTCGAAGGAGATCCAGGCGATGGCCGCAGACAACAGTGTGACGCCCGCGCAGTGGCTGGCGAAGCAGATCGAG
>NZ_SMKO01000209.1 GCF_004348685.1 Nonomuraea deserti | reverse complement strand
GGGAGCGGGCGCGTGTGGTGCGGTTCGCAGAGCTGGCCGGGCAGGGCGTGCTCGGGCTGCTCGACCAGGCGGACGCCCAGGCGTTCTCGGCCGCGTTGCTGGCTCCGCTCACCGGCTACGGCTCCCGGGCCGGCCTCGTGGAGTCCCTGCGCGCGTACCTGGAGAGCAACGGCCACTGGGACGCGGCGGCGCAGCGGCTCGGCGTGCACCGGCACACGCTGCGCTACCGCATGAAACGTGTGGCCGAGCTGCTCGGCCGCGACCTCGACGATCCGGGGGTCCGCGCCGAGTTGTGGTTCGCGCTCGAAGCGGCCCGCCGCTGATCGTCAGCGGCGGGGCGCGGATCCGGCCGTCATGCCTGCTTGTCCACCTGGTAGCAGCAGATGGTCGCCATCGTGACCGCCTCGAACGTGCGCCCGTCGCGCAGGTGCCCGGCGCGTTCCAGGCTGATCGCCCCCTGGGCCGCCGCCCACAGCGCGTCCGCGATCTTGCGGGGCTGGGTCGGGATGAGGTAGCCGGCGGAGATGCAGTCGGCGATCACGCGGTCGAGGATGTTGAGTGCGGCGCGGGCGAGGGTTCTCGCGCGCTCGCTGGGTTCGAAGCCGGGGATCGCCCGCTCGAACATCAGGCTGTAGTAGCCGGGCTCGGACAGGCACGCCTGACGGTAGGCGGGTCCGAGAGCGGTCAGGTGCTCGAACGGGCTGCGTCGCTGCGGCACCGACTCCAGGTAGCGGCGGAAGCGCTCGAACCCCTCCAGATAGAGTGCTTCCGCCAGGCCCTCCCGGTTGCCGAACATCGTGTAGATGACGGTCGTCGTGCACCCTGCCTCCGCGGCGATCCTGCGCATGGTGAGGCTGTCGGGGCCGTCGGTCTCGAGCAGGTTGACGGCCACGTCGAGGAGGTGGGAGCGGAGTTCGTCGTGGCTGGCGCGCTCTCCCTTGAGGTAAGCACCCTGGAGCCCCAGCGGCGCCGAGGTCATGAGACCTCCTTTGCGGCCAAGGAGCTATGTGTCCTTGTGACCTCACGGTGTTCGGTCACGGGGCCCACGCCTTTCTGATCGGGGGCCCACCACGCTGTAGACCCGCATCCGATGACTTAGCCAGAGCGACGATCGCTCAAACCACTCCGCATGGTAAACATCCCGAATTGGGTCTAGTTCCGTTACATCATGGGTATACAACAGGGCTTGTACTTAACGGTGAGGTCTCCTGAGAGTCTTGTGCACCGTGGTGTAATCCCCGAACGTCGGCTTCGCATAACGTCTGAACTATGGACGTGCGTACCTTCTGGCTGGCCGGCCGCCCAGCGACCGGGGACTCCGAGCTCACTGTCACCAACCCCCACGACGGCCGCGAGGTCGGCAGGCATTCCGTGCCTACGGACGCGCAGGTCGAGGAGGCCGTCGCCGCGGCGCACGCGGTCGCGGGTCAGGCCGCCGCGCTGCCCGTGCACGTGCGGGCCGAGGCGCTGGCCCACGTCTCGCGGCGCATCGAGGAGCGGGCCGACGAGATCGCCCGCCTGATCACCGCCGAGAACGGCAAGCCGATCTTCTGGGCGCGCGGCGAGGTGACGAGGGCCGTCGCCACGTTCCGCTTCGCCGCCGAGGAGACCCGCCGCTGGTCCGGCGAGGCGCAGCGGCTCGACACCGAGCCGGCCGCGGCCGGGCGCCTGGCGTACGTGTCGCGGGTCCCGTACGGGCCCGTGCTGGCGATCACCCCGTTCAACTTCCCGCTGAACCTCGTCGCGCACAAGGTCGCCCCGGCCATCGCCGTCGGCGCCCCCGTCATCGTCAAGCCCGCGCCCGCCACGCCGCTGTCGTCGCTGCTGCTGGGCGAGATCCTGGCCGAGACCGACCTGCCCGCGGGCATGTTCTCGGTGCTGCCGGTCCCGAACGAGCGCGCCGGCGGCCTGGTGCAGGACGCAAGGCTGCCCGTGGTGTCGTTCACCGGCTCGGCGCCCGTCGGCTACGCCATCGCGGACCAGGTGCCGCGCAAGCACGTCACGCTGGAACTGGGCGGCAACGCGGCGGCCGTCGTGCTGGCCGACGCCGACCTCGACTGGGCGGCGCAGCGCATCGCCCTCTACTCCAACTACCAGGGCGGCCAGAGCTGCATCGCCGTGCAGCGGGTGATCGTCGAGCAGCCGGTCTACGACGCCTTCGTCGAGCGTCTGGTCCCGGCCGTCGAGGGGCTCGTCACCGGCGACCCGGCGGACGAGAAGACCCAGGTGGGCCCGCTCGTCTCCGAGGCCGCCGCCGAGCGCGTGGAGCAGTGGGTCGGCGAGGCCGTCGCGGCCGGCGCCGAGGTGCTCGCGGGCGGCGTCCGCGAGGGGACGTCGTACGCCCCGACGGTGCTGGCCGGCGTGCCCCACGACGCCAAGGTGGCCCGCGAGGAGGTCTTCGGGCCCGTCATGATCCTCCAGCCCGCCGCCTCCGTCGACGACGCCTACGCGATGGTCAACGACTCGGAGTACGGCCTGCAGGCCGGGGTGTTCACGCGGTCGCTGGACGCCGCCTTCCTGGCCAACCGGGAGCTGAAGGTGGGCGGCGTGATCGTCGGTGACGTGCCGTCGTACCGGGCCGACCAGATGCCGTACGGCGGGGTCAAGGACTCGGGCGTCGGACGCGAGGGGCTGCGCTCGGCGATGACGGACTACACGTACGAGAAGGTCATGGTGCTGACCGGGCTGCCGCTCTGAGTCACGGGAAAAGCCGTTGCTCCGCATGTCAGCGCCCTGGTAGACGTGGCCGGTCTACTGACGGGAGATCTCATGCTGACCGGAGACCGCGTACGCCTGCGCGCCCTTGAGCCAGCCGACAGCGAAGCCCTGTGGCGGTGGTATCACGATCCGGAGGTGGGGCGGTGGATGGACACGTCGCCGCCCATCTCCCTCGCCCAGAACATGGAAAAGGGGGCCAACCGGCCGCGCAACACCTTCGAGCAGATGGTGCTGGGCATCGAGACGCTCGACGGCGGGCGGTTGATCGGCTATGTCGCGCTCGGTGACACCGACTTCGTCCAGGGCGAGACCACCCTGCAGAGCATCGCCATCGGCGACCCTGCTCACCGGGGAGGCGGCTACGCGACGGACGCGCTGCGCCTGATCTGCAGGTACGCCTTCGAGGAGATGGGCCTGCACCGCGTGATGCTCTGGGTGGTGGCCGACAACACGGCGGCCGTGCGGGCGTACACCAGGGTGGGGTTCGTCGAGGAGGGGCGGCGGCGCGAGTCGTTCCGCACCAGGGGGAAGTGGCACGACTTCCTCATGATGGGGCTGCTGGAGTCGGAGCTGAAGTGACCTGGCGCGCCGGTCAGGCGCGTCCTGCCATGGTGTAGAGGGCCTTGGCGGCGTCGCCGAGGTAGGGGCCGTACATCGTGCGCTGGTCGTCGCTGTACTTGAAGCTGCTCAGCGAGGTGATCGTGCCCCTGCCGGTGGCGGCGTCGAACGTGGTCATCCAGGGGCCGCCGCTGGAGCCGGCCGTCATGGCGCAGCCGAGGCCCTGGTCGCGGGTCTGCCCGTGCGGGTCGTTCCGCAGCCGTCCCGCGCAGTAGACCAGGTGCCCGCCGTCGTACGGCGGGTCGGCGGGATAGCCGAAGCCGAACGCCTGGCCGCCGCGTGGCGCGTTGAAGGCGATCTCCTGGGTGCCGACCACGTCGGCCACGTGCCTGCCGCGTGACGTGGCCAGGGCGACCATGCCGACGTCGTAGTTGTCGTCGCCGCTGCGCGACCACGGGCCTGCGACGAACATGCGGCGGGCGGCGTACTGCCCGAACGGCGCCTTCCCGCCGGACCCGTAGCCCGGGACGAACGTCCAGTTCGCCGCCCACTCGCCGGCGCCGTCCTTGACGCAGTGGCCGGCGGTGACCACGAGGTCCTTGTTGGCGCTCCTGACCGTGCTGGCCGAGCAGACGAAGTCCGCCCCGGCCACGGTCAGGAACACGCGGCCCGTCGTCCTGGCGACGAGGCCGCCGGAACCCCAGCGGGTGCCGGCGGTGCTGGCGCTCGGCGCGGCGGCCGCGTGGTGGCGGGGCACGGCGGTTCTCGCCGTACGGCCGGGAACGGCCTGACCGGCGGCCTGGCCGGTGAGGGCGGGGAGCGCGCGCCCGCCGGTCAGGTCGCTCAGCAGGCCCTTGCCGCCCGTGGTGAGGCCGAGCAGCTCGATCGGCAGGGCCTTGGCCATGCGCTGCGGCGTCCAGTAGTCGAGCACGCGCTGCTGATCGGCGGGCGTGCGCGCGGCCACGTGCTCGACTATCCCGCCCTGCCGCGCCACGGAGGCGGGCCATGCGCCGGCCCCAGTACCGGCCCCAGTACCGGGCCCAGTGCCGGGCCCAGTGCCGGCCTCAGCGCCGGCCCCGGTACTGGACCGGGTGCTGGACCCGGTGACGGGTGCGGTGACGGGGTGTTCGGCCTGCTGCGGTGCCGGGGCCGCGCCGACGAGCGCGGAGCCGATCAGCCCCGCGAGGAGCGGGGCCCCCGCGAGCATGGGGGTGCTCAGGGTCATGCCCCCCGAGTCTGCACCACGAGATGTGTTCTTGTGACTACTTTCGGTAAGTTGCTCAGAGAGCGTTGGTGCTTTGTGCCGTCTGGTAGACGGCCTGAGCCTCATTTCCGAAATAAGGGCCGAACATCCAGTTCGGGGCGAAGTTGTATTTGAAGCTGTTGACCGAATTCTGCGTGCCGAGGCCGGTCGACTCGTTGAAGTTCAGCATCCACGGACCGCCGCTCGAACCTCCGGTCATGTTGCAGGTCAGGCCGTGGTCCTTCGACATCGCGAAGTCGTCGAAGGTCCGGCCGCTGCAGTGGATGAGCTTCGAGCCGTCGTACGGCGCCGCCGCCGGGTAGCCGAAGGCGTACATCTGCTGCCGTCTGGGCTGGTTGAAGGCCACACCCTGGCCGCCCACGACGTCCACCAGCGTCTTGCCCTGGAGCGGTGCGACCACCGCGGCGGCGATGTCGAAGTTGATGTCCTCGCGGGCGTTCCACTGGGGTGTGGTCAGCAGCCGGGTGGCGGCCCAGGTGCCGAAGGGGCGCTTGCCGTTGTCGTAGCCGGGGACGAAGACCCAGTTGGTGTGGAAGGCGCCGTTCATCTTCACGCAGTGGCCGGCGGTCAGCACCACGCTCTTGTTCGCGCTGGTCACGGCCGAGCCCGAGCATGAGGCGTTGCGCCCCTGCGTGGTGAAGAAGACCCGGCCCGTGGTCTTCACGACGGCGCCGCCGTTCGTCCAGGGCGTGCCCGACGACCTGGCCGCCTGCAACGCGACGCCGTTCTTCGACGCGCCGCTGGGCGGGGCCGTCCACGGGGTGCCTTCGGCGGGCTCCGCCATGGTCTTCTTCGCCCCGGCCTCGGGGCCGGGCGCGTCCAGCGGCGGGGCGGCCTCCATGCGCCGCTCCGTCCAGTACGTCAGGACCTGGCGCCGCTCGGACGCCGAATCCGCCGCCGCCTTCTGCGCGGGCGCGGGCTCCGGCCGCACCCGTACGTGGGCCTGCGCCCCGCTCGCCGGGAGCAGGGCGGCGCTCCCCGCGGCGAGGGCCAGGGCGGAAATCAGAGCAACTTTGCGGTGCATTACGTACCTCCCGAAACCGGACGTGAGCTTCGGAAGGTAGTGGCATGGATATCCAGTTATCTCAAGATTTGCACGATCCGATATGGCGATATTCCGGCACGAATCAACTGTGTTATCACGCGTCACATAAGTAAGGCACTTTGCGGCTGATCGGGGTCTCGTGCCCGAGTACGCCACGCAGCGGGGACAATGGACGGGTGCATGAACAGACCCTCCGCTCCGTCGTCGTGCTCGGCTCCACCGGCTCGATCGGCACCCAGGCACTCGACGTCATCGCCGCCGACCCCGGCGGCTTCACGGTCCCAGGGCTGGCGGCGGGGGGTGGCAAAGTCGACCTGCTGGCCAGGCAGGCGGCCGAGTTCGGCGTCGAGGTCGTGGCCGTGGCCGACGCCTCGGCCGTGCCGGCGCTGAAGGAGGCGCTGGCCGCGCACGGCGCGCACCCCACGGTGCTGGGCGGTCCTGAAGGAGTCGCCGAGGTGGCGGCGTGGCCGTGCGACACGGTGCTCAACGGCATCACCGGCGCGCTCGGCCTGACCTCCACGCTCGTCGCCCTCGAGGCGGGCAGGGCCCTCGCGCTGGCCAACAAGGAGTCCCTGATCATCGGCGGGCCGCTGGTCAAGCGGCTGGCCAAGCCGGGGCAGATCCTCCCGGTCGACTCCGAGCACTCGGCGCTGCAGCAGTGCCTGTGGGCCTCGGGGCCCGACGGCTACGACCCCGCCGAGGTCAGGCGGCTCGTGGTCACCGCCAGCGGCGGGCCGTTCAGGGGGATGAAGCGCGCGGAGATGGCCGACGTCACGCCCGAGATGGCGCTGGCCCACCCCACCTGGTCGATGGGCCCGGTCATCACGATCAACTCCGCCACCCTGGTCAACAAGGGGCTGGAGGTGATCGAGGCGCACCTGCTGTTCGACCTCGGCTTCGATCGCATCGAGGTCGTGGTGCACCCGCAGTCGATCATCCACTCCATGGTCGAATACGTCGACGGCTCCACCATCGCCCAGGCCAGCCCGCCCGACATGCGGCTGCCGATCGCGCTGGCGCTCGGCCACCCGCGCCGCATCCCCGGCGCGGCCCGGCCCATCGACTGGACCAAGGCGCACACCTGGACGTTCGAGCCGCTCGACGACGAGGCGTTCCCCTCCGTCGCGCTCGCCAGGCACGTCGGCGGCGCGGGCGGCACCGCGCCGGCCGTCTACAACGCCGCCAACGAGGCCTGCCTCGACGCGTTCATGCGCGGAGACCTGCCGTTCCTGGCGATCGTCGACACCGTCGCCCAGGTCGTCGAGGAGCACGACGTCACCCCGGCGGGCTCCGTCGACGAGGTGCTGGCGGCCGACGCCTGGGCCCGGGCCCGTGCGGCCGAACTCACAGCGGGGCACTCCCGCTGACTACCTAGACTGGAAGCGTCGTCACAGTAAGGGTTGAAATGTCATCTGTAGCTCTCGGCATCCCGGCGGTCCGCCCCAAGCCGCTCGCCGAACGCCGCCACTCCCGCCAGCTCATGGTCGGCAACGTGCCGGTGGGCGGCGACGCCCCCGTCTCGGTGCAGTCGATGACGACCACGGTGACCGCCGACGTCAACGCCACCCTGCAGCAGATCGCCGAGCTGACGGCCTCCGGCTGCCAGATCGTGCGCGTGGCGGTGCCGTCCCAGGACGACGCCGACGCGTTGCCCATCATCGCCAGGAAGTCGCAGATCCCCGTCATCGCCGACATCCATTTCCAGCCGAAGTACGTGTTCGCGGCCATCGAGGCGGGCTGCGCGGCCGTCCGCGTCAACCCGGGCAACATCAAGAAGTTCGACGACAAGGTCGGCGAGATCGCCAAGGCCGCGTCCGAGCACGGCGTGCCGATCAGGATCGGCGTCAACGCCGGCTCCCTCGACCCGCGGCTGCTGCAGAAATACGGCAAGGCCACGCCCGAGGCGCTGGTGGAGTCGGCCCTGTGGGAGTGCTCGCTGTTCGAGGAGCACGGCTTCAGGGACATCAAGATCTCGGTCAAGCACAACGACCCGGTCGTGATGATCAACGCGTACCGCCTGCTGGCCGCCCAGTGCGACTACCCGCTGCACCTGGGCGTCACGGAGGCCGGGCCGGCCTTCCAGGGCACGATCAAGTCCTCCGTCGCCTTCGGCGCGCTGCTGGCCGAGGGCATCGGCGACACGATCAGGGTCTCCCTGTCCGCGCCGCCGGTCGAGGAGGTCAAGGTGGGCGCCCAGATCCTGGAGTCGCTCGGGCTGCGCGAGCGCGGCCTCGAGATCGTGTCCTGCCCGTCGTGCGGGCGGGCCCAGGTCGACGTCTACACCCTGGCCGACCAGGTGCAGGCCGGGCTGGAGGGCATGAAGGTCCCGCTGCGGGTGGCCGTCATGGGCTGCGTCGTCAACGGGCCGGGCGAGGCCCGCGAGGCCGACCTCGGGGTGGCCTCCGGCAACGGCAAGGGCCAGATCTTCGTCAAGGGCGAGGTCATCAAGACCGTGCCGGAGTCGCAGATCGTCGAGACCCTGATCGAGGAGGCCATGCGGCTGGCCGAGGAGATGGGCGTCGAGATCGACCTCGACGACGACGCCGGCCCTCAGGTCACGGTCGGCTGACCTGCCCTTAGACGCACGCGGAGACCCCGGGCCCATCATCGGCCCGGGGTCTTCGGCGTCCGCGGGCCGCCCTTCACTCTTTGCAACCGATCCATTACATGATGGCAAGCATTTCCCCATACCCAGCGTCATGACCCGGTCACGTACGGGAGCATCGCAAGGCCTATGACATGGGAGGGGGCCGGGTGAAACGGGTAGTCGGGATTGTCGCCGGAACGGCGGTGCTCGTCGCCGGGATCGTAAGCGCGGACGGGGTGGCGGTGGCCAGCGGAGCGAGAGGCGCGCCGGCCGCGGTGGCCTGGGGGCCGTGTCCCCAGGCGTCGGGGGGGCCGGCGCCGGCCGACCTGGAGTGCGCCACCGTGCGCGTGCCGCTCGACTACCGCGAGCCGCTCGGACATTCGATCAAGGTGGCGATCAACCGGATCAGGGCCAAGACGTCGCGGGACGCCGACCACCTGGGCACGCTCCTGGTGAACCCGGGCGGTCCTGGCGCGTCCGGCCGCAACCTCACCTCGTACGTCGCCAGGAACCTGCCCGGCGACCTGCGCGACCGCTACGACATCGTGGGCTTCGACCCCCGCGGCGTCGGCGCGAGCGAGCCGGCGATGCGCTGCGTCGACCCCGACGCCTACTACAAGGCGCCGCGGCCGGACGCCGTGCCGCGCGGGCGGGCCGAGGAGCGGGTGCTGCTCAGCCGGGCGGCCGCGTACGCCAACGCCTGCGGCAACCGCTGGGCCTGGCTGCTGCCGCACCTCACCACCGAGAACTCCGCCAGGGACATGGACGCCATCCGCGCCGCCCTCGGCGAGCAGAAGATCAGCTACCTGGGCTACTCGTACGGGACCTACCTCGGCGCCGTCTACGCCACGCTCTTCCCGCAGCGTGTCAAGCGGCTCGTCCTGGACAGCGTCGTCGACCCCACCACGGTGTGGTACGAGTCCAACCTCCGGCAGAACGGCGCCTTCGAACGCCGCCACCGCCTCTTCCTCGGCTGGGCCGCCGAGCACAACGCCGTCTACAGGCTCGGCGCCACCACGAGGCAGACGTCGTTCGCCTACTACGCGATGCGTGACAGGCTGCGGGGGCGCCCTGCCGGCGGCATCGTGGGGCCGAGCGAGCTCGACGACACGTTCACCATCACCGGATACAGCGACAAGGTCTGGCCCGCGTTCGCCGCGGCCTGGTCCGCCTACGTCCGCAAGGGTGAGGTGCAGGGCCTGGTCGACCTCTACAACAAG
This sequence comes from Nonomuraea deserti, assembly GCF_004348685.1. GTDB lineage: Bacteria > Actinomycetota > Actinomycetes > Streptosporangiales > Streptosporangiaceae > Nonomuraea > Nonomuraea deserti. The sequence continues at coordinate 9,212 of NZ_SMKO01000209.1, read as the reverse complement.
CACGGCAAGATCGACGCGGCGGACGAGAACAGCTACGCCGTCTACTTGGGCGTCCAGTGCCGCGACGCCCGCTGGCCGCGCGACTGGGACAGGTGGCGGGCCGACATGACCAGGTCGCACCGCAGCGCGCCGTTCCTGACCTGGCCGAACGCCTGGTACAACGCCCCATGCGCGTTCTGGCCCGTGCGTGGCGGCGAGCCGGTCAAGGTGCACGGGTCGCCGAAATTGCCGCCGATCCTCATCCTGCAGTCCCGTGACGACGCCGCGACGCCCTACCGAGGGGCGCTGACGGTGCACCGCCTCTTCCCGCGCTCCCGCCTGGTGGTCGAGCAGGGGGGCAACCACGGCGTGTCCCTGGGGGGCAACCAGTGCGTGGACGGGCACCTGGCGGCGTACCTGAGTGACGGCTCGTTGCCGGTGCGGGACGCCGGGTGCCGCGCGCTGCCGGAGCCGAACGCGTCCGCCCGCATGGCCGCGAACCCGCGGGAGCGGCACGATCTGCTGGGCGGTCTCGGGCTGCTGGGGCTGCTCGGCGGAAGATGACGTCAAGAATCGGTTACCGCGGGCATCGCCAGATGAGCTAATCGGTAACCCTTCGCGTAGTCTGACCGTGTGATGCTGCGTACATCGGCGTCGCGCGTGCTCGATGACAGCGACCGGGACGAAGTTCTCGCCATGCTGGACTCCGATCCGGTCGCCAACGTCTTCGTCTCCTCCCGGGTGCGGGCCGTCGGACTCAATCCGGCGAGGCTGGGCGGGCAGATGTGGGGATTCGGGCCGCGCGGTGGCCTCGTGTCACTCTGTTACGCCGGGGCCAACATGGTGCCGGTCAACGCCGGCCCTGAGGCCGTGCACGCGTTCGCCGACCGCGCCCGCAAGCAGGGGCGCCGGTGTTCGTCCATCGTGGGCCCCGCCGACGCCGTCTCCTTGCTGTGGGAGCGGCTGGAGCCGCACTGGGGCCGGGCCCGCGCGATCCGCTGGGCGCAGCCGGTCATGGCCACCTCGCACAAGGCGCCGGTGTCCGCCGACCCGCTCGTCCGCCGGGTGCGGCCGGAGGAGTTCGACATCCTGCTGCCCGCGTGCGTGGCCATGTTCACCGAGGAGGTCGGCGTGTCGCCGAACCTCGGCGACGGCGGCGCCCTCTACCGCACCAGGGTCGCCGAGCTCATCAGGATCGGCCGCTCCTACGCCCGCATCGAGGACGGGCGGGTGGTGTTCAAGGCGGAGATCGGCGCGGTCACGCCGCACGCCTGCCAGATCCAGGGCGTCTGGGTCGCCCCCGACCTGCGGGGGAGGGGGCACGCCGTGGCGGGCATGGCCGCGACGGTGGAGGCCGCGCTGAGCTGCTTCGCGCCCGTGGTCACGCTCTACGTCAACGACTACAACCGTTCCGCGCGCGCGGTCTATCGCAAGGTCGGCTTCCACGAGGTCGACACGTTCATGTCCGTGTTGTTCTAGCATCCGGGGCATGATCCTTGTCACGGGTGCCACGGGTAACGCGGGTGGAGCGCTGGTGCGGACGCTGGCCGGGCGGGGGGCCGGGGTGCGGGCTCTGGTACGGCGTCCGGTCGACCTGCCCGCCGAGGTGGTTCTTGGAGACCTGAACGATCCCGCGTCGGTGGCGGGCGCGCTGGCCGGGGTGCGCGGGGTCTTCCTCCTGAGCGGCTACGACCGCATGGAGGAGACGCTGGCCGCCGTGGCGCGGGCCGGGGTCGAGCACGTGGTGTTGTTGTCGGCCAGCGCCGCAGAGGCCGCGAACCTGGACAATCCCGTGTCGAAGTATCACGTGGAGTCCGAGGCGCTGGTGCGCGCGGCGGGGGTGCCGTGGACGATCCTGCGGCCGCGTACGTTCATGTCGAACACGCTGCGCTGGGCCGACCGGGTCAGGGCCGGAGAGGTCGTGCGGGAGGCGTTTCCCGAGGTCGCCGTGGCCACCATCGACCCCCTCGACATCGCCGCCGTCGCCGCCGCGTCCCTGCTGGAGCGGGGCCACGGCGGGCAGGTCTACGGGCTGACCGGGCCGCGGGCGCTGCGGCCCGCCGACCGGGCGCGGATGCTGGGGGAGGCGCTCGGCGGGGAGCTGCTCTTCGAGGGGCTCTCCGACGCCGAGGCCAGGGCCGAGCTGCTCGCGACGATGCCGGAGGCGTACGCGGAGGCCTTCTACGGGTTCTTCGCCCGCGGCGAGCTGGACGAGTCGAAGGTGCTGCCCACCGTCGAACAGGTCACCGGCCGGCCGCCCCGCACCTTCGGGCAATGGGCGGCGGCCAACGCGGCGGCGTTCCGCTAGATCGCCGGTCAGAGGCGTACGAGCTTGTCGAAGAGCCTGGCCAGCTCGGTGCCGGGGTCGGCCGTCAGGCCCGCGTGCACCGGCCCGGCCTGCACGATCGTGCTGCGCGGGGCCGTCAGCCAGCGGAACCTGCCGCCGAGCGACTCGCCCTCCAGCGGACCGGCCTCGTCGCCGCAGGCCAGCTCGTACGCGCTCAGCGCCCGGCGTACGCCGTCGATGTCGGCTCCGGGATCGACGGCCCTCAGCCGGCCGGCGTCGAGCTCGACCCGCGCGCACAGGTAGCCGCGCGGCTGGCAGTAGAGCAGCACGCCCGCGTTGATCAGCTCGCCCCGCTCGACCCTGGGCACGACGCGGATCACCGCGTATTCGTAGACGTCCCTGGTCACCGGCCGCCTCCCCGCCAGAACTCACCGACGGACCCCGGCCCTTGCCTGGGCGCCTTCTGCCCGGAGCGCACCAGCCAGTCGTGCGGCCCGCGCGCCCGCCGGAGCAGGTGATCGGCGTACGCCTCGCGTACGGCGCCGGCCGAGCCGAACCCGGGCTCGCCGTCGAGCCATTCGCCGGGCACCAGCGCCGTCACGGCCTCAAGCAGCTCCGGGGTGATCTTCGCGGCCAGCTCCGTGCCCGCAGCCGCCACGTCGCGGGCGAACGGCGCGAGCACGTGGTCGCCGGCGTCGAACGGCCGCCGCGGGTCGGCCGTCCTCCAGTTGTGGTGGAACCAGAGCGCCGCGCCGTGGTCGATCAGCCAGGTGTCGCCGTGCCAGACCAGCAGGTTGGGGTTGCGCCAGCTCCGGTCGATGTTGTGGATGAGGCCGTCGAACCACACCACCCTCGACGCGAACACCGGATCCGCCGACCAGGCCAGAGGGTCGAACCCGAGCGCGCCCGGCAGGAAGTCGACCGCCAGGTTGAGGCCGGTGCTGGCCTTGAGGAGGTCCTGCACCTCCTCGTCCGGCTCCCTGACGCCGAGCTGGGGGTCGAGGTCGATGAGCTTGAGCTCGGGTGTCCGCAGGCCCAGCCGGCGGCCCAGCTCGGCCGCGATGATCTCGGCGACGAGCACCCGCCGGCCCTGGCCCGCCTCACGGAACTTCACGACGTATGTGCCCAGGTCGTCGGCCTCGACGACGCCCGGCAGCGACCCGCCCTCACGCAGCGGGGTCACATAGCGGGTCGCCGCGATCCTTTCCAGCACGAGCCGAGGCTATCGCCCCTTCCGGCCGCTCCGGTTCCGGGGCGCGCTGCCGCCGCACGCCGAGTCCGGGTGGCGACCTCTCCGGCCGGGCGGGACCGGCCGGGCGGGCGGGTCAGAGCTTGGCGATGACCTCCTCGGCGAAACGCTCCATGGTGGCGATCTTGAGCTCCAGGGTGTCCACGCCGTACCGGGCCTTCTCCTCCGGAGTGGCCAGCCACCACGGCGCGGCCAGCGTTCCCGTGACGCCTTTGGCGGCGAAGCGCCGGTACGTGTCGGCGGCCGGCAGCACCGCCAGCGGCGCGATGATGTCGAACGGCTGCCCGCTCCTGCCGTTGGCGTCGAGATGCCGGCGGAGCGTGTCGAGCACGGGGTCGAGCTGCTCCTCGGTGTAGATGCGGTTGCCGATCCATCCGTCGCCCAGCCGCGCCGCCCGCCGCAGGGCGGCCTCGCTGTCACCCCCCACATGGACGGGGATGCGCCCGGCGGGGACCGGGGAGATCGACAGGGCGGGCAGGCCGTCCAGGGTGACCGTCTCTCCCGCCCACAACGAGCGCAGCACGGGCAGCATCTCGTCCAGCCGCCGCCCCCGCGTGTGGAAGTCCTGCCCGGTCGCGACGAACTCCTCCTTGCACCAGCCCACCCCCACGCCGAACGTCACCCGTTCCCGCGACAGCACCGCCGCCGTGGACACCTGCTTGGCCACGGTGAACAGGTCGCGGACGGGGGCGATGTAGACGTTGGGGGCGAAGCGCAGCGACGTGGTCACCGCCGACATGGCCCCGATCGTCACCCACACGTCCGGCCAGTGCGTCCGCGCGTCCCAGCGCGGCCGCCCCGACCGTGAGTACGGGTACGGCGTCTCGAAATCGGCGTAGAAGAGATGGTCGGAGAGCGTCAGCGTGTCGAAGCCGCACCGTTCGGCGGCCCGCGCCAGCTCCACGAACTGCCCCGTGTCGGAGAACGAGGCCCCCAGCCACATCTTCATCGGAACTCCGGTGCGACCTTGGTGGCGAACAGTTCCAGGTTGCGCTTGACCGTGTCGAGCGGCAGCACGCCCTGCTGGCCCTGCATGTAGAGGCCGAACCACTCCAGGTCGGGCATCCGGTCGAGCATGCGCTGGATGCCGCGCTTGACGTCGTCGGGGGTGCCGAAGAGCGCCATCTCCACGTCGTTCATGCGCTTGGCGTCGCCCTTCTCCGGCGAGATGGGCTGGTGTTTCTCGTCCTCCTTCTTCCGCAGCACCTCGAGGTAGCCGAACGGGCCGAAGAAGGCGGCGAAGTCCTTGGGGATGCTGCGGCCGAAGGTGTTGATGGCCTCCTCGGTGGTGTCGGCGATGCCGACGATCTTGAGGATGCCGGTGTGCTCGCCCAGCTTGTAGTGGCGGCCCTGCCTGGCGGACTCCTCCTGGTAGAGCCTGGCCTTCTGGGCGTGGTCGTCGGGGTTGGGGGTGAACATCCACGGCATGATGTCCTCCTGGGCGGCCCTGATGACCGACCGGTCGGAGATCGTGAACGGCTGCCACAGCTCGGGGTGCGGGTTCTGGTACGGCCTGGGGCAGACGGAGACGGCCCGCACCTTCCCGTCCTCGTCGAGCTCGTCCGGCGCGCCGAACGTCCTGGTCCACTCCTGGGCCGGCCAGCCCTCGATGCCCTCGTACGGATAGGGCACCTGGTAGTCCAGGACGTCGGACTTGTAGCGCAACGTTTCTTGTGTCCACGCCAGCTTCATGATCTTCAGCACCTCGCCGAAGACGTCGAAGTTGCGGGTGTCGGAGGCCGAGCCGTCCGAGCGGGCGGCGGCGGCGTGCCAGCGCTGGCCCAGCACGTTCATCCAGCGGTTCTGGTAGCCGCGGGCGACGCCGAGGCGCAGCCGTCCCTTGCAGAACTGGTCGAGCAGCGCCACGTCCTCGGCGGCTCTGATCGGGTCCCAGGCGGGCAGCACCAGGCCGAGCGGCGCCAGCAGGATGCGCTCGGTCCTGGCGGCCAGGTCGGTGAGGAACATCAGCGGGTTGACCGAGAACTCCATGCCCTCCGAATGGAAATGGTGCTCGGTCATCATCAGCGCGTCGAACCCGACCTGGTCGGCGTGGACGGCTATCTCCCGCACCTCGTGCAGCAACCTCTGGTACGACTCCGTGTCACGCCCGATGGGCCGCCTGGCCTTGGCGTTCTCCTCGGCAGCGTAGCCAGAGCCGGGAATCTGCGGATTCAGGAAGATAGAGAACTTCACCGTTGGGCCTCTCTCCGCGGATGGTCTTCTGCAAGGTACTCTGGAAATCTTAACCGAGCAATCGCTTGGTTCACGACGGGAGGTCCCATGAGGCTCGGGGTCACGATGTTCGCGACGGACCTGGCCATGCCGGTCCAGGACCTGGCCAGGGCGGCGGAGGAACGCGGCTTCTCCTCCCTCTACCTGCCCGAGCACACCCACATCCCGGTCTCGCGCCGCACCCCTCCCGCGGGCGGGCAGCGGGAACTGCCCGAGGAGTACAAGCGCACCCTCGACCCGCTCGTCGCCCTCTCCTTCGCCGCCGCCGCGACCGGGCGGCTGCGCGTCGGCACCGGCATCCTGCTCGCCGCCCAGCGCGACCCCATCGTGACCGCCAAGGCCATCGCCACCCTCGACCACCTCTCCGGCGGGCGCGTGGTGGTGGGCGTCGGGTTCGGCTGGAACGTGGAAGAGATCGAGAACCACGGAGTCCCGTACGGCCGCCGCCGCGAGGTCACCAGGCGCAACGTGCTGGCGATGCGGGCCCTGTGGCGCGACGAAGTGGCCTCGTTCGACGGGTTCGAGCCGTCCTGGTCCTGGCCCAAGCCGGTACGGGTCCCGCCCGTGTACGTGGGCGGCGCCGCGGGGCCAAAACTGTTCGCGCACGTCGCCGAGTACGCCGACGGCTGGATGCCGATCGGCGGCCACGGGGTCAAGGCGGCACTGCCCGCGCTGCGCGAAGCGTGCGAAAAGGCCGGGCGGCCGATGGCCGAAGTGATACCGTTCGGGACGCGGCCGACGAAGGAGAAGCTCGACTACTTCGCCGGTCTCGGCATCGAGGAAGCCGTGGCCACGCTGCCGAGCGGGCCCGCGGACGAGGTGCTGCGCTTTCTTGATCAGTACGCGGCCCTGCACTGATGGCGGGCATAATGGCGATATATGTCCGAGCTACGTGCCGATGATCCACGGCGACTTGGGCCGTACCGGCTGACACGCAGGCTCGGCCAGGGCGGCCAGGGCGTCGTGTACCTCGGCGAATCCCCGCAAGGCGCCAAAGTCGCGATCAAGCTCCTGCGCGCCAGTCTGTCGGGCGATACCGACGTGCGGCGCAGGTTCCTCGGCGAGGTCGAGGCCGTGCGCCGGGTGGCGGCCTTCTGCACGGCCCAGCTGATCGAGGCCGACCTCGAAGGCGACCGGCCCTACCTGGTCAGCGAGTACGTCGAAGGACCCTCGCTGCGCGAGCACGTGATCGCGGAAGGGCCCCGCGAGGGCGGCGCCCTCGACCGCCTGGCCATCGGCACCGCCACCGCCCTCGGCGCCATCCACCGCGCCGGCGTCGTGCACCGCGACTTCAAGCCGGGCAACGTGCTGCTCGGGATCGACGGGCCGCGCGTGATCGACTTCGGCGTGTCCAGGCTCGTGAACACCGCGGCGACCACCGGCCACATCCCCGTGGGCACCCCGGCCTACATGGCTCCCGAGCGCATCCATGGAGAGCCCGCGGGGCCGCCCGCCGACCTGTGGGCGTGGGGGCTGACCGTCGCGTACACCGCCAGCGGCCGGCACGCGTTCACGGCGGAGACGCACCGGGAGGTGCTGGCCAGGGTCCTGTACGGCAAGCCGGACCTGGGACTGTTGCGCGGGCCGCTGCGCGAGATCGTGCAGGCGTGTCTGTCCCCTGAGCCCGCGGACCGGCCGAGTGCCGAGGAGGTGCTGCTGCGGCTCCTGGGGCAGCAGGCGGCCGGCGCGCAGGACGTGCTGACGTCCGGCGCCATGGCCGCCGTCGGCCCCGCCGAGCAGCGCGAGATCGTGATCACCGACCCTGACCCGACGACGAGCTTCCCCGTCGTACGCGTCCACGAGACGGCCGTCACCTCCGCCGGCCGCGGTGACGGCAGGCACCGGCACGCCGCCGGCGCGGCGGGGCGGGAAGCGGGCGCGGGCGCGTCCGTGGCGGATCTCGCCGCCGGGGGCGCGGACGGTGGAGGGGTGCGACGCCCAGGAGCGCGGCCCGCTAGGGGGCGGGTGCGGCTCTGGCAGGTCGTCGTGGCGGTGGCCGGGCTCGCCATGGGGGTTGCCGGGTTCGTGTTCTGGTTGCGCGGCGCCCAGGGCCCAGGCCTCGAAGGCACGTGGACGGGATCGGCCGAGCACTTCACCGCGGAGCGCGTCTTCCCCATCGAACTGCGCGTGCACTCCGACGGCGGCGGCGCCATGCGATGGGGAGCGGATCTGCACTGTTCCGGACGGATCGGGCAGACCGGCAGCCGGCTCGTGTTCACCCTCGATCAGGTCGAGGGCGAGGAGTGTCATTCGGGGACGCTGAGGATGCTCCCGACGACCGACACTAACCAGATGGCCATCAAGGTCACTCGCCACGGTGAGGACGAGGTTACGTATTCGGGCAAGGTCGCCCGTACCTCCTGACCTGCTGTATCACGGTCAGGCAGCGATTGGCCTGCGCACGGTTGACTGCGGGCGGCCCGTTGCCTTCAGTAGGTAGCAGGCGGCGAGGGGAGGGTGCCCGTGCCAACGGCACAGCCGCTCAGGACGGGGGACCCGCAGCGGCTCGGGGAGTACACGCTTTCCGGGCGCCTGGGCGAGGGCGGTCAGGGTGCGGTGTTCCTCGGCACGAGGGGCGGGGAAAGATACGCGGTCAAGCTGCTGCACGGGCCGGTCGGCGACGAGCGGGGGGCGTTCCTGCGGGAGGTCGAGCTGGCCAAGCACGTGGCGCGGTTCTGCACGGCGCAGGTGATCGACGCGGGGTTCGACGAGGGCCGGCCGTACATCGTGAGCGAATATGTCGACGGGCCCTCGCTGCAGCGGGAGGTCGCGCTCACCGGGCCGCGGCGGGGCGGCGCGCTGGAACGGCTCGCCGTCGGCACCGCGACCGCGCTCGCGGCGATCCATCGGGCCGGCATCGTGCACCGCGACTTCAAGCCCCAGAACGTGCTGCTCGGCCCCGACGGGCCGCGCGTGATCGACTTCGGCCTGGCCAAGGCGCTGGACGCGGCGGCCACGGTGAGCGGCAGGGGCGTGGGGACGCCCGCGTACATGGCGCCCGAGCAGATCACCGCATCGGCGGTCACCGGGGCGGCGGACGTGTTCTCGTGGGGCGCGACGATGTGTTTCGCGGCCAACGCGACCGCGCCGTTCGGGCAGGACTCCGTCGCGCCGGTGCTGCACCGCATCCTGACCGCGCCGCCCGAACTGGGCCTGCTGGACGGCCGGTTGCGCACGCTGGTGGAGTCATGCCTGGACAAGGACGCCCGCAACCGGCCGACCAGCAGGGAACTGCTGCTCGCGCTGCTGGGTGACGCGGACGACGTGCCGGACGGTGTGCTGAGCTCGCCGCCCGCCCACATCCTGCGGGCCGTGCCGCCGCTGATCCCCGAGCCGCGGCCCCCGATGGCCGAGCCGGAGGCGACGGGGGCGTCCGGCGGTTACGTGCTGCCCGAATCGCAGGACCCGCCACCGCTGGGATCCGGTGCCTCGGGGAGCGGCGCGGGGGAAGGCGGTCCGTCGGGG
>NZ_SMKO01000208.1 GCF_004348685.1 Nonomuraea deserti | reverse complement strand
GACATGCTGGGCATGGTCGTCTCGACCGGGGTGGGGGGCGGGCTCATCCTGAACGGCAGGCTGGTGAACGGCAGGACGGGCAACGCCGGGCACATCGGGCACGTGGTGGTCGAGCCGGTAGGCGGGCCGCGCTGCGGCTGCGGCGGCCACGGTTGCCTGGAGGCCGTCGCCCGCGGCCCCGCCCTCACCGACTGGGCCCTGGCCCAGGGCTGGACCCCCAGAGCCGCCGCGACGGGCGAACCGTCGCAAGAAGAACAAGGCGGAGGCACGCCACCCGGCGGGGATGCACGGCGAGCTGGTGGGGGCGTCTCGCGTGCTGGTGATGCGGAGCCCCGTGGGGAAGTGTCCCGGTCCGGCGGGGGCGTGCCGCGAGCTGGTGGGGACGTGCCGCGTCCTGGAGGCGGGGCGGTGTGGGACTCCGGGACGGCTTATCGGGAGGATCGGCCCGTTACTGGCAGGGCGCTGGCGGCCGACGCGCTGGCCGGGGACCCGGTCGCGCTGCGGGCGATGAGCCGGGCCGGGCGCGCGATCGGCATCGCCATCGCCTCCGCGACCCACCTGTGCGATCTGGACCTCGTCACCATCGGCGGCGGGTTGTCCCAGGCCGGCGAGCCGCTGTTCGGCCCTCTCAACGAGGCGCTGCGCGAGCACGCCAGGGTGGAGTTCGCTCGCCGGGTCGAGGTCGTGCCCGCCGCCCTCGGCCAGGAGGCCGGATTGGTGGGCGCCGCCGCGCTGATCATCGAGGACGACAGCTACTGGAGCGTCTGACGTGCCGAGTCCCCGGCGTGAATGCCGGGGACTCGACACGTGCCGCCCTGGGAGGCGCGTCTCAACCTGGGCACGGCCTGGCGGGCGGCGGCCAGCGTCCGTTCGCCGTCCGGGCGCCGCTCAGCCGCCGTTCGCCGCCGCGGCGGGCGGGGTCACCCGGTCGTGGAGTCCAGGACGGGCCCCTGGTCCTTGCCGGGAGCCTCGGTCCTGGTCACGAGCCCGCGCTCGTCGTTCCGCTGCTTACCCGTCATGGTGTCGCCGGCGGGCGGGAGGGGCATGGAGGTCGCCTCGCACGGCGCCACGGCCCCCTTGACTACCTCCAGCCGGCTGGCGACCGGAGGCCTGTCGTCGCCGTCCTCGGCCTTGGTGAAGGCCAGGACGAGCGTCTGGCCCGCCGGCACCTGCCCCTTCTCGATCGTGAACGCGATGCCGTCGCCCTCCTTGCGGATGCTCGCCGCGAACTCGCCCCCCAACGACCCGTGCGCCCCGCGGGGCTCCTTGCAGGTCTGCCCGAACGGCAGGTAGTCGACCACGGCCGTCACCCCGGCGTCGGCGAGCTCGGACTGCAGCCCCGCCGGGTCGCTCAGCTCGTTGATCTGGACGTTCACCCGGCCGTCCGCGGCCTTGGTCACCGCGTGGGCCGGGCTGCCGGTGAGCCCGGTCAGCATCACCACGGCGGTGGCGGCCGCCGCGGCCCCCGCCAACGCGGCGGACGTGCCCGCGAGACGCTTACGGGATCCGCGCCGGACCGGTGTCACTGTCGTCATGTCGTCCTCCGCCGTCCTTGTCGTGATCTCTTCCTTGAGTGCACTGAGAAGGCGCTCTTCGAAGGTGCTCATGCGTGTCCTTCCAGGTACACGGTCGATGGCGAAGCGACGTTTTCCAGGGCACGTCTGGCCCGATGCAGTCTGACGCGTGCGGTCACCTGCCTGATGCCCAGCGCCTTGGCCGCCTCGGTGACCGTGAGCTGGTCGATCACCACGAGCTCCAGCACCGCGCGCTCGCCCTCCGGCAGGCCGCGTATGGCCTCCAGCGCGCTGCGCGTCCGGCGTTCGGCGTCGATCCGCTCCTCCATCCGAACGAGATCGTCGTCGTCCATCAGCCGGCGGCCCGCGACGCGGCCGGCCGCCCGCGCCTCTCTGGCCGCCTTGCGATGTTGTGCAGACACGACGTTGCGCGCGACGCCGTACAGCCATGCGATCTCGCTGCCCCTCTCGGGCACGTAGGCGTGCTCGAGGGTCGCCAGGAAGATGTCCGCCGTCAGGTCGGCGGCGAGGTGAGGATCGCTCACCCGCCGGACCACGAACTTCATGACGGCATCGACGTGGCGGCGATAGAAGGCCTCAAAGGCCGCAGGGTCTTCGTTGAGGCGCACTGGCCTCGCTCCCTTCGTCGTTCGCCCTTACATCCGTACTTGGGCGGAGCGACGAGAAGCGTTTCCCCGCGGGCTCGGGGTCAGGCGGGGCGGCGGGGTTGGTAGAGCCAGGCGGCGAAGAGGGGTTTGAGGTCCTTGCCCGACATCCGCTCGGCCAGCTCGATGAACTTCTCCGTGGTGACGTGTCCGTAGCGGTTGTCGGCGGCCCACGACTTGAGCAGCCTGAAGAACGTGTCGTCGCCGACGGCCCGGCGCAGGGCGTGCAGCGTCATGCCGCCGCGGGTGTAGACGGACTGGTTGAACAGGTCGTCGGGCTTGGCCCGCCCCGGCGGGTATTTCCACATCGGGTCGCCGGCGGGGCGGCTGTGATGGTCCTTGAAGATCGCGTCGGCCGTCTTCTTGCCCTTGTGCTCGGACCACAGCCACTCGGCGTAGGTGGCGAAACCCTCGTTGAGCCAGAGGTCCTTCCAGCGGCGGATGGTCAGGCTGTTGCCGAACCACTGGTGGGCCAGCTCATGGGCGATGATGCCCTCGTCGGGGTCGAAGCCGCCGTAGAGCGGCTTGGTCTGGTTCTCCAGCGCGTAGCCGGCGGCGTAGTCGTCGACCACGCCGCCGGTCGAGGCGAACGGGTAGGGGCCGAAGACCGTGGACCAGTAGTCGGTGATCTCGCCGGAGGTCTTGTAGAGCTTGTCGAGCGAGGAGGCGAACCGGGGGTCGGCGGCGGCGAGGTTGGGCACGCCCGCCGGCGTGCTGCCCTTGCGCAGCTTGAACTTGCCCATCGTGGCCGTCGCCAGGTAGGTGGCCATCGGATGGCGCTCGCTCCACCGGTAGGTGGTCCTGCCGCCGGACGTCGCGGGCTCGCCGGTCAGCTCGCCGTTGGCCAGCGCGGTGACCCCGGCGGGCACGGTGATCGTGAACGCGAACGTGGCCTTGTCGGACGGGTGGTCGTTGCTGGGGAACCAGGTCTTGGAGCCGTTGGGCTCGGAGGCCACGAACGCGCCGTCGGCGGTCGGGATGAACCCGAACGTGCCGAGGTTGGTGGTGCTCGTGGCCGGTTGCGGCCGGCCGGAGTAGCGGACGCTGACGGTGAACGTGGCGCGGTCGTCGATCGGCTCGGCCGGCCGCACGGTCAGCTCGCCGCCCTGGTGGGTGAACCTGGCGGGGGAGCCGTCGACCGTGACCTGGCTCACGTCGAGCCCGAGCAGGTCGAGGTTGAAGCTCGACAGGCCCTGGGTGGCGCCGGCCTTGATGGTGGCCACGCCGTCCAGCCGCCTGGTCGCGGGGGTGTAGTCGATGGCGAGGTCGTAGTGGCGGACGTCGTAGCCGCCGTTGCCGTCGTCGGGGAAGTCGGTGTCGCCGATGCCGGACGCGCCCGGCCGGTGCGCGGCCGCCGCCGGCGCGTCCGCGGGCGAGCAGGCCAGGAGGCTGGCGAACGCCGCCAGCAGTGCGATCGCGCGCCTGTGTTGTCGCATGGGCGAACGAACCCCCTTCGCATCGTGACGAGAATCCTACGGTGAGTCAGGCGAGGACGACGACCGTCCTCGCGACCTTGTCGTGGATCGCCTGCTTCCGGGGGTCGAAGAGGATCCAGCCGAGGTCGAGGAGGAGGCCGACGCAGCAGGCCCAGGCGAGTGCGCTCATCACGGCTTGCCTGATCGCGGCCTGTCCCACGCCTATCTTGGCCCCGTTCTCCTGCACGACCCGGATACCGAACACCTTCTTGCCCAGCGTCTGACCATTCCAGAAGGCATGCAGGAGCCAGAAGTAGAGGAAAGCCACGAGTCCGGCGGCGAAGGTGTGCTCCACCGGGTAGCGCTCCCAGCCGCCCCTGGCGCCGTTCCAGGCGTATTCCCAGCTCGTCCAGGTGAAGGGGGCGGTGGCGACGTTGACGATGAGCCAGTCGAGAAGGCCGGCGAACAGCCGCCGCCACCGTCCCGCCAGCCCCGGTGGTGGCGATCCCATCAGATTCTCCCGAGGGGACCGTCGCCACCTTCAGGCGACGGGGGAGTCGGGAGCGAGAGGGCCGCCAAGGCCTGAGCGTGTTCTGACCTGTCTGGTCTGCGCGTCACGGATGTCCTCCCTGGCTTTGTCGACACTAGCCGATATCGTGGTGCTGGCATTACGGAACGTGATGGGAGGTGGGTGTGCGCAGGTCGTTCACGTTTCTGCTGCGCCCCACCGTCCGGCAGGCGGCGGCGCTGGCAGCGTGCCTGGAGGACCACCGCACGCTGTACAACGCCGCCCTCGAGCACCGCCGCACCGCCTACGCCAAGGCGGGCGTGAGCGTCCGGTACGGCGAGCAGTCGGCCGAGCTGAAACACATCCGCGCCGACGACCCCGCCGGGCAGGGCCGCTGGTCGTTCTCGTCCCAGCAGTCCACTCTGCGACGACTGGACAAGGCCTTCCGCGGATTCTTCGACCGCGTGAAGGCCGCACGCACGCCGGGCTTCCCCCGGTTCAAGGGGCGCGGCTGGTTCGACACCGTCGAGTGGCCCAAGGACGGCGACGGCTGCCGGTGGAACTCCCAGCCCGAACACCCCACCGCCACCTACGTCCGGCTCCAGGGCATCGGGCACGTTCGCGTCCACCAACACCGGCCGGTCAGCGGCCGGGTGAAGACGATCAGCGTCAAGCGCGAGGGCTCCCGCTGGTTCGTGGCGCTGTCGTGCGACGATGTGCCCGCCGAACCCCTGCCCGCCACCGGTGCGGCCGCCGGGATCGACATGGGGGTGGCCGCTCTTGTCACCACCTCCGACGGTGGCCGGGTGGCCCATGCGCGCCACCTCGCCGCCACCGCCGACCGTCTCGCGGACGCTCAGCGCGACCTGGCCCGCAAGAAACGCGGGTCCAGGCGCCGCCGGAAGCAGGTGGCCCGCCTCGCCGCCCTGCACGGCAAGGTGCGCCGCCAGCGCCTCGACCACGCCCACAAGGCCGCCAATACGCTGGTCGGTGACTACGACGTGATCGTGCACGAGGATTTGCGGATCGCCAGCATGACCCGTTCGTCGTCCGGCACGATCGAGACGCCCGGCCGTAACGTCGCGCAGAAGTCCGGCTTGAACCGAAGCATCCTGGACGCGGGTTGGGGGGTGTTCCTGACGATCCTCGCGCACAAGGCTGAAAGCGCCGGTCGCAAGCTGATCGCAGTGAACCCCCGCAATACCTCCCGCACCTGCGCCCGCTGCGGGCACTGTGCGAAAGAGAACCGCGTCACCCAAGCCGACTTCGCCTGCGCGGCGTGCGGGCACACCGCACACGCTGATGTAAACGCGGCGACCAACATCTTGAGGGCAGGGCTTGCCCTTCGCCAGGCTGCACAAGCGGCTTAGCGAGAAGCCGCGCCCTTCAGGGAGCGGAGGAGTCACGAAGTCCTGATGGCCGCCACCGGGTCGGGACAAACTAAAGGTTGCCCCTGCGTTCCTGTTCGCGTTCGATGGCCTCGAAGAGCGCCTTGAAGTTGCCCTTGCCGAATCCGAGCGAGCCGTGCCGCTCGATGAGCTCGAAGAAGACCGTGGGCCGGTCCTGCACGGGCTTGGTGAAGATCTGCAGCAGGTAGCCGTCCTCGTCGCGGTCCACGAGGATCCCGCGCTTCTTCAGCTCCTCGATCGGCGCCCGCACCTCGCCGATGCGCGCCCGCAGCTCGGGGTCGTCGTAGTAGGAGGCGGGCGTGTCGAGGAACTGCACGCCGGCGGCCCGCATGTGGTCGACCGTCGTGAGGATGTCGTTGGTGGCCAGCGCGATGTGCTGCACCCCTGGGCCGCGGTAGAACTCCAGATATTCGTCGATCTGCGACTTCTTGCGGCTGACGGCCGGCTCGTTCAGCGGGAACTTGACCTTGCGCGTGCCGTCGGCGACGACCTTGGACATGAGCGCCGAGTATTCGGTGGCGATGTCGTCGCCGATGAACTCCGCCATGTTCGTGAAGCCCATGACCTTGCGGTAGAACTCCACCCACGCGTCCATCTTGCCCAGCTCGACGTTGCCGACGCAGTGGTCGACGGCCTGGAACAGCCGCCCGCCCTTGGTCGCGGGCGGCGCCACCAGGGGCTCGGCCGGGGCGTAGCCGGGCAGGTAGGGGCCGCCGTAGTTGGACCTGTCGACCAGCGTGTGCCGCGTCTCGCCGTAGGTGGCGACGGCCGCGAGCAGCACCTTGCCGTGCTCGTCCTCCAACGTGTACGGCTCCGCCAGCCCTTTCGCCCCCTGGGCGACGGCGTGGGCGTAGGCCGCCTCCACGTCGGGCACCTGGATGGCCAGGTCGATCACCCCGTCGCCGTGCTCGGCGACGTGCCGCGCCATGTCGGTGCCGGGCCTGATCGAGGCCCGGAACTCGAACGTGGCGCTCCCCGAGGTCAGCACGTACGCGGCCACGTCGGGGCTGCCGTTCTCCGGCCCCCGGTAGGCCACCAGTTTCATGCCGAACGCGGTCGAGTAGTAGTGGGCCGCCTGCTTGGCGTTGCCGACGGCGAACACCACGGCGTCCATGCCGTTGACCGGAAAGACATCATTCATAGCTCCAACTCTCGATATTCCTAGACGAGTTGCGCAAGAGTTACCTCGTACGGTGGACAATATGCCTAGCATCCATGCCTGATGTCCGGTAAATCTGTACAGCATGACGATCGATGACCTGGACGCCCGACTGATCGCCCTCCTGACGGCCGAGCCCCGACTGGGCGTGCTCGAATGCTCGCGACGGCTCGGCGTGGCGCGTGGCACGGTCCAGGCCCGGCTGGACCGGCTGGTCGCCCGGGGCGTGGTCACCGGGTTCGGGCCCGACGTCTCTCCGGCGGCGCTCGGATATGACGTGACGGCGTTCGTCAGCATGGAGATCAGGCAGGTCGCGGGGCACGACCCCGTGGCCGACCGGCTCGCCCGCATCCCCGAAGTCCTGGAGGTGCACACGATCACCGGCGACAGCGACCTGCTCTGCCGCGTGGTGGCGCGGACCAACGCCGATCTGCAGCGCGTCATCGATCAGATCGTCGATGTTCACGGCGTGCTCAGGACTAATTCGATCATCGCCCTTGACACCCCGGTTCCCTACCGAGTGTTGCCATTGGTCGCCGATGTTCCGCGGCATGGGGTGCGCTAGCCGTACTATCGCTGGGGGACGAGGCACCGCCATCGATCGTTTAACCTTGGCATTCGCCCTGCTTACGGGGGTCGGGCGGCACGTGACCGAGGGGGTCTGAGGGTGCGGAGCGGTGGTGGAAACGGGATGCGAAAACGGCGGATTCTCCGACTTCTGGCCATTTCTTTCGGCGCGGCAATCCTCGTACTTGTCGGACTTTTCGCGATCGCATGGGCGATGACGCCAATTCCCGACAGCACCCAGAAACAGGCCACCGCACAGGGCTCAGTGATCTATTACCGCGACGGTAAGACCGTGCTCGCCCGGCAGGGCGTCGACCGCAAGAAGGTCGAGCTGGCCCAGGTGCCCGGACACGTACGCGACGCGGTCATCGCCGCCGAGAACCGCTCGTTCTACGAAGACGCCGGCGTCTCGGTCAAGGGCACCGCCAGGGCCGTCTGGTCGACCGTCACCGGGCAGCAGCTCCAGGGCGGCTCGACGATCACCCAGCAGCTCGTGCGCAACTATTACAGCGGGCTCAGCCAGGAACGTTCCGTCACCCGCAAGTTCAAAGAGATCCTCATCGCCATGAAGGTCGACCAGTCCAAGCCGAAGGACTGGGTGCTGGAGCAATATCTCAACACGATCTACTTCGGCCGGGGCGCGAACGGCGTCCAGTCGGCCGCCCGGGCCTACTTCGGCAAGGACGTCGGCGAGCTGAGCGTGGCCGAGGGCGCCTACCTCGCCTCCGTCATCCAGCAGCCCAGCCGCTTCGCCGCGCCCACGGGCTCCGACCTCGTCGCCGCCAGGGCCCGCTGGAAGTCGGTGATCGACGCGATGGGGCAGACCGGCGCGCTCACGGCCCAGCAGGTGGCCGCCCAGCGGTTCCCCGACCTCAAGGAGCCGAAGAAGCCGTTCGAGCTCAAGGGCCAGGCCCAGTACATGCTGGAGCAGGTCACCGCCGAGCTCAACCGGCGCGGCTACAGCGACGAGGACATCAACTCCGGCGGGCTAAAGATCGTCAGCACGTTCGACAAGAAGCTCATGCAGGCGGCCAGGCGGGCGGTCAGGAACGCGCTGCCCGACGCCACGCCGGAGAAGGTGCGCACCGGGCTGGCGGCCGTCGACCCCAGGACGGGCGAGGTCGTCGCCTTCTACGGCGGCAGGCCCTCCCAGTCGGCCTACTACGACAGCGCGTTCTCGGCCAAGGTGATGGCCGGCTCGACGTTCAAGCCGTACACCCTGGCGGCCGCCCTGGACAACGGGTTCGACCTGTCCACCCGGGTCGACGGCAACTCGCCGCTGCAGGTCGCCTCGGCGTCCAAGCCGATCCCCAACGACAGCGGGCGCTCGTACGGCCAGATCAACCTGATCGCCGCCACCCAGAACTCCGTCAACACCGCGTTCGTGGACCTCGGCCAGAAGGTGGGCCTCGACAAGGTCGCCGAGGTCGCCGAGGCGGCCGGCATCCCCGCATCCCAGCTCGACCGGCACAAGACCGCCGCGTCGTTCCCGCTCGGCGTGGCCTCGGTCAGCGCCGTCCAGAACGCCTCCGGGTTCTCCACGTTCGCCAACGAGGGCGTGCACATGGAGGCCCACGTGGTCAGGTCCGTCACCGACGCCGAGGGCCGCGAGGAGGTCGTCAAGCCGGCCTCGACCCGGGTGGTCGGCGAGCAGGCCGCCGCCGACACCACGTACGCGATGCAGCAGGTCGTGAAGTACGGCACCGGCGCCGCGGCCAGGCTCTACGACCGTCCGGTGGCCGGCAAGACGGGCACCACGGACAAGTCGAAGTCGGTCTGGTTCAACGGCTTCACCCCGCAGCTCGCGGTGGCGGTCAACATGTTCCGCGACGACAACGCCACCGTCACCATCCCCGGCTACGGCACGCAGTTCGGCGGCCAGCTGCCGGCGCAGATCTGGCGGGCGTTCATGACCGAGGCGATGGAGGGCAAGCCGGTCGAGGAGTTCCCCGAGCCGTCCGACCTCGGCTACGACTACGGCTACTCGGCGCCCACCGACGACGGTGACGTGCCCGAGCAGGAGGACACGCCTCCGGTGAGCCCCGACGACGGGGGCACGCCCGAGCCGGAGATCACCGCGCCGCCGCTCACCGACGACCCGTCCGCCACGGGGGAGCCCGACGACGACCGGCAGGAGAGCCGGCAGGACGAGCCGTCCGACGACCCGCCCGCGCTGCTGCCCGAGCAGCCCTTGGGACGCCAGGACGACGCCCCCGCCGACCGGGGCGCCCGCTCCGACGACCGCGGCGGCCGCTCACCCGCCGGCTAGCGCCAGCGCCCGGCGTCCGGCAGGTGACGGGGTCATCCGGCCAGCTCGGCCCGGAGGTCCTCGACCGTGGTGACGGGCATCCGGCAGGTGAAGCCCCGGCACACGTAGGCCGCGGGCGCCTCGCCGACCGGCTGCCGCCCCTCCAGCAGCGCGGGGTACGCCTGCCTGGGCACGAGCGGATCGCCGGAGCCGCGGTCGCCGTCGCCGGGCCCGAGCGCGACCACCACGCCCGGCACGTCGGCGAGCAGCGCCGCGCGGTGCAGCGCGGCCGTGCGCGGGTCGTCGGGCGGCCCGACGACGGCCACCTCGACGGGCCCGTCGAGCGCCGCGCGCGCCACCGCCAGCCCCCAGCCGGCGAACCGGGCATGCTTGCCCGCCAGCACGGACACGGTGCCGAGGGCGGCGTGGGCGGCCTCCCGGTGCCTGGTGGAGCCGGTCAGCGCCCCGTAGGAGAGCAGCGCGCCCGCCGCGGCGTACTGGCCTGAGGGGGTGGCGTTGTCGGTCGGGTCCTGAGGGCGCTGGAACAGCCGCTCCGCGTCGTCGGCCGTGTCGTAGAAGCCTCCGGCGCCGTCGGCGAAGCCGTCGAGCACGGTGTCGAGCAGCGTGCCGGCCAGCCGGAGCCATCGGGCCTCGCCGGTGACGCCGTACAGCGTGATCAGCCCTTCTGCCACGTTGGCGTAGTCGTCGAGCACCCCGTCGTTCGTGCCGGCGCGGCCGTCGCGCGAGGTGCGCAGCAGCCTGCCGTCCACCAGGTGGGCGCCGGCGAGCAGGCCGGCCGCATCGGTGGCGGCGGCGACGAGCTCCGGCCGCTCGAACACCAGGCCGGTCTCCGCCAGCGCGGCGATGGCCAGGCCGTTCCACGAGGCCACGACCTTGTCGTCGCGGCCCGGGCGCACGCGCCGTTCCCTGGCGGCCAGCAGCCGCTCGCGGACGCTCGCGTAGCGGGCTGGGTCGTCGGGGTCGTCCGGCAACTGCAGCACGGACGTGCCGTGCTCGAACGTGCCGGTCACGTCGAACAGCTCGGTGGCCCACCGGCCGTCGTCGTCGCCGAGCACGGCGCGCAGCTCCTCGGGCGTCCAGACGTAGAACTTGCCCTCCACGCCCTCGCTGTCGGCGTCGAGCGCCGAGGCGAACCCGCCCTCGGGCGTGCGCATCTCGCGCAGCAGCCAGTCTGCCGTCTCCAGCGCGACCCGCTCGGCGAGCTCGCCGCCGCCCGCCTTCCACCAGTGGGTGTAGACGCGCAGCAGCAGGGCGTTGTCGTAGAGCATCTTCTCGAAGTGCGGCACGACCCACGCGGCGTCCACGCTGTAGCGGGCGAACCCGCCGCCGAGCTGGTCGTACATGCCGCCGCGGGCCATGGCCTCCAGGGTCTTCCCGCTCATCTCGCGCTCTCCGGAGCGCAGCAGGAACTCCAGCACCATGGACGGCGGGAACTTGGGCGCCCCGCCGAACCCGCCCTCGGCGGCGTCGAAGGTCTCCCGCAGGTTGGCGATCGCGCGGTCGAGCGTGTCGGCGCCGGGCAGCGGCCCGCTGGGCAGCGTGGTCTGCGTGTTGAGCGCCTCCACCACCTTCGCGCCCTGCCGCAGCACGGTCTCCTTGTCGCCCGTCCACACGTTGTGCACCTCGGTGAGCAGGCGCTGGAACTGGTGGCGCGGGAAATAGGTGCCGCAGTAGAACGGGTGCCCGTCCGGTGTCGCGAACACCGTCATCGGCCAGCCGCCCTGGTGCGTCATGGCCTGCGTGGCGCCCATGTAGACGGCGTCGACGTCGGGCCGCTCCTCGCGGTCGACCTTGATGTTGACGAAGTGCTCGTTCATGAGCCGTGCGGTCGCGGCGTCCTCGAAGCTCTCATGGGCCATGACGTGACACCAGTGGCACGCCGAATAACCCACGCTGATGAGCAGCGGCACGTCGCGGCGCCTGGCCTCCGCGAACGCCTCCTCGCCCCACGGATGCCAGTCGACGGGGTTGTCCGCGTGCTGGAGCAGGTAGGGGCTCGTCGCGTCTTTCAAGCGGTTCATCACGACCTCCAACTCCCCACCCTAGACGCCGTCATGAACGAAGATCCTGACCAGGCCCGGCCCGCCCGGGCTGACTGGCACGGTGGTGACGGCGTAGGTTACGGATGGTGGATATGGACGTGGACATGGATTTCGTCTGCACGCAAGCGGGCCGCCCGGTGACCGCCCTCACGCGCAGAGACGTGGCACGGGCGCTGCTGGCCGTGCCCTCGGGGGTGGCGCTGGTGGCGCTGCCCGACCTGCGGCGCGCGATGATGTCGGCGGGCAACCCGCTCTCCCGTCCGTTCTGGGAGTCCGCCAAGGCCACGCTCCGGTCGATCGAGTCCGGCGTGGCCACCGTGGGCGACGTCCAGCGCTGGATCGAGTCCACCGGCACCGAGCCGATCCTCATGACGCCCAGCTACTTCGTCTGGCCCGAGGAGAACGAGCGCGGGCCCGTGGCGGCCGAGATGTTCGCCCGCCTGGTGGCCTTCCTGGAGGAGCGGGTCGTGTCGGGGGAGATCGACCCCGACGTGCTGGCCGCGGGCGACCCTGAGGCCCGCAGGGCCTATGAGGAGCTGCAGGAACACTGGCTGAGCACGCCGCTGCCCGACGGCAGGGTGCCCGGCCTCGCGGTCAGCGACGAGCAGGACGAGGAGCTGTTCTCGGCCTGGGACGAGGAGGAGGCCTTCGCGCTGTCCGAGCTGCGGCGCATCATCGCGGGCCTGCCCAGGCAGCCCGACCTGCCCGCCGACGAGCTGGAGGCGGCCGCCGTACGCCTGCGCGCGCTGCTCGCCCTGCCCGGCTATCCCGCCAACGTGCTGCGGGCCTGCGCCGGGTTCGAGGAGCAGCCGATGCCCGACGACGACCGGGACCTGTGGCTGACCGTGGCGGCGGGCA
Organism: Nonomuraea deserti; assembly: GCF_004348685.1. Taxonomy (GTDB): domain Bacteria; phylum Actinomycetota; class Actinomycetes; order Streptosporangiales; family Streptosporangiaceae; genus Nonomuraea; species Nonomuraea deserti. The sequence goes on along the minus strand of NZ_SMKO01000208.1, from coordinate 6,211 downwards.
TCGTGGGCCCCGTCTCCGACCTGCTGGAGAACGGCGACCTGCTGGAGGAGTTCGTCGATCTCGACGGGGAGATCGGCATGGAGGACGCGACGCTGGCCCATCTCCACGCCATCCAGTGCGCCGACTGGCTGGCCGGGGTGGCGGCGCTGGCCAGGCTCGGGCCGGGGGTGCTGGCCTCGCCCGAGCGGATCGCCCGGCTCATCGCCGAGTCGGAGGACATCGACGTCGACGAGCAGGACGGCGACGACCTCGGCGCCACCGAGGGGTTGTTCGCGCCGGTGGTGAGCCTGTGGGGCTATCTCGGCATCGTCGACGAGGACGACGTGCTCACCCCGCTGGGCTGGTGGGGGCTGCCGAAGGCGCTCGAACGCGCCTGGTCGCCCGCCGAGTGAGGCTCAGCGGGCGTCGGTGATGTCCTGGAACTCGGGGTGGCGCTCGATGTACCGGGCGACGTAGGTGCAGAGCGGCACGAGGCGCAGGCCGGTGTCGGCGCTCATCCGCAGCGCGTGGCCGACCAGCTTGCCGGCCAGCCCCTGCCCCTGGAACTCCGGCAGCACCTCGGTGTGCTTGAAAACAATCTTGGTGGGCAGCAGGCGGTAGTCGGCGAACCCGGCGACCTTGCCGTCCACGTGGATCTCGAAGCGGCTCTCCGTCGGGTTGTCGACCACGTCCACCGGCATCTACTCGGCCTTCTTCTCGGTGATGTCGCCTTCGTGCGGCACCTGGATCTTCGTCATCTGTTTGTTCATCGACTTGATCAGAAAATAGAGCGCCAGCCCGATGAGGGCCACGACGGCGAAGCCGAGCACACCCGGACTCACATCACCAGCTGCTAGTACGGTCACGTATCCAGTCTGCCACCGGCCCCCCATGCTCCGGTCAGTGGCAGGCGGGAGAGACGTCGTCGGCGTGGATGCCCGCGAACAGGTCGTCCTCGGGCAGCCCGGTGTCGACGAGCGAGCGCGCCAGGTGGTAGTCCTCGGTCGGCCAGATCTCCTGCTGCAGCTCGCGCGGGCAGACGAACCAGAAGCCGTCGGGGTCGACCTGGGTGGCGTGCGCCAGCAGGGCCTCGTCGCGGATCTGGAAGTAGTCGCCGCACGGCACCCGCGTGGTCACCGGCCACTTGGCGGGGCGGTCTTCCCAGCGGGAGATCCAGTCGGCGTAGGGGGAGCCGAGGCCGCGCTCGGTCATCGCCTCGTGCAGCGCCTCGAAGCGCTCCTTGGTGAACCCCATGTGGTAGTAGAGCTTCAGCGGCTGCCACGGGTCGCCGGCGCCGGGATAGCGGTCGGGGTCGCCGGCCGCCTCGAACGCCTCGACGGAGACCTTGTTGGTCATGATGTGGTCGGGGTGGGGGTAGCCACCGTCGTCGTCGTACGTGATGATCACGTGCGGCCTGAAGTCGCGTACGGCCGCCACCAGCGGGGCGGCGGCGTCCTCCAGCTTCTGCACGGCGAAGCAGCCCTCGGGCAGCTCCTCCTCTTCGTTCTCCGGCAGGCCGGAGTCGACGAAGCCCATGAAACGCTGCTCGACGCCGAGGATCTCGCGTGCCCGCTCCATCTCGGCCCTGCGGACCTCTCCGATGTTGGCAACGATCTCAGGGCGGTCCATCTTGGGGTTGAGCACTGACCCGCGTTCGCCGCCGGTGAGCGTGCACACCAGCACGTCGACCCCTTCACGCACGTAGCGCGCCATCGTGGCGGCGCCCTTGCTCGACTCGTCATCGGGGTGGGCGTGGACGGCCATCAACCTCAACGGTGCACTCACGGGCGGGATCTCCTCAACGGACCGGTCAGTCGCCCAGAGAGGTTAGTTTCTGCTGGGCGGTCGCGAGGGCACTCCCCCCGCGGGCGACAATTGTCTCGGATAACGCTGAGGGAGTGCAGGGAGATTCCGCCATGGCCACCAGAGATGTCGAGAACGGACCCGTTCTCGGCACACCCGACGACTTCCCCGATCGTCCGAGGCGGAGGGGGCGGCTCGTCGTGCACCTCGTGATCGGCGTGCTGGTGGCCATCATCGCCGGTGGATGGGGCTACGTGATGTGGTCGATGACGGCGGGCGGCTCGGGTGCGCCGTCGCAGGTCGTGACGTTCAACGTGGAGGGGCCGACCCGCGCCGAGATCACCTTTGAGGTGTACAAGCCAGACGATAGAGTGGCCGTCTGCCGCCTCAGGGCGCTGGATGTCAATCACGGGGAAGTCGGCAGCAAGGAAGTAAGAATCCCGGCTGGTGAGGGTAGTAAGCAGCTCAAGGAGAGCCTCGACACCAGCGGTCAGGCCACTTCCGTCCACATCCAGTACTGCAATCTCGTATAGTGAGACATTTGGGGAAGCGTTGGAGCGACTGACTTGTTAGCCTTTCGCAATTCAACCGTACGTAACCTCAAGTGACCTCAGGGCCCCCTAGGCAAGCAAGGAGAACCCGTGGCCGACTCTCGCGATGAGAACGTCACATGGCTGACGCAGGAGGCGTACGACCGCCTGAAGGCGGAGTACGAGTATCTCTCGGGCCCCGGGCGCGTCGACATCGCCAAGAAGATCGAGGCCGCCCGGGAGGAGGGTGACCTGCGCGAGAACGGCGGCTACCACGCCGCCAAGGACGAGCAGGGCAAGATGGAGGCCCGCATCTTCCATCTCCGCCAGATCCTCGACAATGCCCAGGTCGGAGAGGCTCCCAAGGCCGAGGGCGTGGTGGGCCCCGGCATGACCGTCACCATCAGGTTCGTCGGTGACGACGACGAGGTGACCTTCCTGCTCGCCTCCCGCGAGGAGAGCGGAGCGCCTATCGACGTCTACTCGCCCAAGTCCCCGCTCGGGGCGGCGATCAACGGCAAGAAGATCGGTGAGAAGGCGACCTACGCACTGCCCAACGGGCGCCAGAACACCGTCGAGATCCTCGAGGCTGTGCCGTACATCGGCAACTGACTCCCATGGACAATGACCGCCGGGCCCACGTTGGCCCGGCGGACTTTTCGCATTCGTCCGGAATTCGGCAGGACCTCAGCTTCCTGGTCAAGTCGCGTAAGCGGCGTGACACGTACAAACTGGTGCCGTTCATCGTGGTGGCGCTGGTCGCGGTGCTGACCGCTGACGTGCTGCTGCTCGTACAGTTCCAGGAGGGGCCCGCCGGCGTGCGGGCCGAGCCGGAGCAGACGCTCATGGCCCAGCAGCGGCCCCAGCCCCGCCGATCCCTGCAGCAGCCACCGCCGGCGACGACCGTCCAGCCGGTGGCGCCGCTGAGCAAACTGCACAAGCCCAACCTGTTCGTGCTCTCCCGCAAGCCGTTCACGCGGGAGCAGTTAGAGAAGGTGGCCAAGGTGCGCGGCGTGCGGGCGCTCGAGTTGGCCGACGCGGCGTCCGTCACGCTCGACGGCAAGCGGGTGCAGACGCTCGCGGTCGACCCGTCCACGTTCCGGGCCTTCACCCCCAAGGTGACCGCCGCCTCCGACGCGCTGTGGCAGAACGTCGCCGCCGGAGACGTGGCGGTGTCGTTCGTCCTGGGCAACGACGGCGGGCTCTCGCTGCACCGCCGGGTGGCGGGCCCGGCGGGGCCGCTGCGCATCGGCGCCTACGCCACCACCGGTTTCGGCGCGGTCGACGCGGTCGTGTCCAAGGACGTCGGCCGTACCCTGGGGCTGCCGCACGACAACGCGCTCATCGTCAGCGCCCCCAAGACCAATTCCGCCGTGCTGCGCGACAGGATCCTCGCCAAGCTGCCCAAGGGCACGCAGGCGGTCATGGTCAACCCGGTCCTGCCGCCGCCGCAGAAGGTCAAGCAGAACTGGCCGGCCGGTTCGTTCATGACGGGTGAGCAGCTCACGGCCGCGCTGAAGGCGGCCGTGTCCAAGCTCGGCAGGCCCTACGTGTGGGGCGCCGAGGGGCCTGACACCTTCGACTGCTCCGGCCTGGTCCAGTGGGCCTACGCGCAGGCGGGGGTGCGGATGCCGCGGGTGACCCACCAGCAGTGGGTGACGGGGCCGCAGGTGCCGCTGTCGCAGGCGCAGCCCGGTGACCTGCTCTTCTGGCGCAACGACCCGACCAACCCCGCCTACATCTCCCACGTGGCGATCTACTGGGGCGGCGGGAAGATGTTGCACGCGCCCCGCACGGGCGACGTGGTCAAGATCGTCCCGGTGAGCAGGCGCAATCTCGCCGGGGTCGTCCGGGTCAGCCCCGTCGCCGCGTCCAGGGTCCGCTAGACCTTCCCTTGGCGCGCAGTCCTTCGTACCCGTGGGTGCGATCTTCTGAATAGCGATGTAATGATGATTACATGGCTACAGATGACGTGACGGCACAGATTCACGGCTGGTTCGCCGGAAGGCTGCCCGGCGAGTGGTTCACCGGCGCGCCCGAGATCGTCAGGGACCGCGAGGAGATCGCGGTGCTCGGCCGGCTGCCCGACCCGCCGGGCGACGTTCCTGAGGCCGAGCGGTCCGCCCTGATCGACGGGCTGGCCAGACGTTTCAGGGAGGAGACGCGCGAGCGCCGCATCGAGATCGCCAGGGAGGCCGAGCGCAAGTTCCGCCAGAAGGTCTCCTGGGGGGTGGTCTGCGGTGACGAGACTGTGATGTTCACCACACTCTCCGTGCCCGTGATGACCCGCCTGCGCCAGTCGGAGCGGCGCGTGCTCGACACGCTGGTGGCCGCCGGCGTGGCCAGGAGTCGCAGCGACGCGCTCGCCTGGTGCGTACGCCTGGTCGGCAAGAACGCCGACACGTGGCTGAGCGATCTGCGTGACGCGCTCCAGCACGTCGACCGGGTTCGCTCCGAAGGGCCCAACGTCAATTCCTAGAGCACCCAGCGGAAACGGCCGGCGGAATGGACTAAACCACTTGGGAAATTGGTTTAGACCAACTGAATTGGACTGGACCACTGCCGGAAATTGCTTCTTTTAAATCCGTTCCCGTTGGGTAGGCTCCCCCAATCGTCAGGGTCGCTGCCTGCGGCGACGGTGGTGCCGACAGGTCTATGCCAATTGGCTTTCCAGCCGTCCCGTCGTTGATGATGACTGGGCCCTGAGAGAGTGGAGGAGTCACCGTCGTGTCCGTTTCCGTGGAAGTGCCCGCACCGACCAGCAATAGAGAATTGGCCGCGTGGGTAAAGGAGATCGCTGCCCTGACCCAGCCTGACCGCATCGAGTGGTGCGACGGGTCAGAGGAGGAGTGGACGCGCGTCACCAACCTCCTCGTCGAGCAGGGGACGTTCACACGCCTGGCCGCCAGGCCCAACAGTTTCTACGCCAAGTCCGATCCGAGTGACGTGGCCAGGGTCGAGGACCGCACGTACATCTGCTCGGAGCGCGAGGAGGACGCCGGGCCCACGAACAACTGGATCGCGCCCGGCGAGATGCGCGAGACGTTCGGCGAGCTGTTCAAGGGCTGCATGCGCGGCCGCACGATGTACGTCGTGCCCTTCTGCATGGGCCCGCTGGGCGGGGAGATCTCCCAGCTCGGCGTCGAGATCACCGACTCCCCGTACGTCGCCGTGTCCATGCGCGTCATGACCCGCATGGGCGACAGGGCGCTCCGGCTCATCGAGGAGCGCGGGCAGGGTTCGTTCGTCAAGGCCGTGCACTCCGTCGGCGCGCCGCTGGAGCCCGGCCAGGAGGACGTGCCGTGGCCGTGCAGCTCCACCAAGTACATCAGCCACTTCCCCGAGACCCGCGAGATCTGGTCCTACGGCTCCGGCTACGGCGGCAACGCCCTGCTCGGCAAGAAGTGCTACGCGCTGCGCATCGCCAGCGCCATGGCCCGCGACGAGGGCTGGCTGGCCGAGCACATGCTCATCCTCAAGCTGACCCCGCCGTCGGGCGAGGTCCGCTACATCGCCGCCGCCTTCCCGAGCGCCTGCGGCAAGACCAACCTCGCCATGCTCCAGCCCACGATCCCCGGCTGGAAGGTCGAGACGATCGGCGACGACATCGCCTGGATGCGCTTCGGCGAGGACGGCCGCCTCCACGCGATCAACCCGGAGGCGGGCTTCTTCGGCGTCGCGCCCGGCACCGGCGAGGTGACCAACGCCAACGCGGTCAGGACGCTCTGGGGCAACAGCATCTTCACCAACGTCGCCCTAACCGACGACGGCGACGTGTGGTGGGAGGGCCTGACCGAGGAGCCGCCCGCCCACCTGACCGACTGGAAGGGCCGCTCATGGACGCCTGACAGCGACGAGCCCGCCGCCCACCCGAACGCCCGCTTCACCTGTCTCTTATA
>NZ_SMKO01000207.1 GCF_004348685.1 Nonomuraea deserti | reverse complement strand
GCGGGAGCAGGACGTTACTTCTGGCCGGGGAGCCGGAGCTTGGAGGGGTCGAAGCCGGGCGGCAACTCCACTCCCGGCGGCAGTTTGCCGCCGAGGTTGCCCAGCACGCCGCCCTGCTTGGGCTCGGCGGGCGTCTCGGCGGAGGGCTTGCCCATGGCGGCCTTGCGCGGGTCGCCGCTGACGCGCCGCCCCTTCTTGGCCTTCTTCTGGGACTTGCCGCCCTTACTACGCCCGGCCCCGCCCGGCATGCCGGGGATGCCCATGCCGCCGGCCATCCGCTTCATCATCTTCTGGGCCTCGAAGAAGCGGGTGACCAGGTTGTTGACCGCGCTGACGGTGACGCCGGAGCCGGTGGCGATGCGGGCGCGGCGGGAGCCGTTGATGATCTTGGGGTCCTGGCGCTCGGCCGGGGTCATCGAGCGGATGATGGCCGCGATGCGGTCGAGGTCGCGGTCGTCGATGGAGTTGATCTGGTCGCGCATCTGCCCCATGCCGGGCATCATGCCGAGCAGGTTTTTGATCGGCCCCATCTTCTGGACCATCTGCATCTGCTCGAGGAAGTCTTCGAGCGTGAAGTTCTCGCCCGAGGTGAGCTTGCCCGCCATCTTGGCGGCCTGCTCCTCGTCGAACGTCTTCTGGGCCTGCTCGATCAGGGTGAGGATGTCACCCATGTCGAGGATGCGGGAGGCCATCCGGTCGGGGTGGAAGGCGTCGAAGTCTTCCAGCTTCTCGCCCGTGGAGGCGAACATGATGGGCCGGCCGGTGATGTGCCTGACCGAGAGCGCCGCACCGCCGCGGGCGTCGCCGTCGAGCTTGGTCAGCACGACGCCGTCGAAGCCGACGCCTTCCATGAAGGCCTGCGCCGTCGTGACGGCGTCCTGGCCGATCATGGCGTCGACCACGAACAGGACCTCGTCGGGCTGGACCGCGTCGCGGATGTCGGCGGCCTGGCGCATCATCTCCTGGTCGATGCCGAGCCGGCCCGCGGTGTCGATGATGACGATGTCGTGCTGCAGGCGCCTGGCCTCGTCGATGGAGGTGCGGGCGACGCCGATCGGGTCGCCGACGCCGTTGCCGGGCTCGGGCGCGTAGACGGCGACCTCGGCGCGCTCGCCCACGACCTGGAGCTGCTGGACGGCGTTGGGGCGCTGGAGGTCGGCGGCGACCAGCATGGGGGCGTGCCCCTGCTCGCGCAGCCATCGGGCCAGCTTGCCCGCCAGTGTGGTCTTGCCCGCGCCCTGGAGGCCGGCGAGCATGATGATGGTCGGGGGCGTCTTGGCGAAACGGAGCCTGCGGGTCTCACCGCCGAGGATCCCGATCAGCTCGTCATTGACGATCTTGACGACCTGCTGCGCCGGGTTCAGCGCCTGGGAGACCTCTGCGCCGCGGGCGCGCTCTTTGACCTGGGTGACGAACGCCTTGACCACAGGGAGGGCGACGTCGGCCTCGAGCAGCGCGATGCGAATCTCACGGGTGGTGGCGTCGATGTCGGCATCGGACAGCCGCCCCTTGGATCGGAGGGAGGAGAAGACCGATGTCAACCGGTCGGATAGCGTCTCGAACACGTGGTAGGCCAGTCCTCGAAGCGAAGGTACGTCTAAACGTCCAGCCTAGCCGCTCTGCTAGCCGCTCCAGCCGGGCACGGCCATCCGAACCGTGAGCGCGTGTTCGACCAGGTTGATCAGCGCGGCCTTCACGGAGTCCTTCGACCTGGCGTCCAGGCGCACCATCGGGATGTGCGGGGCCAGGGTCAGGGCGTCGCGAACTTCGGCGTCGCTGTGGGCGTACTGGCCGTCCCAGCCATTCACTCCCACGATGAAGGGCAGTTGCGCCTCTTCGAAGTAGTCGATGGCGGGGAAGCTGTCGGCCAGACGGCGCGTGTCGACCAGCACCACCGCGCCGATCGCTCCACGCACCAGGTCGTCCCACATGAACCAGAACCGGTGCTGCCCGGGCGTGCCGAACAGGTAGAGGATCAGGTCACGGTCGAGCGAGACCCGGCCGAAGTCCATCGCCACGGTCGTCGTCGACTTCAACGGCGTCATGCCCAGATCGTCGATGCCCGCGGAGGCGTCCGTCATGACGGCCTCCGTGGTCAACGGCATGATCTCCGACACCGCGCCGACGAACGTCGTCTTGCCCACCCCGAAGCCCCCGGCCACGACGATCTTCGTCGAGGTCAAGCCCGGGCTAGAGCCTGCGAAGTCCACTGAGCACCCTTTCCAGCAGGTTGACGTCCGGCCTACCCTCATCCAGCTGCGGCTGATGCACCCGGACCAGACCTTCGGCCGCCATGTCAGCGATCAGAACACGCACCACACCGAGCGGGATCCGCAGCAACGCCGACACCTCGGCCACCGATCTGACCTGGAGGCACAGCTGGCTGATGGCTTTGTACTCGGGCGTGATGTGCGAGAACTCCCGGTGCTCGGCGGTCGCCGAGGACACCAGGGCCTCCATCGCCAGCTTGACCCTGGGCGCGGTCCGCCCGCCCGTGACGGCGTAGGGCCGCACCGGCGAGGCTGGATCGGAACTGGGGGGCTGCGGAGGAGGTGGGGGCTCCCAGCTGCCGCTGTTGTGAGAGTTCCAGCCGCCGCTGTTGGAGTTCCAGCCGCCGCTGTTCCATCGGGGGTCTGTCACCTACATCACCTGGTCTGGCTGGCGCGCAGCTCCGCACGCACAGCCGGAGTCAGCACCTGACCGGCGCGATCCACCATCAGCGTCATCTGGTACGCCACCAACCCCATGTCACAATCCGGAGCCGCCAGCACCGCCAGACACGAACCATCACTGATCGACATGATCAGCATCAACCCGCGCTGCATCTCCACGATCGTCTGATTGACCGCACCCCCCTCGAACACCCGCGCCGCACCCTGCGTCAAACTCACCAGACCCGACGCGATCGCCGCCAGCTGATCCGCCCGATCAGCCGGAAAACCCGACGACGCCGCAAGCGGCAACCCGTCGGACGAGACGACCACCGCGTGCGCGACCCCGGGAACGGAGTTGACGAAATCGGTGATTAACCAATCCACCCCGCGTGCCGACTGGCTCAGGTCACTCATGACCGCTCATCCCTGCTTTCAACACTCCTGGGGCCGGAGGGATACGTCCTGCCCTCGCTGATGTCATCACGTGCCGCCCGGAACCCCTGCTGGAAGCTGGAGAGCCGGCTGCGCACCCGGTCCGGCGAGACCGCGGGCATCGGCGCGACACCCTTCGGCGCGGAGACGGTGTCGGCGGAGCCGGGCACCAGGTTGGCCTTGGGCACCCGCTTGGGCAGCCCGGCGGCCGTCGCGCCGTCGCGTACGGGCTCGACGACGGCTTCGGCGGCGCTCCAGCCGGCGTCGGCCTTGGCGGAGCCCCAGGTGGCGCCGCTGTCAGGACCGTGTTCGAACCAGGCCGACTCGACCGAGGCGAAGATCGGGAGATATTCGTCCCCGGCGGAGGCGGGCTTCACGACGGGGATCGGGCCCGTCGCGGCGGACTCGGTCTCGGGGAAGTCGTACCTCCCCGCGTCGGGGTCCGGTCTGCCGGCGTTCGCCCGGTCGCCGGTGGGCCGCTGCGGCAGCGGGTTGCTGCTGCTCAGCCAGTTGCCGGGCGGGCTCGCGGGGTTGCGCGAAGGGACCCAGACGTCGGCGGTGTCGTAACCGCCGCCGTTGTTGCGCGGGTCGGAGGGCCAGCCGGAGTCCATGCTCCCCCGGGGGGAGAAGGAGGAGGGTTGTGAGGAGAACGAGGGTTGCGACGGGAACGACGGCTCGGAGGGGAACGACGGGTGCCCGGGGCCCGGCTGGTAGTTTCCGCCCCCGCCCCACTGGGGGACGGGCGGTTGCGCCGCGGGCTGACGGGCGCCGAAGCCCTCGTCGAACGAGATGCTGTCCTGCTGGCCCATGCCGTTGTTCGCGGTGGTCGGACCGTAGGCGGGGGCCTGCGAGCCCAGGAGCGCTTCCGGCATGAGGACCATGGCGGTCAGCCCGCCGGAGCCATGGGGGCGCAGCTGCACCCGGATGCCGTGGCGGTGTGCCAGGCGGGCGACCACGAACAGGCCCATGCGCCGCGACACCGACACGTCCACGGTGGGGGCTTCCATGAGGCGTTCGTTGGCCTGGGCCAGTTCGTCGGGGGTCATGCCGATGCCGGAGTCGGTGATCGACAACATCACGCCGCCACCGTCGATCCTGCTGCCCGACACCGTCACCCTGGTCTCACGAGGAGAGAACGACAGGGCGTTCTCCACCAGCTCCGCGATCAGGTGGATGACGTCGTTGACCGCCTGACCGGCCACCGACACCCCGTCGGGCACCTGCAGCACGACCCGCTCGTAGTTCTCCACCTCCGACAGGGAGGCGCGGGCGACGTCGACCAGCTTGACGGGTTTGCTCCAGCGGCGCGGCGGGTCCTGCCCCGCCAGCACCAGCAGGTTCTCGCTGTTACGCCGCATACGCGTGGCCAGATGGTCCAGCTTGAACAGGTTCCCGAGCCGCTGCTCGTCCTGCTCACCCTGCTCCAGACCGTCGATCAACGTGATCTGCCGCTCCACCAGCGTCTGACTACGCCGCGACAGGTTCACGAACATCGCATTCACGTTGCTCCGCAGCCGCGCCTCCTCGCCCGCCAGCCGCACCGCCTCACGGTGCACCTCGTCGAACGCCCGCGCGACCTCACCGATCTCGTCGTTGGAGGCGACGCCGATCGGGGTCACGGGCCCGATCGAGCCTTCGCCGCTCTCGCGCAGCTGCTTGACGGTCTCCGGCAGGCGGCGGCCGGCGATGAACAGCGCCTCCCTGCGCAGCCTGCGCAGGGGGCCGCTCAGCGAGCGGGCCATGAAGACGGTGACCAGCAGCACGAGGAGGAGCAGGGCGGCGATAGCGCCACCGACGATCACGGCGTTCTGCTGCTCCGCGCCTTCCAGGGTGCGGCTGCGCAGCACGATGGAGTCGGCCGTCTGCTGCTCGACGGAGCGCATCCCGTCGATGGTCTCGCTGATGGCGTCGAACCACGCCTTGCCGTCACGGGTGAGGCCGAGCCTGCGGTCGCGCAGGGGCAGGCCGTCGTCCTGCAGGAGCAGGGCTCGGGCGAGCAGGACCTCGGCGCGGTCCACGGACCGGCCGCTGACGGAGTCGTCGTACGCCTGGCGGAGCTGGAGGGAGACCTGCGCCTTGAAGGTGGCGAGCTCGCTGGTCCTCTGGGCGCGGGCGGCGATGAAGGCGTCGAGCTCGGTCTTGCCGAACTCGCCGGTGGCCAGGGCGGCGACGAGCAGCGCGCGCTGGGTGGAGACGTACTGCTTGGCCCTGGCCAGGGCGGCGAAGCCGGACACGCTCGCGGACAGTTCCTTGTCGACCGCGCCCTGGTCGATCTTGTCGTTCAGCGAGAGGAGGTCGGAGATGGTCCGGTCGTAGAGCTCGATGACGGAGTTCACGTCGAGCTGGGAGGCGACCGCGGTCTCACGCGAGGTGGCGAGCTCGTTGAAGCGGTTCCGGATACGCAGGGCCTCGGGAGCCGCGGAGTTGTCGGAGGACATGAGGGACTCGATGCCCGGCGTGACCTCGGCGACGAGCTTGTCGACGTCCTTGTACTGGGTCGCGACGTCCTCGGGGACCTTCTCCCCGGCCTCGGCCCGGCGTCCCAGGGCGACGAACCGGGCGGTCAGGTCGCGTTCCCGCTCGACCTCGTGGGCGAGGGCGGTCAGCCGGCTCGCGAGCACGGCCACTTCGTTGACCTGGGCGTATTCACCGGCGGTGGCGATCGAGGTGGTGACGCGCAAGCCGCCGAACACGAGCGCGGCGAGGGTCGGGATGACGACGATGACCAGCAGCTTCGAGCGCACTCGCCAGTTGCGTAGGGAGAAGCGAGGCCCCGCCTGGCGGTTGACGACCGCGTCCACGCCGTCCGGCTCGGACATCTCTGGCCCACGGGGGCCTTGTCGGGGGGCTTCTTCTGTTAAGCCCTGTTCGCCGCCCGTAGGGGGGACCACAGTCTTCACTTGCCTCCGCAACCTCTCCTCGGATGGCCTGGTGCACGTAGATCACGTCATTGCGCATGGTTGCCGTGTGACGCCGACGCACCCTTGGGGCGAGAGCTAATTGGAGCACATCTACCTGAGATCGGCCAATACCGCAAAGATCACAAGCGACACACGGCTCTGTATTTTACGCAATTCACCACACCTGCCTCGGAGGTACCACGTCAAGGACTCCAGATTTCCGGACAAACGGACAAATCACCCCAAATTACCATATATGTGGATATATCTTGTCAATTTCCGGCGTTCCAGGTGACCTCGTAAGCGCGGCCTGCGCTAAGGTGCCAGCGTCGTTGAACACCCCCGTTCGCACTCACCCCCCGGTTCAAAGGAGACCCGCAATGCGGTTCGGTGCATTAGGGCGTACTGCCCTGGTTGGGCTTGTGGCCACCCTCGTCATCACTGGGTGCTCCGGTTCTGACGACGCGGGCAAGGGCTCAGGCGCCGCCGAGGGTATGAAGACCAAACTGCTGATCGGCCAATATCCCGGCGCGGACTCGGCGCCGCTGTTCATCGCCATGGAGCGCGGCTTCTTCAAGGAAGAGGGCCTCACCGTCAAGCAGGAGCCCATCCAGGCCCCGCAGGATGTCCTGGGCAAACTCTCGAACGGCGCCATGGACGTCGTTCTCGGTAGCTACGCCACCATCCTGACGATCCAGGAACAGGGCACCGAGAAGTTCAAGTACATCGCCGACTCCTACCAAGGGGCTCAGGGCGCCTTCGGCATCATGGTGAAGAAGGACTCCCCCATCAAGAAGGTCGCCGACCTCAAGGGCAAGAAGGTCGGCGTCAACGCCCCGAAGGGGCTGGGCACCCTCACCATGAACCCGCACTTCAAGGTCGCCGGCCTCGACCCCGAGAAGGACATCACGTACGTCGTGATCCCGACGACCAACTGGCTCTCCTCGCTCGACAAGGGCGACGTGGACGCCGTCTGGATGACCGACCCCTACGTCAGCCAGGCCAAGAAGGAGCTCGGGGCCACCATGCTGGTGGACACGATGTCCGGCCCGACCGAGAGCCTGCCGATCACCGGCTGGGCCGCCACGGAGAAGTGGGTCGCCGACAACCCCAAGACGCTGGCGGCGTTCCAGCGGGCGATGGCCAAGGCCCAGAACATCGCGGCCACCGACCGTAGCGCGGTGACGAAGGTGCTGCCGACCTTCACCAAGATCCCGGCAGAGACCGCCGCCACGATCAACCTGGGCGCCTACCCGACCTCGCTGAGCGCGCAGCGCATCCAGCGCGTGGCGGACCTGATGCTCGACTCGGGCATGCTCAAGAAGGAGATGGACGTCAAGTCCATGATCTACACGGCTCCCACCCAGGGATGACAGCTACAGTCACTCCGGCGCGGCGCGAGCGGGCCCCGCTCGCCCGCGCCCGGCTGGTCAAGTACGCCCGCCACGCCGCAGGTGTGGCGGGCTTTCTGCTGGTCTGGCAGGTTCTCGGCGCGTCGGGCGCCGTCAAATGGCTGCCTCCGGCCGTGGACACGCTGGCCAGGACCGTCGCACTCGCCGTCGACCCGGTGTTTCTCGACCACCTGCTGGGCACGCTCACCGCCGCGGTCGTCGGGCTGCCGCTCGCCGTCCTGGTCGCGGTCCCGATCGGCCTGGTGCTGGGAACGGTTCCGGTGGTCGAGGAGATGACCCGGGTGTTCGTCGAGTTCCTGCGGCCGATCCCGTCCGTGGCGCTGATCCCGCTGGCGCTGTTCTTCTTCCCCTCCGAGCTCAACGCCAAGGTCGCCCTCATCGTCTTCGCCGCGTCCTGGCCCATTCTGATCAACACCATGTACGCCATGCGCGACGTCGACCCGGTGAGCAAGGAGACGCTGCGCACGTTCGGGTTCGGCGCCGGAGCCGTGTTGTGGCGGGTGTCCCTGCCGAGCGCGGCGCCCTTCATCGCGACGGGAGTGCGGCTCGCGGCGTCCATCACGCTCATCCTGGCGATCAGCGTGGAGTACATCGTGGGCGGTTCGACCGGGATCGGCAGTTTCCTCATCCAGGCGAGCACGGGCATCGGCGCCGACGCCATGATCGACGTCCTGGCCGCCCTGCTGTGGGCGGGTTTCCTCGGGCTCGTCGTCAACACCGTGCTCGTACGGGCCGAGCGACGTCTGTTCAGGTGGCGAACGACATGATGCGCACCTTGCTTAAGCGGCTGTGGCTGGTCCCCGTCGTCCTCGGCGGCTGGGAGCTCCTGGCGCGATTCCTCGACATCGCGTACCTGCCGGAGCCGACCCTGATCGTGGCGCGGATGTACGAGATGTGGTTCTCCGGGCCCTACGTCCTCACCGAAGAGGCCGTCGACAACTTCGTGCCCAGCCTGGTCAGGGTCACGGGGTCGTGGGCCGTCGCGGTGGTCGTGGGGGTGGCGCTCGGCGTCGCGCTGGGCAGGACCGCCTGGCTGGCCGACTTCGTGCAGCCGCTGGTCGAGTTCGCCCGCGCGGTGCCGCCGCCGGTCATGCTCCCGCTCTTCCTCGTGCTCTTCACCATGGGCACCCAGGTGCAGGTGGCGACCATCGTCTTCGGCATCATCTGGCCGATTCTGCTCAACTCCATTGACGGCGCGCGCAGCGTCGACCGGCTGAAGGTCGAGACCGCCACCGTGTTCGGCGTGCCGGCCTCGCTCAGGCTGTTCCGCATCATCCTGCCCTCCGCGGCGCCGAAGATCTTCGCGGGCCTGCGCCTGAGCGTCTCGCTGGCGCTGATTCTCATGGTCATCTCCGAGCTCAAGGGCAGCACGGAGGGGATCGGTTACCTGCTCAGCCTGGCCAACAGCAACGCCGACATGCCGGCCATCTGGGCGGGCGTGCTGGTGCTCGGGGTGCTCGGCTTCGTACTCAACTCCCTGTTCCTCATGGTCGAGCGGCGCGTGCTGGCCTGGCACCGCGACGCCCACCGCATCGCTTAATCGCTTAGGAGAGAAACTCCCCCGTGACCGAGCTGTTGCTGAAGAACGTGAAGGTCGTCACCCACGAGCAGGACGAGCCCGTGGCGGCGGACATCGCCGTCGAGGACGGCCGCATCGTCCGGGTGGGGCCGGGGCTGACCGGCGCCGGCGAGGTGATCGACGGCGGCGGCAAGCTGGCCTTCCCCGGCGTCGTGGACGCCCACCAGCACTGGGGCATCTACAACCCGCTGCCCGACGACACCGGGTCGGAGAGCCGGGCGAGCGCGCAGGGCGGCGTGACCACCGCGCTCACGTACATGCGGACCGGCCAGTACTACCTCAACAAGGGCGGCCCCTACGCCGAGTTCTTCCCCGAGGTGCTCAGGCAGGCCGAGGGCCGGGCCTACGTCGACTACGGCTTCCACCTGGCGCCCATGTCGAGCGGGCACATCGACGAGCTGCCCGACCTGGTCGAGCGGTTCGGGGTGCCGTCGTTCAAGATCTTCATGTTCTACGGCGGGCACGGGCTGCACGGGCGCTCCGACGACCAGCGGGCGTTCCTCATGCTGCCGGAGGGCGAGCGCTACGACTACGCGCACTTCGAGTTCGTGATGCGCGGGGTGCAGGCGGCCAGGGAACGCCTGCCCGAGCTGGCCGGCGAGATCTCGTTGTCGCTGCACTGCGAGACGGCCGAGATCATGACCGCGTACACGAAGCTCGTCGAGGAGGCGGGAGACCTGAGCGGGCTGGCCGCCTACAGCGCCTCCCGCCCCCAGCACTCCGAGGGGCTGGCCGTCTTCATCGCCTCCTACCTCGCCCACGAGACAGGGCTGGCCAACGTCAACCTGCTGCACCTGTCGTCCCGCAAGGCCCTGGACGCGGCCGTCCGCATGGCGGCGACGTTCCCGCACATCGACTTCCGCCGCGAGGTCACGATCGGTCACCTGCTGGCCGACGTCGACACGGCCAGCGGCCTCGGAGCGAAGGTGAACCCGCCGATCAGGCCGCGCGAGGACGTCGAGGCGCTGTGGGAGTACGTGCTCGACGGCACCGTGGACTGGGTGGTCAGCGACCATGCCTGCTGCCGCGACGAGCTCAAGTTCGGCGACCCGCGCGACGACGTCTTCGTGGCCAAGGCCGGGTTCGGCGGGGCCGAGTACCTGCTGCCCGGCCTGATCACCGAGGGCCGCCGCAGGGGCCTGCCGTACGGCAGGATCGCCGCCCTGACCTCCTGGAACCCCGCCAAGAGGTACGGTCTGCGCACCAAGGGCACGATCGCCCCCGGCTTCGACGCCGACATCTGCCTGGTCGACCCCGCGAGCACCTGGACGGTGCGGGCGCAGGACTCGGAGTCGACGCAGGAGTACACGCCGTTCGAGGGTTTCGAGCTGACCGCCAAGGTGACGGACACGTTCGTGCGCGGCAACCACGTGCTGGACGCCGGCAAGATCGTGGGCCGTCCGGTGGGACGCTACGTGTCCCGGCCCGCCTGACACCGCCGGCGCCCTTTCACGCGCGCGTGCCCGTGGCGTGCCTTTTCACGCGCGCGTGCCCGTGGCGTAACGCACGGTGCGGGCCAGCAGAAAACGTTCCTGCGGCAACGACGCCTCCAGCGCGGCCCTGGCCTCGGGGCGCAGGGACTCGGGGATGCTCTCCAGCGAGGCCCTGCGGGCGGCCGACCAGAGCCAGTCCCACACCTGCCCGGCACCGACGGTCACCTCGAACACCACGTCCGCGCACTCGACGTCGCTCAGCCCGCCCTGCTCGAACAGCCCGGCCAGCTCCCCTGGCGCGCCCAGGGTGTGGTGGAACGGCGCGCTGCCCGCCCCCGAGGCGTAGGGCGCCAGCGCCCGCTCCACCAGCGCGAACAGCTCGGCCTCTGCGGGGCTCGACCGGACCAGCAGGCTGGCCGCCAGCCGCCCGCCCGGCCGCAGCAGCCCGGCCATCGAGCGCACGGCGGCGGGCGGGTCGGGCAGGAAGTAGAGCATCATCCCCGCCAGCACGATGTCGAACCGCTCGCCGGGCAGCAGCTCTTCCGCGTGCTCCGCGTCGCCGAGCACGACGGCCGCCTGGCTGAGGCCGTGGCGCTCCACCTCGGCGGTGGCGGCGGCCACCATCCCGGGTGCGAGGTCGAGACCGACGACCCGGCCGGTGGGGCCGACGGCCTGGGCGGCCGGCACGAGCGAGGCGCCGGTGCCGCACCCGGCGTCCAGCACGTGGTCGCCGGGACCGGGGGCGGCGCGGCGTACCAGCTCGGCGGCGACGGGCGTGAAGAACGGCACACCGACGCGTGCGTAACTGCCCGACGCGCGATCGAACACGCCGGCCATGTACTCCTTGGCATCCATCAGCTTCCTCGCAATCAGCAGGCACGCGGCCCGGGGGGCGCCGTGCGGTCGGTCCGATGATCAGATGTGCCGGACCCGAGCTTGCCATGCCCATAGCTGATCGACAAAGGGTGAGTCAGGAGAGATCGGTTACCGTAGGCTCGACGTCCTGACGACCCTCTGGGCACCCCCTTGTCCCCCAGAAAGGCAGAAGCGATGAAGCTGGCCAGGATACTAGCCGCGGGCATGGCGATCGCCCTCTCGCTGAGCGCGTGTGGAGGGGGCGGCGCGAGCGGTGACGGGGCCACCGCGGCCCCCGGAGGCTCCGCGGGCGGGCTGGAGAAGACCCAGCTGCTGGTCGGCGTGGTGCCGGTGCCGTCGTCGGCGCCGCTGTTCATCGCGGAGAAGCGCGGTTTCTTCAAGGAGGAGGGGCTGACCGTCAAGACGGAGATCATCCAGGCTCCGCAGGCGGTCATGCCGAAGATCCTCAACGGCAGCATGGACGCGTTCCTGACGAGCTACGTGTCGCTGATGGCGATCAACGACTCCGGCGCGGCCACGCTCAAGCTCTTCCAGCACAGCCAGGAGGCCGCGCCCGACGTCGCCGGCGTCGTGGTGGCCGAGGGCTCGCCGATCAAGTCGGCCGCCGACCTCAAGGGCAAGACGATCGCGGTCAACGTGCTGAAGGCGCTCGGGCAGACGCTGACCAACGCCCACCTGCAGGAGGCCGGGCTCAAGCCGGACGACGTGAAATACGTCCCGGTGCAGTTCGCCGACCAGATCAGCGCGCTGTCCTCGGGCAAGGTCGACGCCGCCTGGCTGGTCGAGCCGTTCCTGACCGCGGCGAAGAAGGACGGCGCCACCCAGATCATCGACACCACCGACGGCGTCACCGCCGGAGTGCCGATCGACGGCTGGGGCGTCACCGAAGACTGGCTGGCCAAGAACCCCAAGACCGCCGCCGCCTTCCACCGCGCCCTGGCCAAGGCCCAGCAGATCGCGGGCGAGGACCGCAAGGCCATCGACGAGGTCGTGCCGACGTACACGCAGATCCCGGCCGACGCGGCGGCGGCGATGACGCTCGGCACGTTCTCGCTCGAGGCCGACAGGGCCGGCGTGCAGAAGCTCGCCGACCTGCTGCACGGCTACGGCTACCTCAAGTCCAAGGTGGACGCGGCGCAACTGTTCGCGCCGCTGGGCGGATGATCGATCGGCGGATCGCGCGGGCAACGCTCGGTGCGATCGGCGTGGCGGGCTTCCTCGCCGTCGCCGAGGCGGCCGGGCGCCTCGGGCTCGTCCCCGACGTGCTGCCGTACGCGTCGCAGGTGCTGGTCACGGCGGGGCGGCTGCCGCTGGAGGCGCAGTTCAGGGCCGACGTGCTGGCCACGCTGGTGGCGTGCGTGAGCGGGCTGGCGATCGCGATCGCGGTCGCGGTGCCCGCCGGGCTGCTGCTCGGGACGGTGCCGTTCGTGGAACGGTCGGTACGGCCGCTGGTGGAGTTTCTGCGGCCGATCCCCTCGGTGTCGCTGATCCCCCTGGCGATGTTCCTGTTCCCGGTGAGCCACGACGCCAAGGTCGCGCTGATCGTCTACACCTGCTCGTGGCCGCTGCTGATCAACACACTGTACGGCCTGAGCGACGTCGACCCGCTGGCCAAGGACACCCTGCGGAGCTTCGGCTTCGGGCCGCTGGCCGTGGCGTTGCGGGTGAGCCTGCCGAGCGCGGCGCCGTTCATCGCCACCGGCGTGCGCATCGCCGTGTCCGTCACCCTGATCGTGGCGGTGAGCGTGGAGCTGCTGGCTCCCGGCGGCGGCGGGATCGGCGCGTTCCAGTCGCTGGCGGGCAGCGCCAACCGGACCGACCGCATGCTGGCCGCCCCGCTGTGGGCCGGGGTCATCGGGCTGGCCGCCAACGTGCTGTTCACGACCGCCGAGCGCCGCCTGTTCCGCTGGCACCGGGCGCGCGCGGGAGATCCGTCATGACCGCCGCCCGCCGGCTGGTGTGGTACTGGCTGCTGCCCGTGGCCGTGCTCGGCTGGGAGCTGGCCACCCGCTCGGCTGAGGCACCTTACTTCCCGCCGCCGTCGCGGATCGTCGCCCGGCTGCACGAGATGTGGTTCTCGGGACCGCCGTCCCGGTTGTTCCTCACCGACGAGGCCGTCGCCGACCTGCTGCCGAGCCTGGCCAGGCTGTTCGCCGGGTGGGCGGTGGCGTGCGCGGCGGGCGTGCTGATCGGCGTGGCGCTCGGCCGCTCGCGGCTGCTGTCGGCCCTGGTCGAGCCGCTGGTGCACTTCGGCCGCTCGGTGCCGCCGTCCACGCTGGTGCTGGTGTTCCTGGTGCTGTTCAAGATCGGCACCCCGATGCAGCTGGCCTCCATCGTGTACGGCGTCATCTGGCCGGTGCTGGTCAACTCCATGGACGGCGCCCGCCACGTCGACCGCCAGTACATCGAAACCGGCGTCGTCTACCGATTCGGCCCCTGGCAGCGGCTCACCCGCGTCATCCTGCCCGCCGCCTCCCCGAAGATCTTCGCCGGGCTGCGGCTGAGCGTGTCGCTGGCACTGATCATGATGGTGATCTCGGAGCTGGTCGGCAGCAGCGAGGGCATCGGGCACCGCATGCTGGAGGCGCAGAGCCAGTTCGACATCCCGGCCATGTGGGCGGGCATCGTGCTGCTCGGGCTGCTCGGCATCGCGCTCAACGCCGCGTTCCTGGGCGTCGAGCGGCTGGTGCTCTCCTGGCACCGGGGCGTCAGGGCCTAGCTTCGCCGTACAACCGGTCGATCGTCTCCCTCTGGCGGGCCGTGAACCAGGCCCGGTCGCGCGGCCCGGCCGCCAGGCCGCCGGGGCGCTCGCCGTCGTGGCGGGCGTACTCCTCGGCCCACAAGCCCGTCTTCACGCGGCTGAGCAGGTTGCCCATCCCGGGCCGCCGCCGGTGCCGGCGCAGCGCCGTCAGGTCCAGCTCGGCGGCGGCCACCAGCGACTCGCCCGTGCCCGCCCGCGCCAGCTCCCGGCCTTCGTGGTCGATCACCTCGGAGCCGCCGTTGGTGGAGTCTCCGGGGATCGCGATGCCGGACAGGCCGCCGCTGTTGGCCGAGACGACGTAGGCGTGGTTCTCCACCGCCCTGGCCCGGCGGGCGATCGCCTTGGGCGTCAGCGCCGGCGAGGACGCCTCCGACGTGGGATGGCAGAACACCTCTGCGCCGCGCAGGGCCAGCGTGCGGGCCAGCTCCGGCATGAGGACCTCCTCCGAGGCGAGCACCGCCAGGTTGCCGATCTCGGTGCGGGCCACCGGCAGCACCCCGTCGATGCCGTAGACGTCGAGGTACCGCTCCCACACGTCGTACGGGGTCGGCGTGAACATCGAGTGCAGCCGGCGGTACCGCAGCACCGCCTCCCCCCGCGGGGAGAGGATGACCGACGCCTGGAAGTACAGCTCGGGGAAGTGCTCGTCGCGCTCGTACGCGTTCACGCACAGGAACAGCTCGTGCCGGGCGGCGATCTCCCCGAGCGCGCGGTATTCGGGGCCGCCCGGGTCGAGCGCGGCCCGTTCGCGCCACTCGGCGAAGCTCTCCCGCATGGGGAACCCGGTCAGCACGTATTCCGGCAACACCACCAGGCGCAGGCCTGGCCCGAGCCACGCCGCCGAGCCGCGGACCCGCTCGGCGATCCGCTCGACGGCGGCGGCGATCGCGGCCCGCGGATCGTCCGCCGCGTTGACGGCGCGGGTCTCCATCTGCAGGGCTAGCGCGGTGAAGGCGGTCATTCAGCCGACCCGCCGCTCGTCGATGAGGGTACGCCGGACGCACACGCCGTCGCGGATCCACTGCCAGACCCTGCTGCGGGTGTCGCCTGTCGCGCTCAGCACGATCAGCTCGAACAGCCGCAGGTCCTCCCCTTCCGCCTTGAACTGCCAGCGCAGGTAGATGGTGGACTCGTCCAGCTCCCAGAACTCGCCCTTGAGCCGGTCGGTGTCGAACCCGCAGCGGCCCCCGCCGAGATGGCGGCCGGGGAACTCGTGCACCTCCACCCGGCCGTCGTCCCAGGTGTAGCGGTTGGTCTGGTGGTAGGCGGCGTCGCCGACGATGGAGCAGGTCATCTCGACGCGGTGCCGGTCGAGCACGGCGCCGCCGGGGTCGACGTGCACGTACTCGCCCTCCCACTTGCCCTCGTGCCGCGCCAGCAGCGGCATGTCCTCGCGAAGTCCCACGTTCACTCCTTCTCCAGCGGGTGCCACCACGGGTCGGCGGCCGGCGACCGGTTCACCAGGAACGCCCGGCGGCGCAGGAACCGGCGGATCGAGGCGGCGCCCATGCGCGAGCGGCCCAGGCCGGACAGCCCGAACGAGTCCTTCTCGCCTTCGTGCACGAGCGCGGTCAGCGAGGCGTCGTTGACGCTGACCGCCCCCACGCGCAGCCGGGCGGCCACCTCCATGGCGTCCTGCTCCGAGGCGGCGAAGACGGCGGCCGACAACCCGTAGACGGAGTCGTTGGCCAGGGCCACCGCCTCCTCGGCGCCGGCCACGGCCATGACCGGCAGCAGCGGGCCGAACGTCTCCTGCTTCATGACCCGCATCTCGTGGGTGACCTGGGACAACACCGTGGGCCTGCACCAGCGGCCGCCGCCGTGGCGCTCGATCTGCCCGCCCGTGTGCACGATCGCGCCCTTGGCCGTCGCGTCGGCCAGCTGGGCGGCGATCACCCGCCAGTGACCCGGCCGGACGATGGGGCCGATCGGGCCGCCCTCGCACGTCAGCCCCACCCTGGCGGCCTTGCTCGCGAGCAGGTCGAGGAAGGCGTCGTGGACGCCGCGCTCGACGTACACGCGTTCGATCGACTGGCAGGACTGCCCGGCGTTGGCGGTGCCGCCCCACAGGATCGCCGACGTGGCCCGGTCGAGGTCGGCGCCGGCCAGCACGATCGCCGGGTCCTTGCCGCCCAGTTCCAGGAACGCCGGCACGAAAGCGCGGGCCGCCGCCTCGGCCACCCGCCGTCCCGTCTCGACGCTGCCGGTGAACACCACGGCGTCCACCATGCCCACCAGCG
Organism: Nonomuraea deserti; assembly: GCF_004348685.1. Classification (GTDB taxonomy): domain Bacteria; phylum Actinomycetota; class Actinomycetes; order Streptosporangiales; family Streptosporangiaceae; genus Nonomuraea; species Nonomuraea deserti. The sequence continues at coordinate 2,526 of NZ_SMKO01000207.1, read as the reverse complement.
CCGCGCCGGTCTCGCCGTCGCCCTCGACCACGCTCAGCGGCAGCTCGGGAGGCACCAGCCGCATCAGCGGCTCGATGAACCGCGGCGCCACCTCGCTCGGCTTGACCAGCACTGAGCAGCCGGCCGCCAGCGCGGGAGCCGCGTCGATGAGGGCCATGAGCAGCGGGAAGTTCCACGGGCTGATCACCCCCACCAGGTCGTACGGCACCAGGTCACCGCCCACGACGATGCCCGGCACTGACGAGGCGGCCGGGGCGGGCGGCGCCAGCAGCGCGGACGCCTCGCGGGCCCAACGTCCGACCAGGCCGGCGGCGATCCGCCGTTCCAGCGACGACTCCCCCACCCGCCCGGTGTCGGCCACCAGCGCGGCCAGCAGGTCGTCGTCGGACGCCAGCGCGGCGGCGAACGCCGTCAGGACCTCCTTGCGGTCCGCCCGCCGCCAGCCGTCGACGCGCACGCGCAGCTCGGCCGCCGTGCTGGCCAGCTCGACGGGCGTGGCGGGCACCAGCTCCCGCTCGGCCCAGCCGGTGAGCGGGTTGCGTACGGTGCTCATGATCGGCCGTTGGCGGCGCACCAGGCCGCCCAGGTGGTGGCGCCCTTGCCGAGCTGCTTGTTGTGGAAGGACGTCCAGGAGTTCTCGCTCGGGCCCGGCTCGGCGGGGGCGGAGGCGAACCGCGGATGGTCCGCTTCGACCGCCGCGCGCAACCACGGCTCGACGTCGTCGTAGGAGTCGAGCGACCAGCCGCGGGCGTGGTAGGTGAGCCCGCCGCGCACCTCGGTCTCCGCCAGGCACATGAACGGCGCCCACGGGCTGGTCCTGGCCCAGCTGACCTTGGTCTCCATCGCGCCGCGGGGGACGGTGCCGGGGTTGGCGCGGGCGGCGACCTCGCGGTCGTCCACCGAGAAGTCGAACATCTCCTGCGCCGTGTAGACGCCGCCCACCAGGCCGAACCGCTCGCCGAGCGTGGCGCCCAGATCGGCGCGTACGGGGATGTCGCTGGTCCACACCGTCTCGTCGTGCAGCCTCACCAGCGAGGGCCCCTGGTAGGAGGGGGTGATCGGGAACGGCCCGAAGTTGACCGCGTCGTTGTTGATGGGGACGACCGGGTACGTCCTGCCGTCGACCGGGTTCTTCCACTCGCGGACGATCCGGGTCGGGTCGGCGGGGTCGGTGTAGAACACTATTTCGCGGGAGAGCTGGTGGAGCTGGTTGGTCCCGGGCACCCGGTAGAGCCGCCGGATGTTGTATCCCTCGATGTCGAACAGCTTCTGGCCGTGCCGCATGGCGGGGTCGAGGGCGTTGCCCGGGACGTTCGCGTAAACCGACCCCGAAATCCGGAAAACCATATCCTTGCCGTCGGGCCGGCCGAAAGTCTGGAGCGAGAGCAGGGCGCTTTTCCCGGTGACCGTTCTGAACACCGGGCCGGGATGGGTCGGCGTCCTGGCCTCGGCATCCGCCGCCGCGCCGGGAATGGCGCCGCTCGCGAACAACAGGACGAGAGCGAAAGACGCCGTCAATCTGCGTGTGAACATGGACGCTCCGCACCGGGAAAGCAGGACGACGCCTATTCTGACCATGCGCTCACCGGCATTGTCCAGCCATGACTTCCTGCCGAAATCAGAGGTTCTTACCACCATTGAGCACCCTTTCGAGCACGGTTGAGCCGGGCCGCGCGCCGTGCGGGCGCGGCTGGAGCAGTTCGGCGGGGGCCATGGCCCGTCATGTGCCCTCCCCCGGAGGCGTTCTCCGCGGGCCGAGAGGCGGCGTGTTGCCGGTGCTGAGGTCGTCGCGCGCCGCGCGGACGCCCTGCTGGAAACCGGCGAGGCGGTTGCGGACCCGGTCGGGCGAGATCCGGGAGATGGGAGCCACGCCCTTGGGGGTGGAGGCGCTGTCGGCGGTGCCGGGCACCAGGTTGGCCCTGGGCACACGCTTGGGCAGGCCGGACGGGGTGGCGCCGTCGTCCACGGGGCTCGCGGCGGCCTGCGCGGCGCTCCATCCGGCGTCCGCCTGGGGCGAGCTCCACACGTCGCTGCGGTTGCGGTCGAACCAGGCCGACTCCACGGCGGCGAAGATCGGCAGGTAGTCGTCCGCGCCCGACGGGGGCGGCGCCGCGGGCGGCCCCGCCTGCAGCGCGTCGTATCCCGGTGGCCTGGGCGGCGGGGCGGGGCCGTACGGACCGGGCGAGCCCGGCCAGGCCGGCGGCGGCGCGAGGTCGCCGGGTCCTGGGCTCGGGGCGACCGAGGGGTCGGTGGCGAAGGACGGCCAGTTCGCGAGCGCGGGCGTGGAGTGAGGCCCCGGCTCGGCGCCGGGCGTGACGTGCTGAACCGGCGTGCCGAAGTAGCCGGGCTCGGCACCGCGCGGCGTGTGGGGTCCGTGCTGCGCGGGTGCGCCGAAGTAGCCCGGCTCGGCGCCTCGCAAGGTGGGGGATGCGGGCAGGTGGGCGCCCCGGCCCGTGGGCGGAGAGGTGGCTGTCTGTTATACACAACTGACGCTGCCGACGACTAGTCGAGTGTAGATCTCGGTGG
>NZ_SMKO01000206.1 GCF_004348685.1 Nonomuraea deserti | reverse complement strand
CTGCACGATGTCCTCGGCGTCGCCCACGGACCCGGTCATCCCGTAGGCGATGGAGAACAACAACGGCCGGTAACCGACAGCGTCTTCCTCATCCGTTGACACCGGCATGGAATCCTTCTCAACTCGCGTATCGAGGCTCCCGGTGGAGCCCTTCTGTCTGCCCGTCCGCCGCCTCGGGACCTCTCGGTGTCTCGCGGCTGCCGGCGCCCCTCTGCTCGAACATTGTCAATGGTCGCTGGGTCTCGGGACTACGGGCGGCTTGGTCGGCTTTGTGTTCCGCCGGATCTGGAGGCTGTGCCGTCACGCGTGGACGCGTACGGGCACATCCGGGCCGGGGTGAGCGAAGTCCGCGTCCTTCATGCGGGCCACCTTGCCTCTGGTCCGCCACCGAAGGAACAGCGGGGAGGTCACGGGCATCTTGCTGACTCTCAGCATTATCCTGCGCTGCGCGAGTTCGAAACGGGTGGCCGGGACGAACAGGCTGCGCATCCGCCTTCCGTTGCCCTGCAGATACTCGATGGTGGGACGCAGTCGCTGCTCCCAGCCCGTCAGCGCTTCGGTCACGCTGCCGGGATGGCGGGCCAGCATGGTGCCCAGCAGATCGGCGCCGGCCATCCCGGTGGAGGCGCCCATCCCCGCATACAGCGTCACGCACCAGGCCGCGTCACCGACAAGCACCACCCGGCCCCTGTGCCAGCTGTCCATATGCACCTGCTCGACCGAGTCGAACAACACGTCCTCGGCCGACTCCAGCGCGTCCAGCGCCGCGCCCAACGCCGGGCCGGGCGGTTCCGGGCCGAACACCTCGCGTACCCGATCGACCTTCGGCCGGGTGAATTCCGCCTGGGCATCGTCGGTGTGGTAGGTCAGCAACACGGTCGGCGGACCGTCCTTGAACGGGAAGGCCCACATCGACCGCCGGGGTTCGGCCAGGACGACCGAATCGCTCTGGTCGTGACCCGGGAGCGCGCCGGGCATCTGGAAGGCGACCGCCATGTAGTTCAAGCGGTGCAGATACCTCTCGTGCGGCCCGAACACCAGGCGCCGCACTGTGGAGCGCAGCCCGTCCGCGCCGACGACCAGATCGAAGCGCTCGGTCGTCGAGGTCCCGCCGGCGGTGTCGGTCAGGGTCACGTTCACCCCGTCCGCGTCCTGCTCGATCCGGGCCGGTACGGTGGCGTACCGGATCTCGACATCGGGCGGCAGCGCGGCGAAACCGGCGGCCTCCAGGTCTCCTCGCGTCATCAGCCATGGCCGGCCGGGAAAGTCCCTGAAACCCAGGCCGGGCCGACGCCTGCCCGCCCGGCCGATGTCATAGCTGACGCCGTCCGCACCGCGATCGATGATCCTTTCCAGGATGCCCAGGCGCTGGGCGGCGGCACGGCCCGCGCCGAACAGCGCGATGAAGTACCCACCGGACCGCCGCCCGGCGGCCCGCTCGATGATGACCGGCGTCCAGCCGATCTGCCGCAGCCGCAGAGCTGCCGCGATCCCGCTGATGCCCAGCCCGACCACCAGAGCTCGGCGGCCGCCGTTGTTCGTAACGTCCATGAGGTTTCTCCTTGCGGGGGGTGCTCGCCCGGAAGGCCATCGCCTGACCTGCGCTGATGCGAGATGCTCCGGTTGCGGATCACTTCCGCCATGGTTCGTAAGGTCCTGACCAGTGGTGGTGAACGGAGGCGATGTCGGCAGGGACGATCTGATCCGGTACCGCCGCCCTCTGCGCCCCGGTCAGCCGATGAAGGACTCGGGGCCGAAGCGGCCCCACGCCACGAAGGCGGCCAGGGCGAGATAGAGCAGGTTCCCCGCGGCCGGCATGACCTCGCCACGGCGCAGGTGCGTGACCATCGCGCCGATCATGAGCACCACCACACCGACCGCAGCCACCGGCACCAGAACCGGCGCGATGCCGGTCACGGCGGGCACAATGAGTCCCACCGCCCCCAGGACCTCGATGGTCCCGAGGAACTTGAGGAACCCGACGCTGAAGTCGGCGGTCCATCCCGCGCCGCGCATGGCGGCCATCTTCTCCCGGGGCACGATCAGCTTGCCGACGCCACCGGTGAGGAGGACCACGGCCAGCAGCCCGGCGCAGATCCACAGGGCGAGGTTCATGAGATCTCTTCCATCAGGGTTGTGGTAAGAGTCCGGCCCCGAAACGGGAGCGGCGAGCGTCGCCTGGGCCGTACTGACGCGGGGCAGCAGTACGGCCGCCGTGTGTTGCTCGTCATCCGTGCCGGCCGGAGGTACTTCAGGGGTTTGCCTGCGACCGGGTTGCCGAGAAGGTTCGAACGAGCACCCATCGTGCGCTCCTTGTCGTTGTTCGCTGTCGCCCCTCTCAGACAGAGCAACCCGGCTGCCTGTGACGGCCGCGAAGTGTGACGTCCGTCTCTGCCTTCCCAGGCGGCAACCACTCCCCGGTCCTCCTCCTGACCGGTCAGCCCCGGGCCGCGGTCGCGCGGGCGCGCCCCACCGGGCGCCGTGTCAGGGCGGGCTGAGGATGCCGCGGGCGATGGCGGCGGTCACGGCGGCGGTGCGGTCGGAGACGCCGAGCTTGTCGAAGATGCGCATCATGTGGCTCTTCACGGTCGCCTCGCTGATGAACAGTTCCCGGCCGGTCTCGGGGTTCGACAGGCCGCGGGCCGCGCACGCCAGCACCTGGATCTCCCGGGAGCTCAAGGTGGGTGCGTCACCACGCATGCGGGTGGCCAGCTTGGCCGCGACCGGCGCGGCGAGTACGGTGCCGCCCGTCGCGGCCGTGCGGATCCCCGCGACCAGTTCCTCCCCGGAGGCGTCCTTCAGCAGGTAGCCGGTCGCGCCCGCGGCGACGGCACGCAGGATGTCCCCGTCGGAGTCGTAGGTGGTGAGGACGACGACCGCCGCCGCCGTCCTGGCCGCGACGATCCGCTCGGTAGCCTCGACGCCGTTCAGGCCGGGCAGGCGCAGATCCATCAGGACGACGTCGGGGACGGTGGCCGCCGCCAGCGCGACCGCCTCCTCGCCGGTGCCGCATTCGGCCACGACCGCGAGGTCCGGCTGCGCCGTCAGTACGGCCCGCAGACCCTGCCGGACGATGGGGTGGTCGTCGACGATGAGCACGCGGACGGTCACGACGGCAGCTCCACCTGGACCAGGGTTCCGGAGAGCCGGGCCGGGCCGATGGTCAGGTCCCCGCCGACCTCGGCGACCCGGTCGCGCATGCCGTTGATCCCGAATCCGGTGCCGGGGTCGCCTGGGGTGCCGATTTCGTCGGGGTCGAAGCCCTGCCCGTCGTCAGTGATCCGCAAGGTCACCCCCGCGGCCCCGTACGCCAGCACACTCCCCAACCGGCCCGCGCCGCTCGCGTGCTTGCGGACGTTGGCCAGGGCTTCCTGGGTGACACGCAGCAACACCACCTCCTCGTTCGGGGTGAGCCGCCGGGGCGCTCCGGTCACCGTGAAGCGGACGTCCAGCCCCGTCTCCGCCTCGAACCGTTCGAAGAGCCCGCCCAGGGCATCCGGCAGCGAGGCGTCGCGGAGCTGGGGCGGCGGCAGCGCCGCGACCAGGGCGCGTGCCTCGGCCAGGTTGTCCATGGCGGTGCGGCGGGCCTCGTCGAGGTGGGCGCGGACGGCCTGGTCGCGCTCGCACGTCCCGGCCTTGGCCGCTTCGAGCAGCAGCAGCACGCTGGTGAAGCCCTGCGCGAGCGTGTCGTGGATCTCCTTGGCCAGCCGCTCGCGCTCGGCCAGCACCCCGGCCTCCCTGCTGACCTCGGCCAGCTCGGCCCGCGTCGCGGCCAGCTCTTCGACGAGCCTGGCCCGCTGACGGCTCTGCTCGATGATCCGGGTGATCCAGAGGCCGAGCACGAGGGCGGCCAGCAGGGCCACCGCCGCCACAACCATCACCGACGGCAGGTCCTGCCCGTACGCATCGCCGCGTACGACCATGACGGAGGCCATCGACAACACGCTCGCGACCGTCGCGCCGACGGCTCTGTGCGGCGGGAGCAGCGCCCAGATGTGCGGATACAGCATGAACGACATCAGCGCGCCCGCGGGGGCCGCCGCGAACAGCGCCGCCGCCAGGGGGACGGCGCCGACCAGGTAGACGACGCCGAGCCGGCTGTGGTCGCGGTGCAGGGCGCGAGCGCCGGTGGCGCCGTACCAGCAGCACAGCAGCGCGAGCACCAGCAGGCTCGGGACTGGCTCGGCGACGGGCGGGCCGGCCTCGCCGGTGACGACGAGACCGGCGGTCAGCACGGCGAGCACCGCGAAGGCGAGATGCCATCCGGGTACGGTCCGATGCCAGTCGTCCTGTCCCGCGTCGACCGGGTCCGTGAGGGAGCCGCCTGCCATCTCGTCATTATGGGTGGCTCCCGTCGCCGCCCGGTATCCACCTTTCGTCGGAATCAGCATTCCCACTACCGGTGACTGTCCGACGCATCCGGGCTCGGACAGGCTCGGGGACCGTGAACGCGAAACTCTCCGCACGCATCCTCGTTGCCCTGTCCGTCCTCTACGCTGTCATGATCGGCATCCTGGCCGTCCTCCACGTCGCCCAGACCACCATGACGGCCTTCCTGATCGTCGGCGCCATGGTCCTCGGGGCCCTGTGGGTGATCCGCGGCCTTTTCACCGGCCGCGCCAGTCGCGCCGACCGCAATTGACCGTCGCTCCGGCGAGGTGATCGGCTTCGCCCTCACCTGGCCCGGCGGGTCCACGGCCCGCTCCGGATCCCCGGCGACGCCGTCTACCAGGCCGGGCCGCCGCCGAGGTACGGGCAGGAACGAAACGCAGGAGAGCCCCGATGCTCCCCGGGCCCTTCGAAGCGCATGCTCACGCTGATCGCAGCCGTTCCTTGATCCACCGGTGGCCGGCATCCCAGCTTGTGAACTCCTCCAGGTGCTCTCCGCTCCGGGCATCGAACACGTGGTACCGGCGTCTGCCTTCCCGGCCGGTACGCACCAAGTCGTACGAGTCCTCGAGCGAGCGGTACCAGATGCACTCTCGGCCGTCCGCCCGTCGCGAGGTGGGTGATGCATCCGTGTACGCGTATTCACGAACCACTTGATGCGCCATGGGCCGGATCGTATCCCTACGCTCTCCCCGAGGAAATGGTCCGGCACGGTCACCGGCGATCGAGCCGGGCCGCATCGTGTCGAGGCGTTCAGGGCGTGGGCGTGGGTGCGGGGGCGGGGCGGTGAGCGGACTGGAACAGCTCGATCAGATTGCCGGCGGGGTCGGCGAGCAGGACCTGGCGGCCGCCGGGACCGGCGACCACGTCGCTGTGGAACGGCAGGCCCGCCTCGCGCAGCCGGGCGATCTCGGCGTCGAGATCGTCGACGACCAGGTGGATACGGTTACGGCCCGCGACCGCGGCCTGGGGCGGGGTGGCGCGGGCGCCGGAACTGGTGGGTCCGGAGAGCAGCAGGCGCAGCGGCCCGCGTACCACGTCGGCGAAGGCGGGCGCGGCGCTGAAGTTCACGGTGAAGCCGAGGTGGGTGGTGTAGAAGTCGACGGCCGCCTGGACGTCGTCGACGATGTAGCGGACGCCGGCGACCTGGTCGGTTGCTGTCATGGCCGGTCCTTTCGGTGTGGGGCGGGAAACAGGATGGGCTGCAGGTGCCGGACGCGGGTGTCGATCTCCGCGGCGGTACGGTCGAACGCGGGGTAGCCGTCGTGGGCGGTGTCGTCGCCACTGGCGGCGGCCGGGTCGGGGATGCTCCAGTGCAGGCGCTGCGGGTGGTCGCCGAAGTCGGGGCAGACCTCGCGAACCTTGTCGCACAGGCTGATCACGTAGTCGAAGCGGCGGCCGGTCAGCGTGTCGAGGTGCCGTGGGCGCTGGCCGGCGACGTCGATGTCGTACCGCTGGCGCAGCACGCGTACGGCGTGGGGGTGCAGACCGGCTTTGGGGTGGCTGCCTGCGCTGGTCACCTCGGCGCGGCCGCCGGCGCGATGGCGCAGCAGGGCTTCGGCGATGGGTGAGCGGGCGCTGTTGCCGGTGCACATGAACAACACGGACGGTGTTTCCGTCGCGGGAGTCCCGGCCGTGCGGGCCGGCTCGGCCGGGAGCAGGCGGAGCGCGGGATGCAGGGCGGCACCGGCGGCGGTCAGCGTGTCCGCACAGCGGTCCAGGTCGAGGTGGTAGTAGCTGTCGCGGCCGTCGAAGCTGCTGCGGCGGGCGCTGACCAGCCCGCCGGAGCGCAGCAGCCGCAGGTGGTAGGAGACCAGGTTCTGCGGCTCGCCGACCAGGGCGACGAGTTCCCGCACGCGCAGGTCGCCGCGCGCCAGCTCGCTCAACAGCCGCCAGCGCACCTCGTGGGCGGCCAGCTGGACGAACAGCGGTGGGGCGGCCTGATCGGATTGCGCCATATCCGCATAATACATCAAATGGATTTGATCGAACCTCGGCCGCCGGTGTCCGGTACTGTGCGGACCCGACAAGTAGCCGTGTTCGTGGCGGTCCCGGGCAGGGGCAACGTCGCTGTCGTGCTGGCGGAAGCGGGCACGGTACGTGCGTCCGCACAGGATCACGAGAAGCGGCCGCCGTACGGTCATCAGGGGCCTCGGTCGCGCGCTGGTGCCCGCTGCGGTCAGCCGCTCAGCCCGGCGCGGCGGGAGCGGGCCAGAGCCAGCCCGCCGAGTGTCGCGCCGGCCAGCCCGAGCAGCAGGGCCGAGGCGCCCCCGAACACGCCGTTGCCGGTGCCGAGACCACCATCGGCCACAGCCAGGTTCGCCGCGCCGTTGAGCCCGCCGACCAGCCCCGCCGCCAGGGCAACGATGGCTCCCCTCCGACGGCCGTCGCCGGTACGGCGGGCGGAGCGCAGCGCCAGCCAGCCGATGACCACGCCGCCCAGCGCCACCAGCGCGGCCACACTGGCCCAGACTCGCTCAGGGGTCCCGATGAAAGTGTCGACACCCTGGCCCGCGCATTCTGCCGCCGTCGTGCAGACCGGCGAGGCCGCCTGCGCGGCAAGAACGGATAGGACGGACATGAGGTTCTCCTCCGCTTGCCGCAACCGGACGCCAGAACTATGTCCGCTGGACCCGCCGCCGGTCATCCTGCCGGCGGAGACACCCTTCGCTGCCGCAGACGCCGCACGAGCCGCGAATCTACCGCGTCGGTGGCAGGCGCGGGCCCGTGCCTGCGGCATGGCGAGCATGATCGGCTGGAGCACGGACAACACCGCGGCGGCGTTGTGCAGGCCGCCCGGAGGCGTGGCGTTGTGGAGGGTCAGCGCGGCGACCGCCAGGAGGGCGTTCACCACCATCCCCGGCAGGTAGACGGTCATCCGGATCCGGCGCGGCGCCGACCAGATGCCGCTGACGTCGGCCTGGGCGACCAGGCACTGCAGGCGGGTGCTGAGCGACATCTTGCCCGGCACTCCCGCGGCCCGGGCGGTGAAGAGATGGGCGAGCTCGCGAACGAAGATCACCGGCCAGGCCGTGGCGATCTGGCTCAGGGGGACGAGGCTGCTCCACGGTGACCACACGGCCGCCGCGGTGACGTTCGACCACGTGACCGTCTCACCAGCTGAGTATCTTCTTCGAACGGCCGGCGGGGGCGGGCGGCCGGTCCCGCAGCACCTGTGCGCCCAGCGGGACCAGGGCCACGCAGAGCAGGCCGGTGGCCAGTACGTCGGGGATGGAGGCGCCCTTCAGCACGCCCATCCAGGTGCCTCCCGCCAGCAGCAGCATCACGGCGCGGGCGGTGCCGAAGAGGCCCGAGCGCCAGGCGGCGACGGCCAGGAGGAGCGAGCCCGCGTACTGGCCGACCGAGGCCCAGACCGGTACCCGCCACGGGCCGTAGGAGATGTCCCCGTACTCCTTCATGATCGCAGCTGTTGCCTGGTCCAGCCCGATGACCTCGGTGAGCTGGAAGGCGGTCTGGTCGGCGCCGGCGAAGTACAGGCGAGCGAAGAGCCCAGCGACCAGCAGGGTGGCGCCCCAGAAAGCGAGGCCGCCACCGAGCCGCTGTGCCAGGGCGGCGAAGGCGGGGAAGAGCAGCAGCGCCCCCAGGGCGAAGACCGCGTAGGAGAGGGTGAGCAGGGCGGGTTCTGCGGTGTAGGCGAGAAGCTGGCCGTAGGCGGCGAACGGCTGCGCCTCGGCCCACGCCTGCTGCTGGGGGGTGAGGGCGGTGACCGTGCTCAGGTAACGCAGCAGGTATCCGGCGCACATGATCATCGGCCCCGAGATGAGTGTCACGCCGCCGATCCACCGGCCGGGGAAGAACGTGTTCATGGAGGCGAGCCTGTCAAGGGTGCGCCGGGCGGATCATCCGCCGATCGTCAACCGTCATCCCTGTCGAAAGTCGGGTTGCGCGGGCACGGCTTCTCGCAGTGGATCCAGCGTCAACGAACTGTGCAGGCTCCGTCAAGGACAGCGCGCGCGTGCTGCGGCATGCTGAAGCCGACCAGCGGGGGAATCGGCTCACGTCCATGCGGCGATCTCCGCCGTACGAGCGACTCCGCCGTACGGGGGCGGCTCCTGCCGGAGTGGATGTAGCCGTACTTGAGAGGACTTGTCATGTCTCGGACGTCTCGGCGCATACTCGTGCGTGTCGGTCTGGCTTGTGGCCTCGGGCTCGCCTCGATCATGTTCGTGGCCTCGCCCGCCTCGGCCCACACCCTGCGCGAAGCCGTCGTCTCGGAGCAGGGGTGCGGTTGGCCGAACGGCGCCTACACCCAGCTCACCAGGGAGGATCTCTGGGACAACGGGAACAACATGCCCTTGGGCGAGGTCTACGTGTTGTGGAGCGGCTCCTATCAGGAGAACTGTGTGGTCACCCTGAGGGTCGGCCGGGCTGACGGCGTCGCCAGCTACACGGAGGCCGTCCTTGAGCGTCAGGGCATGAAGACCATCAAGGACGAGGGGAACTACGCCCACTACGCGGCGGCCAGCGGCAAAGCCGCCGGCACGTGCATCAGGTGGACGGGATCCATCAAGGCGATCTACGGCGGAGGAATCTACGGCACCACCTCCACCCAGTGGAGGTACTGCGACTGACAGGCCTGCCGGTGCATGGGCCGAGGTGACCGGATCCAGCGGCCCGTACGGCGGTGCCACCCGCCGCGGGGCGGCTCAGCCGCGTCGTGCGGCGCGCGGCTGCAGGGCGTGGGAGATGTCGTCGGCCAGCCGCGGCGTTTCGGAGACGTCGAGGGTCGAGGTGGTGACGCGCAGCCCTGGGGGACAGGTCCTGCGATAGCCGCCCCCCGGGCTGACCGCCCAGCCGCGGTGCGCCAGGTCGAGGGCGGCCGAGCCCTCGTCGGCGACCGGGATCCACACGTTGAGACCGGTGGCTCCGTGCGCTTCGATGCCTTTGCGCCGCAGCTCGGCCAGCAGCGCCAGGCGGCGGGCGTCGTAGGTGTCCCTGGCGTGCTTGAGCTGCCGGCGGATCGACTGGTCGGTCAGGACGTGGACGACGGTGCGCTGCAGGACGTGCGACACCCAGCCAGGGCCGAGGGCGTGCCGGCCGAGCACCCGGGCGAACAGGTGCGGGTCCGCCGCGACGATGGCCAGGCGGAGGTCCGGGCCGAGCGACTTGGCCACCGATCGCGCCACCGCCCATCGCCTGACCCTGCCCGCCAGCGTGGAGCGCGCCGGCTCCACGAGCGACAGGTGGTGGTCCTCGAGGACGACGAGGTCCGGCCACTCGGCGAGCACCCTGGCCAGCTCGCCGGCGCGCTCGTCGGTCAGGCCCGCTCCGAAGGGGTTCTGCGCGCTGGGGGTGTGGATGAGCGCTGTCGCTCCGCGTTGCATCGCCTCCCGTACGCCGTCGGGACGCAGGCCCTCGTCATCGACCCGGACCGGCACGGCCTGCAGTCCCATGGCGCGTAGCAGGTCGAACAGGTCGGGGTAACCGGGGTCCTCGACGATGATGCGGTCGCCGGGCCGGCAGCTCACGAGCAGCGCGCGCTCGATCAGGTCGAGAGCGCCGCTGGTGACGCCCACGTGATCGGGGGCGACGTCGATGCCGAGATCGTGGAGCTGGGGGAGGGTCAGGTTCCGCAGGTCGGGGTCGATCATCGCCTGGCCGTACAGCCGCGGGATGTCGTTCTCCTCGGCGACCGCGTGCAGGGCGGATCGCAGCGTCGGCAGGAGCGCGCGGTCGGGCCCGCCGTGACTGAGGTCGACCCCCGGTGGCCGGGCGGACGGCGCGGGGCGGGGCGTCACCGCGAGCTTCAGCGGCGGCACCGGGGCGATGGTGCTGCCCCGCCGGTCATTCGTGACGATCACGCCGCGCTGTCGCAGTTCGGTGATCGCGGCCACCACGGTCGAGGCGCTGATCCCGAGGTGGCGTGCCAGCACCCGCACGGAGGGAAAGGCCTGTCCGGGCTCCAGCTCGCCGGTGCTGACCGCCCGTTCGACGCTGTGCATGAGGTCTTTCTTGCTGCGTCCCGCGATGACGTTCTGCCAATCCGTCATGGTTCCTCCTGATCGCCAAGCCTACGGGCTATGCGTGCCGGCATCTTGACCGCTGTGCAGCGCGCGTGCTTCTATGGCAGTACAGATTACAAACTGTACCAGCACAGAGAGATTCGGCCATGTCGAACACCGCAACAGAGCCGAGCATGGTGACATCGGGAAACACGTTCAGCCGGCCAGACGAGCGGGACGCCACGTGGACATTCGCATCGGACGCCTCGTCCATCCCCGGGGTCAGGAAGGCCGTCCGCGACGAGCTGGCCGCCTGGGGCCTGCGGAGCATCGCCGCCGACGCCGAACTCCTGGTCAGCGAGGTCGTCACCAATGCCGTGCAGCACGCACAGGGCCCCTACCGCTGCAGCGTCTGGCTCACCGGCGCCTTCCTGCGCTTCGAGGTCGAAGATCGCACCGCCGCACCGCCACTGCTCCGAGACGCCGGCTTCGACGCCGAGCGCGGTCGCGGCCTGCGGGTGCTCGACGCGATCGCCTGCTGCTGGGGAAGCGAAGACTCTCCGCTCGGAAAGATCGTCTGGTTCGAGCTTCTCGCGGGAGCGGGTCTCTGACCGTCGTACGGGACGCCTCCGTGAAGCGGGCGGCGGCTGGATCTGGCCTCCGTCAGCAGCTCGCCAAACTCTGGCCTCTTCCTCGGACAACGTATTGACCTGGGCTTTCCGTCGATGGAAGTATGAACCGGAACAGATTTCCTACTGTACCAGTACAGAGGAGCGCATCATGCGGCGCATCGCCATCCTCAGCCTGTTGTCCTTCACTCTGGTCCTCACGAGTTGCGGCTCGGGGGCGACCGGCGCAGGCGAGGGCCACCCCTCATCGCTGACCAAGCAGGAAGGCACCCTGCTGGTCGGTGCCGACATCCCCTACGTGCCCTTCGCCTTCGGCGATCCGCCCGACTACGACGGCATGGACATGGACCTCGTGCACGAGATCGGCCGTCGGCTCGGCCTCAAGGTCACCATCCAGAAGACACCGTTCGACACGATCTTCCGCGACGTCGCCCAGGGCCGGTTCGACATGGTGGCCGCGTCCGTGCTCATCACCCCCGAACGCGAGAAGAAGGTCGACTTCTCGCTGCCCTACTTCAACGCCGACCAGTCGCTCATGATCAAGAAGGGCTCCGGTGTCACCGGCACCGCGATGTTGACCGGCAAGCGCGTCGGAGCGGTGCTCGGCGGCACGGGGGAGAAATGGGCGAAGGCCAACGCCAAGGCTCAGACCGTCCGGACCTACGACATGGTCGACGACGCCTTCAAGGCGCTGGCAGCCGGGCAGATCGACGCCGTCATCAACGACTTCCCCTCCTCGAAGTACGCCGTCCGCAGCTACAAGACGCTCGAGGTCGTCGAGAACATCGCCACGGGTGAGCAGTACGGCCTCGTCTTCAAGCCCGGCTCCCCGCTACGCGGCAAGGTCGACGGCGCCCTCCGTGCGATGAAGGGCGACGGCACCTACGACAGGATCTACCGCAAGTGGTTCTCGGAGCCCGCCCCGGCGGACATCCTCGCCGAGGCTGGTTGACGGACGTTCATGGACATCTTCTTCGAGCAGTACTTCGATCTCACCGTCATGCGGGACAGCTTCGGCAAGGTTCTGCTGGGCTTCTGGATGACGATCCAGCTCTCCCTCATCTCCGGAGCCCTCGCCACGGTCTGGGGGCTGATGCTGGCGCTCTGCCGTTCGTCGCGCTCGTGGGTGCTGACGCCCCTGCGCCTGGCGGCCATCGCCTACATCGACGTCTTCCGCGGCATCCCGCTGCTTCTCGTCGTGCTGCTCATCTCGGGCAGCCTGCCGTTCATCCCCGTCCTCCCGGAATGGGTCCGCGCCCCGACCCTGTTCGGGCAGCCGGACATCTACTGGTTCGGCATCGCGGCCCTGACCATCACCTACGGCGCCTACCTCGCCGAGGTCTTCCGGGCAGGGCTGGACGCCGTCCCCGCCGGGCAGACGGAGGCCGCGAGATCCCTGGGCATGAGCCATCGGCGCACCCTGCGCCACGTCGTCCTTCCCCAGGCCGTCAGGACCGTCGTCCCCCCGTTGCTGAACGACTTCATCGCCCTGATGAAGGACACCTCGCTCGTGCAGGTCGTCGGCATCGTGGAGGTCGTACGGGCCGGCCGGGAGATCCAGGGCGAGACCTTCAACAGCTCCGCCCTCACCCTGGGCGCGCTGATGTTCCTCGTGGTGACCCTTCCCCTCGCCCGCATCGTCGACCGCTACCTCAACGTCCACCAACGCGCGCGACGAAGGGCGCTGGCATGACCCACGAGCCCAAGCTCCGCGTCACCGGCCTGCACAAGAGTTTCGGCCCCAGCAGAGTGTTGTGCGGAGTCGACCTCGAGGTGCCCGCGGGAGCGGTGGTCTCCATCATCGGACCGAGCGGCTCCGGCAAGTCGACCTTGTTGCGCTGCGTCAACCGGCTGGAGGAGGCCGACTCCGGCGAGATCTTCCTGGACGGCGCGTGCATCACCCGGCTCCGCGGGAAGAGCCTGGACGCCGTACGCCGCCGTATCGGGATGGTGTTCCAGCAGTTCAACCTCTTCCCGCACCGAACCGTCCTGGACAACGTCACGCTCGCGCAACGCGTCGTCTCCGGCACGCCGCCGGCCGAAGCGGCGGAGCGGGCACGCGCGCTGCTCGCGCGGGTCGGCCTCCAGGAGAAGGCGGACGAGCATCCGGCCCGGCTGTCCGGAGGGCAGCAGCAACGGGTCGCCATCGCCAGGGCCCTGGCCATGGAGCCCGAGGTCATGCTGTTCGACGAGGTCACCAGCGCGCTCGACCCGGAGCTGGTCACTGACGTGCTGGACGTCATGCGGCGGCTCGCCGAGGGCGGCATGACCATGGTGGTCGTCACCCACGAGATGTCCTTCGCCAGGGACGTCTCCGACGACGTGCTGTTCATGGACGGCGGGGTGGTGGTGGAGCGCGGCGACCCCGCCACGGTGTTCACCGACCCGTCACACGAACGCACCCGGCGTTTCCTGGACCGGGTCCTCCGCCCCTGAGCCACATCACCACAACCACATCCACCCACGAGCAGCGAGGAACGTCATGATCGCCCGTATCTGGCACGGCACCACCCCCGTCGACAAGTCGGCCGACTATCTGAGGCTGATGCGCGAGGTCGCAATCCCCGACTACCGCTCCACCCCGGGCAACCGGGGCGCCTACGTGCTCCACCGAGAGTCCGGCGGGGTGGCCCACTTCCAGATGTTGACGTTCTGGGACTCCGAGGAGTCGGTCACGGCCTTCGCCGGCGACGACGTCACCGTCGCCAAGTACTACGACTTCGACGACGCCTATCTCCTGGAGAAGGAACCGCGCGCCGTCCATTATGAGCTGCACGACGCGTGAGCATCATGCAGCAGAACACACCGGATGTTCTCGTCGTGGGCGGCGGCGTGGCGGGAGCCGCCACCGCCGCCGCCGCGGCCAGGCGCGGTTTGCGCACCACGCTGGTCGAGCAGTTCCGCCTCGGGCACCGGCACGGAAGCTCTCACGGACCTTCCAGGATCATCCGCCTCGCCTACGACGGCGCCCCTTACGTGGCACTCGTCCGGGAGGCCTACGAGCTGTGGCGAAGCCTGGAGCACCGAAGCCGGCAACGGCTCCTGCTGCCCACCGGCGGCCTCGACATCGGCCTCGCCGGCACCCCGTCGCTGCGGGACACCGCGAAGACGATGACGGACTGTGCCGTCCCCTTCGAACCGTTGCCGTCGGCCGACCTCGCGAGCCGGTTCCCGCACCTGTGCGTCGAACCGGAGATGGAGGGCCTGTACCAGCCGGACGCGGGAGTGCTGGACGCCGACGCGTGCGTGCGGGCCCTGATGGAGGACGCGCGGGCGCACGGCGCGACCATTCGCGAGCGGGCGCGGGTGACCCGGCTCGAACCCGTGCCGGGCGGAGTGGCCGCCCAGGTCAACGGCGCGTCCTTGCACGCGGGCGTGGCCGTGGTCGCGGCCGGCTCCTGGACCGGCCGGCTCCTGGACCAGCTGGGCCGGCCGGTCCCGCTGACCGTCACCCGCGAACAGGTCGCGTATTTCGCTACGAACGGCACCGCGTACGCCCCCGGCCGTTTCCCCGTCACCATCGAGCACCGGGCGAGCGGACCCCCGATGATCTCGATGTTCCCCGAGCTGACGCCGGGCGGAGGCGTGAAACTCATGCTCGATCGCAACGGCCCCGAGATCCTGGCCGAGGACCTGTCCGACACCGTGTACGCGCCCGCCCTGGCCTCGCTCACGACGTACGCCGCCCACAGGCTGCGCGGGCTCGGACAGGTCGTCCACGCGGAGACCTGCCGGTACACCATGACCCCCGACGAGGACTTCATCCTCGACCTGCTGCCCGGCCACCCGCAGATCGGGATCGCCTCGGCGTGCTCGGGCCACGGCTTCAAGTTCGGCCCGGTCGTGGGGGAGACCATGGTCGACCTCGTCACCATGGGGAAGACCGCGCGTCCCGTCACCGGGTTCTCCCTGGACCGCCCGGCACTCGCCGCCGACCGGACATGGAAGCGATCATGATGCCACCTCCGTGGCCGGACACGGCCACCATCGACGCGTCGGGGGACCTGCGGCTGGCCGGTGTTCCGCTCGGCGCCGTCGCCGAGGAGCACGGGACGCCGGTGTACGTGTTCGACGCGGCCACCTTCGCGCGGCGCGCGGCGAGCTACCGCGACGGGCTGGCCGCGCACTACCCGGGTGAGGCGGAGGTCCACTACGCCTGCAAGGCCTTCCTCAACGTCGCCGTCGCGCAGCTGGCGCTGCGGCACGGCCTGCACCTCGACGCGGTCTCCATCGGCGAGGCCCAGGTCGGCCGGCACGCCGGCGTCCCCGGCAGCCGCATCCACCTGCACGGCAACGCCAAGACCCACGACGAACTGCGCCTGGCCCGGCGCCTCGGCGTGGGCACGATCATCGCCGACAACCTGGACGAGCTGCGCGGCCTCGCCGCGGTGGCGCGCGAAGGCGGCGAACTGGGGGTCATGCTGAGGCTCGCGCCGGATGTCGCCGCGAACACACATCCCCACATCGCCACAGGAGCGGCCGCTTCGAAGTTCGGCATCCCCCTCGAACGGCTGCTCGACGCCGCCCGGATCATTGCCGGCGAGCCGAAGCTCCGCTACGAAGGGCTCCACTGCCACATCGGGTCGCAGATCACCGACCTGCCGCCGTACCGCGCCGCCGTGCGGGTGCTCCTCGCCGCGGCCGGCACCCTGCGCCGGCGGTACGGGTGGACGACCCGCAGCATCAGCCCCGGCGGCGGCCTGGGCATCGCCTACGCCGCCGGCGACCCCGAGCCGGACATCGGCGGCTACGTCAAGACGGTCGCCGCCGAGGTCGTCGAAGGGTGTCGCCGAGCCGGCCTGCCGCTGCCCAAGCTCATCTGCGAACCAGGACGCTCCGTCGTGGGGCCGGCCATGGTGGCGCTCTACAGTGTGGTCGCCGCCAAGCCGCTCGCCGCCGCCGACGGGGAGGCCGACGCCTACGTCCATCTCGACGGCGGGATGGGGGACAACATCCGCCCCGCCATGTACGGCGCCCGGCTGACCGCCCTGCCCGTCCGCGACGCCCGGCGCCCGGCGCGTCGCGTCGTCCACCTGTCCGGCCGCTACTGCGAGTCGTCCGACGTCCTGGCCCGTGACGTACACGTGCCCGAGCTGAGCAACGGAGACGTGCTCGCCGTACCGGCCGCGGGGGCGTACACGCTGTCCATGGCCTCTGCCTACAACCACGTGCCGCGCCCGCCCGTGGTCCTCGTCCAGGACGGGCACGCGCATCTGATCACGCGGCGGGAGACCTATCGGGACCTCATGGCCCGCGACGCCGGCCTGCCGGATCCGCCGGTCGCGGGCCCATCAGGACCTGATCCCGCCATTGCGACGACCCAGAATCCCCACCGCCACACAGGAGCGCATGCATGTTGCTCGATCGAGACGTAGCCGAGATCGCCGCCATGGCCGGGGGTGTCCGGCCCGAGACGCGAGCCTTCATCGACGGCGAGTACCGGTCCGGAACGCTCGAGCAGACCTTCCCGACCGAGAACCCGGCCACCGGCGACATCGTCGCCAAGGTCGTGTTCTGCACCGGCGAGGACGTGGACGCGGCGGTCAGATCGGCCCGTACGGCGTTCGAGGACGGCCGCTGGTCCCGCAGGTCACCACGCGAGCGCGGCCGGGTCCTGCTGCGTTTCGCCGAGCTCATCGACGAACACCGTGAGGAACTGGCGCTGCTGGAGACCCTGGACACCGGCAAGCCGATCCGCGACGCGCTGACCGGCGACATCGCCAAGTCGGCCGAGATGACCCGCTGGTACGCCGAGGCCGCGGACAAGATGTACGGCGAAACGGCACCCACGCGGGCCGACGTCCTGGCCGTGGTGCGGCGCGAACCGCTCGGCGTGATCGGCTGCGTCACGCCCTGGAACTTCCCCCTCTACCAGGCCGCCTACAAGCTCGGCCCGGTCCTGGCGACCGGCAACAGCCTCGTGCTCAAGCCCGCCGAGCAGACGCCGCTGACCACCGTCAGGATCGCCGCGCTGGCCGCGGAGGCCGGCCTTCCGCCGGGGGTGCTGAACGTCGTGCCAGGAGACGGGCCGACCACGGGAGCGGCGCTCGGCCGCCATCCCGACGTCGACTGCCTCGCCTTCACCGGCTCCACCTCGACGGCACGCCGCTTTCTCGCGTACTCCGCCGAGTCCAACGCCAAGAAGGTCTGCGTCGAGGCCGGCGGCAAGTCCCCCCACATCGTGTTCCCGGACGCCGGCGACCTGGACGCCGTCGCCGAGGCGGCGATCTGGGGGATCTTCTACAACCAGGGACAGGTGTGCAGCGCGGGCAGCCGGCTGTTCGTGCACCGCCGGATCATCGACGACCTCCTGCCGCTCATCGTCGAACGCGCCCGCGCACTGCGCGTCGGCGACCCGCTCGACCCGCACACCCAGATGGGAGCGCTCATCAGCGCGGAGCACAAGCAACGCGTGCTGCGTTACATCGAGCGCGGTCACGCCGAAGGAGCACGGCTGCTCACCGGCGGCCACGAGCCGCTCGCCGGGACCGGCGGCCACTTCCTCGCGCCGACGGTGTTCGACAGGGTCGGCAACGACATGACCATCGCCCAGGAAGAGATCTTCGGGCCGGTCCTGTCCGTGCTCGCCTTCGACGACGTCGACGAGGTCGTCAGGCTCGCGAACGACACTGTCTACGGGCTGGGCGCCGGAGTGTGGTCGCGGGACATCGACCTGGCCCTGCACGTGGCGGGACGGCTGCGGGCGGGACAGGTGTGGGTGAACAACTACGACGCCGGCGACTGGACGGTGCCGTGGGGCGGGTTCAAGCAGTCCGGCACCGCGCGGGACAAATCCCTGCACGCCCTCGACGAGTACACCGCGAGCAAGGCGACCTGGATCCAGACCCGGCCGCCCGCGCTGAGGCCAGTCTGAGAGCCGGGCAGGCCGACGGCGCCGCCGGCTGCTCGGCAGGCGCGCGTCAGTGGTGGTGGCCGTGCCGGCCGAGGGTCTCCACGGGCGTCGCGCCGGGGCGGGTCCACTGCGGTACGGGACGGCTGGTCGGACCCCCAATTGGCGACGGGCTCGTTGCCACGGCCCGTCGTGGAGTAGGTGAGGAACGCGCGGCCGCCGTCCCGCAGGAAGCAGGTGACGTACCCCATGCTGCCGCCGACCGGCTCCTCGACCCCGCGTACGGAGTACCAGGGCTGGGTGTGGCTCGTCGCGGCCCTGGAATTGCGTTCGGGCGAAGTTCCCACGTCGCCGCAGACGCGGGCATGCTGCTGGACAGGACGAGCACGAGCCCGACCAGCGCGCCGACTTTTCGTTGTCGGGCGGCCGGTCATCGGCCAGACCCACGACCATCCCCCGCCCTCAGGAGCACACGCATGAGCGCCATGCACGACTACTACCGCGCCCCCGATCGCGCCACCGCGACCTGGCGACCGAGCTGCCTACGGGCACCGGCCAAGCCCTTCCCCGACGCTCCGGCCTTCGATGTCGTGGAGACCAAGTGGGTCGATCCCGGCGGATCCCTCGCCAGTCTCGTGGCCGTCATCAAGGGCGTCCCCTACTCCAACGACCTGATCAAGACCGTCACCCTGTACCCGCCGCCCGAAGGAGCACCCCAGACCGAAGACGAATGGCTTGCCCTCCCGGAGGACTCCCCGTACCGGGAAGGGCCGGAGATCGAGGAATTGCCGGCGAGCGCCCGCGACACGCTTGCCGAAGTCGAGGACGCTCGCCTGCCTGGAGTGGCCCGGCGCTGGACGCTGGAGCCTCTCTCCACCTTCCAGGAGGGTGACGACGTGCTCGACGTGATCAACGAGCTCGTCACGCTGGCACGGAGGGCCAAGGAGAGCGACCAGCTGCTCTACTGCTGGTGGATTTCCGGCTAGTCGAGATCCCGGACCGGTTCATGGTCGCCGTCAGCCGGCGGTGTCCCAGGTGACCGGGAGGCTCTTGACCCCGTAGATGTCCGCGGTCTCGGGGCGCAGGGCGACCTCTTCAGCCGGGACGGCCAGGCGCAGTGTGGGGAAGCGGTCGAGCAGCGCGGGGAGGGCGACG
>NZ_SMKO01000205.1 GCF_004348685.1 Nonomuraea deserti | reverse complement strand
GCTTCACCACCCCCGCCGCCCAGTGCCCGATCATCGCACCCGAGTGGCAGGACCCCAAGGGCGTGCCCATCTCAGCGATCTTGTTCGGCGGCCGCCGCGCCACCGCCGTTCCTCTGGTGACAGAGTCGCTGAGCTGGGAGCACGGCGTCTTTCTCGGAGCCAACGTCGCCTCCGAGAAGACCGCCGCCGCCGAGGGCAAGGTGGGCGAGCTGCGCCACGACCCGTTCGCGATGCTGCCGTTCTGCGGCTACAACATGGGCGACTACTTCGGCCACTGGCTGGACGTCGGCCGCCGCGAGGGCGCCGTGCTGCCCCGGATCTACTACGTCAACTGGTTCCGCAAGAACGCCGACGGCGCGTTCATCTGGCCCGGCTTCGGCGAGAACAGCCGCGTGCTCAAATGGATCGTCGACCGGCTCAACGGCGAGGCCAAGGCGGTGCCGACCCCCATCGGCCTGCTGCCCGCCGACCTCGACACCGAGGGCCTCGGCCTGTCCGAGGAGGACCTCGAGGCGCTGCTGACGGTCGACCGCGAGGTGTGGCGCGAGGAGGCCGCGCTGATCCCGGCCCACTTCGAGAAGTTCGGCGCGCACCTGCCGAAGGAGCTGTGGGAGGAGTACAACGCCCTGCTCGACCGCCTCGGCTGAGCGATATCCCCTTGTGCGGTACGGCCGAGCCGTCTAACTTGGCGGCTTGCCGTACCGCAGGGGAGTGCCGCCGTGGACTACGTCCTGATCATCGTCTCGATCGCCGTGGTGGTCCTGGTCAACGCGGCGGAGCAGCGCGTCGAACGCGAGCGCAGGCGGGTCAGCGGGACGGCGTCCGCCGGAGGCGGGCACCAGCTGGGGCCGTACGAGCTGGCGTACCTGTCCGGCGGGCCGCGCCGGGCGCTCAACACGGCGCTGGCCGTGCTCGCGTCGGCCGGCGCCGTCCGGGTCTCGCGTGGCTCCCGGGTCACCGCCGTGTACGGCGCGTCGCCCTCGCCGGAGCCGCTGGAGCAGGCGGTGCTCGACGCGCTGGCCTCGCGGCCCGGCGGCCACCAGGCGGGCGAGCTGCGCCGCGAGCTCGAGACGCGTCCCGCGCTCACCGAGCTCGCCGCCGGTCTGGAGCGCAAGGGGCTGATCGTGCCGGAGTCGGCGTTCGCGACGGCCCGGCGGCGCTGTGGCCTGCTGCGGCTCGCGGTGTGCGGGGCCGCCGGCTATCTGGTGCTGGTGGTCGTGCTGGCCGTCGCCGGTGTGGCGGGCAAGGAGTCGGTGTACATAGGGGCGGTGTTCTTCAGCCTGTTCGCCGTCGCCACCGGCCTCATCGGGCTCTACCGGCAGAAGCGCAGGCTGCGCAACGTCGTCACCGGCGAGGGCCGCCAGGTGCTGCGGTCGGCCCACGCCTACCATCCCAGGGGGGTACACGATCCGCGCTCGCTCTCCCTGGCCGTGGGGATCCCGGTCGCGCTGTACGGGCTGAGCGAGTCAGGCGACCAGTTGCTCTGCGACGAACTGTCCGCCGGCGTGCCCGGGGGCGACTGCGCCGGTTCGTGCGGCACCTACAGCGGCTCCGACGGCATCACCTTCGGCAGCGGCGACTCCTTCGGCGGCCTGGACTTCGGCGGCGGCTCGTCGAGCTGCGGCGGGGGGTCGTCGAGCTGTGGCGGCGGCGGATCGAGCTGCGGCGGTGGCGGCAGCTCGTGATCCCCGCGATCTAAATGAGCAGAACGAAACCTTGACCTTCGCCCTGGCGTCCTGCTGGTAGCAGCCCTTTTCCGGCTGTGTGGAGGGAGGCGTCATGGACCTGTTCCTGCTGATCCTCTCGGTGGCTCTGCCGGCCGTCGCCGTCGCCACCGCTTTCTCGATCAAAGGCGAGCGCGCCGCCGGCCGGGAGTCGCCGGCGGTATCCGGCGCTCTCGACCTGGACCACTACGATCTCGCCTACCTGGCGGGCGGTTCCGCCCAGGTGGCCGGCACGGCCGTCGCGCTGCTGGCCGGCTCGGGGGACCTGCGCGTGT
The DNA here is from genome assembly GCF_004348685.1 of Nonomuraea deserti. GTDB lineage: Bacteria > Actinomycetota > Actinomycetes > Streptosporangiales > Streptosporangiaceae > Nonomuraea > Nonomuraea deserti. Next base: position 17,448 of record NZ_SMKO01000205.1, on the reverse strand, counting down.
CACGCGGGGGCCACGTGCACAGCGTGCACGCGCCGTCCGTGTCGCGCCACCCCATCGAGCAGGAGACGCTCGCCAAGGTCGCGACGGTGTCCGGGCTGCAGGCGTCCGCGCTCAAGCGCAGGGTGGGGGAGAGCCTGGCCATGGACGCGCTCCGGCGGAACCTCACGGAGCGGGGGCTGGTCCTGCCCGGCCACCGTGTCAGGCGGCTGGGCCGGCTGGCGACCCGGCTGCGCGCGGTCTCGGCGCTGGCGGTGACGGGGGCGGTGGTGTGCCTCGTGACCACCCCGGCGCTGCTTCCCCTGCTCCTCCTGGCGGGCACGGGCATCGGCGCGGCCGTGGTGGCCCGTGACCACCGCGGGTCCCGGCGGGGCACACTCACCGCCGAGGGAGCCGAGCGGCTCGACCAGGCCAGGGCGGGCCATCCCAGGGGCACGGGCGACGGTCCTGTGCACGTCGCCCTGTACGGTCCGGCCGAGTCGCCCGACCCGCGCCTGCGGGCCGAGCTGGGCGCCATGCGGTCACCGCGCCGGAGCTCGCGGCGGGCGACGTACCGTGGCACGGGGGGCGCCGGCTCCTGCGCCGGCGGCGGTTGCGGCGGAGCCTCGCACGGCGGCTCGGGCTGCGGCGGCGGTGCCGGTTGCGGCAGCGGTTGCGGAGGAGGGAGTTGACATGGCCGAGCTGGGATTGGGCATCGGCTGGCGGAGCGAGCTCGACCTGACGATCGAGCGGATGGACGGCGTCGACTTCCTCGAAGTGGTCGCCGAGAACATCAGGCCGGCCCGGCTGCCCGAGTCGTTACGCGTGCTGCGCGAGCGGGGCCTGCCGGTGATCCCGCACGGGGTGTCGCTCGGGGTCGGCGACGCGGAGCCGCCCTCACCCGCCAGGCTCGCTCATCTGGCCGCCTGCGCGCAGGCTCTCGACGCGCCGCTGGTCAGCGAGCACCTGGCGTTCGTACGCGGGGGAGGCGTCGAGGCCGGGCACCTGCTGCCCGTGCCGCGCACCCGCGAGTCGCTGCGGGTGGTCACCGAGAACGTGCGGCGGGCCCAGGACGCCCTGCCCGTGCCGCTGGCCCTGGAGAACGTCGCCGCCATCTTCGGCTGGCCCGACGACGAGCTGACCGAGGCCGAGTTCCTCGCGGAGCTGGTCGCGGCCACCGGTGTCGGGCTGCTGATCGACGTGGCCAACCTCTACACCAACCAGGTCAACCTGGGCCTGCCGGCCGTGGCCGCGCTCGACGCGCTTCCGCTGGAGCACCTGGCCTACGTCCACGTGGCCGGCGGCTACGAGCACGGCGGCATCTGGCACGACACCCACACCAAGGTGGCCCCGCGGCCGGTGCTCGACCTGCTGAGCGAGCTGTGCGCCCGCGCCACGCCGCCCGGCGTGCTGCTGGAGTGGGACGACGACTACCCGAGCGACGCCGTCCTGGCGACCGAGCTGTCCCGGATCAGGGCGGCCATGTCCCTGGCGGGAGATCCGCGGTGACCGACGCGCAGATCCCCGGTGGAGGAGCCGCGGTGACCGACGCGCAGCTCGCCGGCGGAGGAGCGGCGGTGACCGACGCGCAGGTCGCCGGCGGGAGAGCCGCGGCGACGGACGCGCAGGTCGCCGGCGGGGGAGTCGCGGCGACGGACGAGGCGCGGCGGCGGCTGGCGGAGGCGCAGGGGCGGGTGGTTGCGGCCCTCGTCACGGGGGCGGAGCCGCCTGAGGGCTTCGACCGGGAACGCATGCGGGTGCAGGCGGCGAGCCTGCTGGCCAAGCGGCGCGGCATCGTGGCCAGGCTCCGCCCCGACGCGGCCGCCGCCGCGGGCCCCGACCTGGCCGCGGAGTACGCCGCCTACGCGCGTTCCCGCAGCACGCCGCCGCCCGGCTACCGCGCGGACGCCGACGACTTCGCCGCCTGGTTGCGAGCCCGTGGCCGCATGCCCGCGCCGCCCCGGAAGGGCCGCTGGTGGGCCCGTCTCCTGCCCTGGAACGCGGGCGGGTCCCGGCCGGACGGTTGGCCCGAGTGACCGGGGACATCGCCCGCGTTTAGCCGACTTTCGGGCGGAAATTGTGAGGGGATGGGGGGACTGCGCTGTGTCGATGGTTCGTATCTGAGCGTCACGCCCATCGCGTGCAGGGACAGCGTCGGCAGGCCGTACGAGATCACTCTCGAGTTGCATCGGGACGGCACGCCTTACGGCAGCGTGGGGGAGCGGTGCGGCTGGCTGCTCGCGCGCCTCGCGCGCGGCGTCGACGAGGCCCGCAGGGACGGCGGCGTGGCCGGGCGGTGGCTCGATCCCGACGATCGGTTCCCCGACGAGGCGCCCGACAGCGAGCTGTTCTCCTTCCGCTACCGCACGCGCTCCGGCCTGGTCGGCGGCGGGGAGCTCCGCTGCCAGCTGCGCACCATCCCGAGGTGGCAGCCCGTGACCGGCGAGTGGCGGCTGACCAGGCGGGCCTACGTGGAGGCGTGGGGCGCCACGGGGGTGGGCATGCGGGCGGTGCTGACCTCGGCCGAGCTGTCGGGGTTCGTACGCGGGCTGGTGGAAGAGGCCGAAGGGTGTCTGGAAGGCAGAGACTTGGCCAGAAATCCAGTCCAGGGGGCAGGCACGGGCGAATCACGGTGATAATTGCGTGTTAGGTCACAGCACCGCTGGGAGGCACGTCCGTGGGCCTGCGCAATCTGGTCTACCGGCTCTATGAGCACCGGCTGGAGGCCAAGCTGTCCAAGGACAGCGTCCCCCGGCATGTCGGGGTCATCATCGACGGCAACCGCCGCTGGGCGCGGGCCATGGGCATGCGCGACGTGGCCACCGGTCATCGCAAGGGCGCGGACAAGATCTCGGAGCTGCTCGGCTGGTGCCGTGAGACCGGGGTCGAGGTCGTCACCGTGTGGATGTTGTCCAACGACAACCTCAACCGGCCGCGGGACGAGCTGGAGCCCCTGCTACGCATCATCGAGGACGTGACGCGGGAGCTCGTGGCCGAGGGGTGGCGGATCAGCCCGGTCGGCGCGCTCGACCTGCTGCCGGACCGGACGGCGAATGTCCTCAAAGATGCAAAAGAAGTCTCCTCGCACCGTCCAGGCCTGATTGTGAACGTTGCAGTTGGGTATGGAGGAAGGCGTGAGATTGCCGATGCGGTGCGCTCACTCCTCCAGGAGCATGCGAGCAAGGGGGCGAGCATCGAGGACCTCGTCGAGGTGCTCGATGTGGAGCACATCGCGGAGCATCTTTACACTCGCGGCCAACCCGACCCGGACCTCCTCATCCGGACCTCGGGCGAGCAGCGCTTGTCGGGCTTCATGCTCTGGCAGAGCGCCCATTCGGAGTTCTACTTCCACGAGGCCTACTGGCCGGACTTCCGCAGGGTCGACTTCCTCCGAGCGCTGCGCGATTACGCTGCGAGACACCGGCGTTACGGTTCCTGACGCGACATCTGGGTATTCAGGACGTAACGTTGGAAATGTCCGGCCACAGGACGGACATTTCGGAGAGGGCCCGCCTTTGCATCGTGAACTGCCGAGGGGGGCCGGACCCCGGCGCCGACGGCACGTAGCGGTCGGGGATGCGGGTCCGGTCCGATTCCCGCCTCGTCTGCAGGGTGCCCGCACCATGGGCACCCGGGGGAGAACGTGTGGCAGTGTCCTCGAGCAACCCTACGACCAAGCCGGCCAAGCGCACGTACGTGCTCGACACCTCGGTCCTGCTAGCCGATCCGGCGGCAATGACCCGCTTCGCCGAGCACGACGTCGTCCTTCCGATCGTGGTCATCACGGAGTTGGAAGGTAAGCGGCACCATCCCGAGCTCGGCTACTTCGCGAGGAAGGCCCTGCGGTACCTCGACGAGCTGCGCATCCAGTACGGCAGGCTCGACGAGCCGATGCCGACGGGGGATGGCACGATCAGGGTTGAGCTCAATCACAGCGATCCGTCCATCCTGCCCGTGGGCTTCCGCCTGGGAGACAACGACACCCGCATCCTGACCGTGGCCCGCTCGCTGGCCGCCGAGGGCTGCGACGTCGTCCTGGTCTCCAAAGACCTGCCGCTGCGGGTCAAGGCCGCCTCGATCGGCCTGTCGGCCGAGGAATACCGCGCGGAGCTGGTGCACGAGTCCGGCTGGACGGGGATGGCCGAGCTCCAGGTGACCGCCGAAGACGTCGAGACGCTCTTCGACCAGGGCAACGCCGACTTCGAGGAGGGAAGGGAGCTGCCCACGCACACCGGCCTGCGGCTGCTGTCGGCCAAGGGCTCGGCCCTCGGCAGGGTGCTGCCGGACAAGTCGGTCAAGCTCGTGCGCGGCGACCGCGAGGTGTTCGGCCTGCACGGCCGCTCCGCCGAGCAGCGCATCGCGCTCGAGCTGTTGATGGACCCGGAGATCGGCATCGTCTCGCTCGGCGGGCGGGCCGGCACCGGCAAGTCGGCGCTGGCCCTCTGCGCCGGCCTGGAGGCCGTTCTGGAGCGCCGCCAGCACCGCAAGGTGGTCGTCTTCCGCCCCCTCTACGCCGTGGGCGGCCAGGAGCTCGGCTACCTGCCGGGCACCGAGGGCGAGAAGATGGGCCCGTGGGCGCAGGCGGTCTACGACACGCTGGGCGCGATCACGTCGCCCGAGGTGATCGAGGAGGTGCTCGACCGGGGCATGCTGGAGGTGCTCCCGCTGACGCACATCCGCGGCCGCTCGTTGCACGACGCGTTCGTGATCGTGGACGAGGCCCAGTCGCTCGAACGCGGCGTCCTGCTCACGGTGCTGAGCCGGATCGGCGCCAACTCGCGGGTCGTGCTCACCCACGACATCGCCCAGCGCGACAACCTGCGGGTGGGGCGGCACGACGGCGTGGTGGCGGTGGTGGAGAAGCTCAAGGGCCACCCGCTCTTCGCGCACGTCACGCTGACCAGGTCCGAACGTTCCCCGATCGCCGCCCTGGTGACGGAGATGCTGGAGGACATCACGCTCTGATCACCTGAGCTCGCCGCAGGTGTACCGCCCCTCCGTCTTGGAGGGGCGGTTCTCGTTCTCCCGTACGATCTTGACCAGCTCGAACGCCGCTTCCTGCTGGGCGGTGCAGACGATCTGGGCCTTGCCGAGCTTGGTCAGCGTGCCCTCGCCCCTGATGTAGACGGTCAGCGTCGAGGTGCGCGGGAGCTGCACCTCGTCGCGCTGGATCGGGTTGAGCGAGTCCTTGATCCCGATGTAGGTGAAGCCGCGCAGCGCCGTGTCCCGGTTGCCGAGCGGCTGGGTCGACGCGTCGAAGAGCGCCCCGAGCAGGCTGCCGACGGTGTCGTTGTCGACGTCGGCGGGTTCCAGGATGAGCTCGCCGTCCTTGAGCAGGTAGATCGTCTTGGACGGCGGAGGGATCCTGGTGGTCGGGGCATTGTCGCGGTCCTGGACGTCGGTGGGAGAGATGCCGCAGGCCGCGGCGCCGACGAGCGCGGCGACGGTGAGGATGCGTTGGGCTTTCATACGTGAGGCAACCAGACGGTGAAGAGGGTGCCGGGGTTCTGGGCTCGTACGGAGATCGTGCCGTCGTGCAGGTGCACGTTGGCCCTGGCGATGGCGAGGCCGAGACCGCTGCCCTGGCTGCGCGACCGGCCCGCGCCGGCCTTGAAGAAGCGGTCGAAGACGTGCGGCAGCGCCTCGCGGGGGATGCCCTGGCCGTGGTCACGCACCTTCACCTCCAGGCCGTTCTGCGTGGTCCTGGCGGTGACCAGCACCGGTGGCCGGCCGTGCTTGAGCGCGTTGCCGACGAGGTTGGCCACGATCACGTCGAACCTGGCGGGATCCAGGTTGACGGCCAGTCCCTGGGGGGCCTTCACGGCCACCTGGTCGCTCCAGCCGCGCACGGCCAGGCAGTCGTCGATGGCCTCGGCCACGTTCACCGGCTCGAGGTTGAGCGTGGCCGTGCCCGCGTCGAAGCGGCTGACCTCGATCAGGTGCTCGACCAGCTCGCGCAGGCGCTCGATCTCCCTGAGCACCAGGCGTACGGCCTCCGCCGGGGCCTCGGGCAGCCGGCCGGCCTCCTCGGAGAGCATGTCGGCGACGGCCGTCATCGAGGTCAGCGGCGTGCGCAGCTCGTGGGAGACGTCCGCCACGAACCTGCGCGACATGGCCTCCAGCGAGCGCAGCTCCGCCACGCTCAGCTCCAGCGCCGCGGCGGCGTCGTTGAACCTGCTGGTGAGCTCGGCCAGCTCGTCCTGACCGTGGACGGGCAGCCGCGTGTCCAGCCGCCCCTGGCCGAGCGCCTGCGCGGCCGCGCTCAGCCGCCGGACCGGCAGCAGCACCTGCCGGGCCGACAGCAGCGCCACGACCAGCGCGATCAGCACGATGACCACGCCGGCCTGGGTGAAGGTGATCCGGAGCCTGGCCAGCTGCCGCTCGTCGTCCTTCAGCGGGAAGAAGACGAACGCCCGCAGGCCCGTCGCCTCGACCCTGCTGCCGGCCTCCCGGTAGACCTCCGCGCCGACGATGAGCCAGAGCTCGCCCCGGATGATCTTGCGCTGGGTGACGACGCTCTGCTTGGCCCTTCCGTGGAGCTCGTTGGGCACGTCGCTCATGGACATCGGGCCCTCGGAGGCGATCAGGGCGCCGTACTCGATGAGGACGCTGCGGCCCGGCCCGTTGAGCGCGTGGGCGAGGCGGCCGAGCTCCTTCGCCGTGGGGGCGGCCTCGCCCGGCCTGAGCCGGCCGATGGGGAAGGTGATGCTGCCGAGCTCCCTGGTGACCTGGTCGAGCGCGGTGGTCTCGGCCCGGGTGACGAGCGCGGTCTTGGCCAGCTCGAAGCCGATCGTGGCGACCAGCAGCGAGGCGGCCACGGCCACGAGCGTGAACGTGATGACCAGGCGGGCGCGCAGCCCGGTGGGCAGCGGGATCACGGAGGGTTGAACCGGTAGCCGAACCCGCGCACCGTGTGGATGAACACGGGCTCGCCCGGCCTGGGTTCGATCTTCGCGCGCACCCGCTGCACGCAGGCGTCCACCAGCCGCGAGTCGGCGATGTGCGTGTGGTCCCACACCTCGCGCAGCAGGTAGCGGCGGTTGAGCACCTGCCCGGGGTGCCGTATGAGCTCCAGGAGCAACCGCAGCTCGGTCGGCGTCAGGTGGATCTCCTTGCCGGCGAGCGTGACCTTGAGCGCGCCCCGGTCGACCACGAGGTCGCCGAAGGTGATGCGGTCGGAGGCGGCCGACTCCGCCCGGCGCAGGATGGCGCGGATGCGGGCGTCCAGGACCCTGGGCTCGACGGGCTTGACCACGTAGTCGTCGGCGCCCGCCTCCAGTCCGACGACCACGTCCAGGTCGTCGCCGCGGGCGGTGAGGAGGATGACGGGGAGCTGGTCGAGCTTGCGTACGCGGCGGCACACCTCGATGCCGTCGATCCCCGGGAGCATGACGTCGAGAATCGCTATCTCGGGGCGCCGCGCCCTGATGTGGTCGAGCGCCTCCTCGCCCGTCGCGTAGGACGTGACGGAGTGCCCCTGCCGCGTCAGCGCGAGTTCGAGTGCCGTACGGACGGAGGGGTCGTCTTCTACAAGGAGGATGCCAGCCACGCGCACATTATTGTTCCATGTCCCAAATATCCGAGTTACGTCACCAAATCGTGACAATCCGTTGACGGGGCGATGAAATGCCGACTGTCGGGCCTGCGTTTGTCTGCGGGCCCTCCAAGGGCCGCGCTACGTGTGATGAATGTCACACTGATCGGGAAACTCCACGCTAACCCGATAGTTAGCCAAACTTACGCCAAGCGATTCCCGCGTTTCGGTTGCGGACCACCCCCCAGGACAGGGCAAGCTCATGGATCGTGAGCCCCGGTCCGCAGTTGAGCGAGCGCCCTCGCGAGCGCCACCCGAAGGAAGCCCCTCCCTCGGCGCGGCGGCGTTCGCGTGTCACGCCCAAGCGCGTCGTCATCACCGTCGTCACGCTGGTCATCGTCTTCGGCGGCGGTGGCTTCGTCGCCTACCGCGCCGTCCAGAACGCCAACAAGCCGCAGCAGGCCGCGCTCTCCGTCGACGACTTCGCCAAGCTGGCCGGCGGCGACCTGTCGGCGCCCGACCCCGAGACCGACGCGCTGAAGAACGCCGCCGAGCAGGCCTACCGCGCCGACCAGCTGAAGAAGGGCCGCTCGGGCAAGGACAAGGAGTTCGACTGGGTCGTGCCCGAGCGGGCGCCAGGCGGTGACGGGTTCCCCGCCGCGAACTTCCCGCCGGGCAGCGACCCCTCGCCGGGCAGCAACAAGGCCACCGCCAAGTCCATGCTGGCGTCCAGAGGCTGGGGCGCCGACCAGTGGGGCTGCCTGGAGCGGCTCTGGCAGAAGGAGAGCGGCTGGAACGAGCGGGCGATGAACCGCTACTCCGGCGCGTACGGCATCCCGCAGTCGCTCCCGGGCAGCAAGATGGCCAGCGCGGGCGGCGACTGGCAGACCAACGCCGCCACCCAGATCGAGTGGGGCCTCGGCTACATCAAGGGCCGCTACGGCACGCCGTGCGGCGCCTGGGCCCATTCACAGTCGGTGGGCTGGTACTAACAGGTCAACTTTCCTCCTCTAATCGGCAAGCCACCGCGCCCGATCGGGTATATCGGCGCACGCTTGCCGCATGGGTGTGAAGGTCAGTGTGATCGTCGTTGTCTGCAATCCGGGTGACACCGCCGACGCGTGCATCCGCTCCGCACTGGAGCAGACGATGTCGGCGGACGACTACGAAGTGATCTTCGTCGACGACGGGTCGACCGACGGCATCGGGGAACGACTGGACACCATCGCCGCGGCCCGCCCCAACGTGCGTGCGCTGCACCTGCCGCACACGGGCACGCCGATGCGCGGCCGCAACGTCGGCCTGGCCGCGGCCACCGGCGACTACGTCTACTTTCTCGACCAGGGTGACCGCCTCGAACGTGACGCCATCGCACGCATGCACGACCGCGCGATGGAGACCGACGCCGACGTGCTGATCGGCCGGCTGGTCCGCGACTACGGGCCGCCGATGACCGCGTTCGAGCGCAGCACCGCCCGCGCCGACGTCCTGCGCGACAAGCTGCTCACCCTGCTCCTGCCGCAGCAGCTCTACCGGCGCACCTTCCTGGAGCAGCACGAGCTCGGCTTCCCCGTGCCCGGCGGGCTGATGGGGGAGCAGGCGTTCGTGATGCGGGCGTACCTGCACGCCAAGGCCATCGCCGTGCTGGCCGAGCACGTCTGCTGCCACCTCGGCCAGCGCCCCGTCGCCGAGGACGAGCCGCGGGCGATCGTGAAGGAGCTGCACGCGCTGCTCGACGACATCGACACCTACGTCGGCGAGGGCCGCCAGCGCGAGCGCATGTACGCCCACTGGTTCCGCTCCGTCGTCCTCCGCCCGCTGCTGACCAGCAAGTTCGCCGACTCATCCGTCGACCGCGGCGTGCACTTCCGGGTGGTCCAGGAGCTGGTGTTCCAGCGGTTCCCCGAGCGGCTCGACACCTACCTGCCCGTTCAGATGCGCGTGGTGGCCGCGTACGTGCGTACGGGACGCCTGGACCAGATCATGCTCCTGGCCAACTCCACCAGGCGGGCGGGCCTGCGCTCCGACCTGACCGAGGTGCGCTGGGACGCCCACGTCCTGGTGCTCGGGCTGACCGTGGAGGTCCACGGCGGCGACGGCACACCCGACAGGTACCGCGCCGACGGCGACCGCCTGCACTGGATCCCGCCGCGCTCCATCGACACCAGGCGCCTGCCGGAGAGCGTCACCGACGTCACCGACGCGGTCGAGCGGGCGCGCATCGAGGTCTACGTCCGGCACACCGAGACGGGGCTCGTGCACTTCCTGCCGCTGACCCAGCACGTGGAGCGCGTCCAGGACGGCCGCCGCCGCTTCCGCGTGCAGATCAAGGGCGAGGCCAGGATCGACATCACCAGCGCCGCGCTCGGCGAGCCGCTCAGGCCGGGGCAGTGGGAGGTGCACGTACGCATGTTCGGCGGCGCCAACCAGGCCAGGAGCCGCGTCAGCCGTGCCAAGGGGCCGCTCAACTGCCTCGGCGTGCTGGCCCAGCGGCCCAGGATGCGGCTCGTGGTGCCGTGCTGGACCGACCAGGGCGAGCTGGGCCTGGTCGTCGAGCCGCGCTCGTTCTCGGAGTCGATCGCGCTCGTGTCCCCGGGCGTGACGGTCAAGCACCTCGACGGCCACCTGTACGTCGTGCTGCCGGTGCCGTACGTGCCGCCGAGCGGGGGGCCGCCGCTGGAGCTGGTGTTGCGCAGCAGCGGGCGGCGTGCCCGCGAGGTGTGCGCTCCCGCGCTGGTCGAAGCCGGCGTGCCGGGCAGGATCGCCGGGCAGCTCGTGGCCAAGGTGCCGGTCAAGCGGATCATGCCGGAGGACGACCACTTCGGCCCCGGCACGTGGTTGTCGTCGCTGCGCTCGTCGGACGGGGAGTTCGGGCTCAGGTTCGCGCTGGAGATGCGCAGGGGCCGGGTCGAGGTGCGCCCGGCCGCCGCGGCCGACCCCGAGCGCCGCTCGCCCATGGGCCGCGACACCCTGCTGCACCGGATCGGCCGGAGGCTGCCCGGCGCGCGCCACATGGTGCGTCTGGCGCGCGCGGGCGGCCACCGGTACCTCAAGGAGTGACCCTGCCCTGCGGCCTGGGCTCGGCCAGGTCGCTGCCCTGGGTCTCGCGCGCGGCGAAGACGGCGACGAGGGTGAGCACCGCCGCCAGGCCGAGGTAGACCGAGATCGGCACGCTGCTCGCGTACTCCCGCAGCAGCGCGACCGCGATGATCGGCGCCAGCGCGCCGGCCACGATCGCCGAGAGCTGCGCCCCGATCGACACGCCGGTGTAGCGCGTCCTCGTGGCGAACAGCTCCGAGAAGAAGGCCGCCTGCGGGCCGTACATCATGCCGTGGAAGAGCAGGCCGACGGTGACGGCGAGGGTGATCGCCAGGAAGTTGCCCGTGTCCACGAGCGGGAAGAACGCGAAGATCCACACCCCGATCCCGGCCGCGCCCGCCAGGTAGATGGGGCGGCGGCCGACGCGGTCGGACAGCGCGCCCCACAGCGGGATCGTGACGAAGTGGATGGCCGAGGCGACCAGCACCGCGGTCAGCACCGTGGAGTTGTCGATCTCCACCTGCTTGGCGTACGTGATGACGAAGACGGTCAGGAGGTAGAAGGAGATGTTCTCCGCCAGGCGGGCGCCGATCGCGATGAGCACGTCCTTCCAGTGATGGCGGAGCACGCCCACGATCGGCGCCCGTTCCTCCGGCTCGGCCTGCTGGAACACCGGCGACTCGCTGATCGACAGCCGGATCCACAACCCGACCAGCACCAGCGCGCCCGACAGCAGGAACGGCACCCGCCAGCCCCACGACAGGAACGCCTCGTCCGACTGCCAGGCGGCCAGCGCCGCCAGCACGCCGGTGGCCAGCAGGTTGCCGCCGGGGGCGCCGGCCTGCGGCCAGGAGGCCCAGAAGCCGCGCCGCTCGCTGTCGCCGTGCTCGGAGACGATCAGCACCGCGCCGCCCCACTCGCCGCCGAGCGCGAAGCCCTGCACCAGGCGCAGCGCCGTCAGCAGCAGCGCCGCGGCCGGGCCGAGCGTCTCGTACGTCGGCAGGCAGCCGATCAGGAACGTCGCCGTGCCCATCATCAGCAGGCTGACGACAAGGAGCGTCTTGCGGCCCAGCCGGTCACCGAAGTGGCCGAAGACCAGGCCGCCGAGCGGGCGGGCGGCGAACCCGACGGCGTAGGTGAGGAACGCCAGCAGGGTGCCGGTCAGCGGATCGGAGCCGGGGAAGAAGAGCTGGTTGAACACGAGGGCGGCTGCCGAGCCGTAGAGGAAGAAGTCGTACCACTCGATGGTGGTGCCGACCAGGCTCGCGGCGACGACCTTCTTGATGGAAGTGGCCATGCCGGTCACGGTAGGGAGTGACCGGCGTCACTCATATGGCGTCGGCGCCTACAGTCTGCGTGATCGATGTGTGGCCGAGCCGGTGCAAGCGGAGCGCGAGCTGGATCTCGAGCGCGCGCCCCGGCTCCAGCCAGCCCTCGCCGAGCAGCTTGCCGACCCGGTCGAGCCGCTGCGTGACGGTGTTGACGTGGATGTGCATGGCCTCGGCCGTACGCGAAGGGGACCCGCCCGAGCCGAAGTAGGCGGACAGCGTGTCGGCCAGCGCGGTGCCCCTGCGGGCGTCGTACTCGATCACCGCGCCGAGCGTCGAGTCCACGAAACCGCCCACGTCGCGGCCGTCGCCGACGAGCAGGCCGACGAAGCCCAGCTCGGCCGCGCTCGCGCCGTCGCCCGCCCGGCCGAGCGCGATGAGCGCCTCCGCGCACCGCCGTGCCTCCTGGTAGGCCCTGGCGACGTCGCGCGCCCTGGACGGCTCCCTGCCCTCACCCGGCATGCCGGACGCGCCCGCCGTGGCCGGGCTCTGCAGGGACGCGCTCAGCTCGGCGGCCACCCGCTGCGCGGCGCCGGCCGCGTCGGCGCCCGGCAGCAGCAGCACGACCTCGTCGCCGCGCCCGGCGGCCAGCCCGTGCCACATCGTGGCCTGCGACGACGCCCAGAACGCGGCCCGTTCGCGCTGCCCCGCGTGCTTGGCCACCACGACGACGTGCGGCGCGCCCAGATCGACGCCGAGCCGGTGCGCCCGGTCGGCCAGGCCGGGGGAGCCGGGCCGCGCGATCAGATCGTCGAGCAACTCGCCCCTGACCCGCCCCTCGGCCTCCGCCACGCTCCGGCGGAACAGCAGCAGCAGCGCGCACACCAGCGCCGCCCGCTCCAGGATGCGCTCGTCGGCGTCGTCGCTGCGCAGCACCAGCGTGCACAGCGGCTCCCCGCCGACGTCCACCGACGCGATCAGCAGGTCGCCCCTGCGCACGGTACGGCCCAGCGCCCTGGACGCCTGCGCCGCCTCGAACACCTCCTGGTCGAGCTCCCCGACGTCTCCCGTGAGCGCCCGGCCCAGGTCGTCCAGCACCGCCAGCGAGCCGCCGAGCACGTCGGTCACCACCGCCGCGACGTCCTCGATCCCGCCGCCGCGCAGCACCAGCGAGGTCATCCTGTCGTGCGCCAGCGCGGCCCGCTCCACGGCCTCGCCGTGCGCCCTGGCCGTCCGGTGGGCGTGGGAGAGCTCCTCCAGCGCGTTCCTCGTCTCCTGCAGCAGCCTGGCGTTGTCGATCGCGACCGCGGCGTGCGCCGCCAGGCTGGCCAGCAGCGACACCTCCTCCTGATGGAACGGCCGCGCGCTGCGGTTGGCCGCCATCAGCACGCCGATCACCCGCTGTCCCAGCCGCAGCGGCACGCCCAGGATCGCGACCAGGCCCTCCTCCGTGACGGCCTCGTCGATGTCGTCCTTGTGCCGGAACCTCGCGTCGGCGAAATAGTCGGCCGTCGCGTACGGGACCGCCTTCTGCGCCACCAGGCCGCCCAGCCCCGCCCCCATGGCCAGCCGCAGCGCCCGGAACTTCGCCGAGATCGACCCGTCGGTGACCCGCATGTACGTGTCGCCCCGCTCGGGGTCGTGCAGCGTCATGTACGCGATGTCGGTGGCCAGCAACTGCCTCGCCCGGTGCACGATGGCCTCGAGCACGGCGTCGAGGTCGCGCAGCGCGGCCAGGTCGCCGGCCGTGTCGTACAGCGCCGACAGCTCGGCCTCCCGCCTGGCGCGCCTCTTGAGCAGGTCGCGCACCTTCAGCGCCTCGACCTTGGCCTGTTCGAGCTCCTCGATCGTGGCCGGGTCGGCGCCCGCGGCCCTGGCCGCGATGATCGGACCCTCGAACTCGACCGCCGACGCCTCCCTGGCCAGCAGTTCGAGGAAGGTGGTGCCGGTCACCGGGCCGTCCAGCCGCCGTCCACAGGGAGCGACACGCCGGTGATGAACGCCCCGCCTGGCCCGCACAGGTAGGCGACCAGCTCGGCCACCTCCTCCGGCTCGATCAGCCGCTTGATCGCGGCCGGCTGGAGCATGATGTCCGTCACCACCTCGTCGGGCGCGATGCCGTGCACCTTCGCCTGGTCGGCGATCTGCGCCTCGACCAGCCCGGTGCGGACGTAGGCGGGACAGACGCACGTCGAGGTCACCCCGTGGGGCGCCCCTTCGAGCGCGACCACCTTGGAGAACCCCTCCAGCCCGTGCTTGGCCGCGGTGTACGCCGACTTGTAGGGGGAGGCCCGCAGCCCGTGGACCGACGAGATGTTCACGAACCGCCCCCAGCCCCTGGCGTACATGCCGGGCAGCACCTCGCGCGCGATCAGGAACGGCGCCTCGACCATGACCCTGAGCATCGCCGAGAACACCTCGGGCGGGAACTCCTCGACCGGCGCGACGTGCTGGAACCCCGCGTTGTTGACCACGATGTCGACGGGCTCGTCAGGCAGCGCCGCCACGAAGCCGGGCTCGCTCAGATCGGCCACGACGGCCACGCCGCCGGTCTCGGCGGCCACCGCCGCCGCGGGCTCGGCCCGCAGATCGACGACCAGCACCCTGGCTCCCTCCGCGGCCAGCCGCCGGGCGCAGGCCGCCCCGATGCCGCCGCCCGCACCCGTGACCAGCGCGGTCCGCCCCGTCAGCTCCTTCGCCATATCCCTTGACTCTAAACGCTCGGCGGGCGCAGGCGCATGGGTGCGAGAGACATAGAACCGCGTCGCCTTATGTGGCCTACGTGGTCTGCTATGGTGGATCGCATGATCGCGTATTCGTTCCTGTGGTGGCCCGCCTCCTAGGCGGACCCTCCAGCGCATACGCACACGGCCGCCTCGACGAGGCGGCCGTACGCATGTCGCACGCGCCCCCGTCGAGCACTGACGGAAAGGGACGCTCACCATGACCAGCACCACAACGCCCGGCACCGCGCCCACGGGGACCGCCGCGCCCACGGGGCCCGCCGCGACCACCACCTGGCCACAGCTGCTCACCATGCTGCTCGACGGCGTGTCGCTCACCTCGCGCCAGGCCGCGTGGGCCATGGAGCAGATCATGTCGGGAGCGGCCACGGACGCGCAGATCGCCGCGTTCGCCGTGGCGCTGCGGGCCAAGGGCGAGAGCGTGGCGGAGGTGTCCGGGCTGGCCGACGGCATGCTGTCCCGATCGGCCGCCATCAGGGTGCCTGGCGACCCCGTCGACCTCGTCGGCACCGGCGGCGACCGCGCCAACACCGTGAACATCTCCACCATGGCCGCCGTCGTGGCCGCCGCCGCGGGCGCGAAGGTGGTCAAGCACGGAGGCCGGGCCGCGTCGTCCATGGCCGGCGCCGCGGACGTGCTGGAAGAACTCGGCGTTGCCGTCGACCTGCCGCCCGGCGCCGTGGTCGCGATCGCGGAGGAGGTGGGCATCACGTTCTGCTTCGCCCCGGCGTTCAACCCGGCGCTGAAACGCACCTCCGGACCGCGCCGCGAGCTGGGCGTGCCGACGGTCTTCAACTTCCTGGCCCCGCTCACCAACCCCGCGCTGCCCGCCGCGCAGGCGGTCGGCGTCTTCCACCCGGAGATGGCGCCGGTCATCGCGGGCGTCCTGGCCGAACGCGGCGGCTCGTCCCTCGTCTTCCGCGGCGACGACGGGCTCGACGAGCTCACCACGTGCGGCCCCTCGACGATCTGGGTCGTACGGCGCGGCACGGTGACGCGGACCGCCTTCGACCCCGCCGACCTGTCGATCCCGCGGGCTCGCCCCGACGACCTGCGTGGCGGCGACGCCCGGCACAACGCGGCGGTGGCCCGCGCCGTCCTCGCGGGAGAGCCGGGCCCCGTACGAGACGTCGTGCTGCTCAACGCGGCCGCCGCCGTGGCGGCCGCCGACGGGGTGCCGCCGGCCCCCGAGCTCACCGCCGCCCTGGGCGCCGCTCGCAAGCGGGCCGCCGACGCCGTCGACTCCGGCGCCGCCGCGGCTCTGCTCACCCGCTGGGCGCAGGCCACGCAGCAGGCGCGGCCGTCCTAGGGACGGGTCATCGACAGAACGTCGAGCGCGGCGTCCAGCTGCTCCTCCGTCAGTGTGCCGTCGGCCACGTGGCCGCGCTCGATGACGACCTCGCGGATCGTCTTCCGCTCCGCCAGCGCCTGCTTGGCGATCTTGGCCGCCTCCTCGTAGCCGACATACCGGTTCAGCGGGGTGACGATCGACGGGGACGACTCGGCGTACTCGCGCAGGCGCTCCACGTTCGCCGTGATGCCGGACACGCAGCGGTCGGCGAGCAGCCGCGAGACGTTGCCCAGCAACCTGATCGACTCCAGCACGTTGCGGGCGATGACCGGCAGCTGCACGTTCAGCTCGAAGTTCCCGGACGCGCCCGCGAACGTGATCGCCGCGTCGTTGCCGATGACCTGCGCCGCGACCATGCCCGTGGCCTCAGGGATCACCGGGTTGACCTTGCCCGGCATGATGGACGAGCCGGGCTGCAGGTCGGGCAGGTTGATCTCGCCGAGCCCTGCGCGCGGGCCGGACCCCATCCAGCGGAGATCGTTGGCGATCTTGTTCAGCGAGACGGCCACCACCTTGAGCTGCCCCGACAGCTCGACGATCGAGTCTTGCGCGCTCTGGGCCTCGAAGTGGTCCCTGGCCTCCTGGAACGGGATGCCGGTCGCCTCGCGCAGCTTCGCGATCGCCTCCTGCGCGAACCCCGCGGGGGTGTTGATGCCCGTGCCCACGGCCGTGCCGCCCAAAGGCAGCTCCAGTACGTGGTCCAGCGCCGCGGTGACGCGTACGACACCGTGCTCGATCTGCGTGGCGTACCCCCCGAACTCCTGGCCCAGCGTCACCGGAGTCGCGTCCATCAGATGGGTGCGCCCCGACTTCACCACCCCGCCGAACTCGACGGCCTTCGCCCGCAGCGTCTCGGCCAGGTGCTGGAGCGAGGGCAGCAGGTGATAGGTCACCTCGGTCGCCGCCGCCACGTGGATCGACGTGGGGAAGACGTCGTTGGACGACTGGGAGGCGTTCACGTGGTCGTTCGGGTGCACGGGCCGGCCAAGCCGCTCCTCGGCGAGCGTCGCGATCACCTCGTTGGCGTTCATGTTGGACGAGGTGCCCGAGCCGGTCTGGAAGACGTCGATCGGGAAGTGCGCGTCGTGCTCGTTCTCGGCCACGTCGGCGGCGGCCTGCGCGATCGCCTCGGCCATCTCCTTGTCGATCACGCCGAGCTCGCCGTTGACCTCCGCCGCCACGGCCTTGACCAGGGCCAGCGCGGCGATGTGGGACGGCTCGATGGGCCGCCCGGACACCGGGAAATTCTCCACCGCCCGCTGGGTCTGCGCGCGCCAGCGTGCTCCCGCGGGCACGCGAACCTCACCCATCGAGTCATGTTCGATCCTGAACTCGCTCATGACTTCAGTCTGACCCACGAATTCGGGCCGGCCGGGAAGCACCCCGCGTTCAGCTCGAGATGAGGGCCACGATCAGAATGGCGATCACCACGGCCGCGGCGGCGGCGACCGCCATGAGCACCAGCATGCCGTTGCGGTTGCCGTCGGGCCGCTGCTCCGGCTGGCCGGCGATGGCGAACAGGTCGGTGCCCAGCCC